>JBOGTO010000469.1:0-14693 GCA_050695155.1 Ktedonobacteraceae bacterium
CCCTACAGCCTCTTTGCCCCCGCCCTGGCAACATAACCGCAAGTAACTATGCTATGCTATACTCTGGTGGATAGATTATCTTGTCTCTACAAACAAGGAGGCGTTTCGAGCATGAAATATGTTATTGACAGACTTGTAGGAAGTGCGCGATTCCTGGCGCGTCTACTCGGATTGGGCGTGCTTGGTTCTGTCGCCCTGGCTGGCCTGGTCGCGTTTCGCCACATGTTAGCGACGCCGCAACCGTTAGACAGCCCATTGCCGGGCGAGGCGCACTTATACCGGTGGACGCACGGGCATATTTACTATAAAGTGGCAGGGGAGCAAGATGCGCCGCCGCTGGCGCTTGTCCATACGCCTGAACTGGCCGGGTCAGCATTTGAAATGCTCGGTATCATGGCATCGCTGGCAACGAGCTACCGCGTGTATGCCCTCGACTTGCTCGGCTTTGGCCTGTCAGACCGCCCCGATATATCCTACACGTCCGATCTCTATACGCAACTTCTGCATGATTTTCTTACGAATGTCGTGACGGAACCAGCTACACTCGTGGCAAGCCGCCTTGCTTGCAATTATGCTGCCACCGTCGCCGCCAATTCGCCAGAGCTTTGCAGCCGCCTGGTTCTGCTTTCGCCAACGGCCTTACATGGCTATCAAGCAGGCATGTTCGGACTTCCCGCTGTGCTTCCTAATGTGCCACGCGCCAGGATCATCATGAAACAGGCGCAGGCGTTGCTCTATCCACTGCTGGTGGAGACCGGACGGCTAGCCAGGCGTTTGAGATATGGTCAACCCGAACGCATGATAATGAGGTCGCTAACGAGCAGTCAGAGTAACCCATCACCGGATTATAAATATGCAACGACACATCAGTTTGGGGCGGAACACGCGCCTATGGACTGGCTCGCCGGTAATCTTTCCAGCGATGTCTCTGATGCAATGGAAAAATTGCGGCAGCCAACGTTGATAATCTGGGGAACCGGAGCATTACAACATGCCCAATACGAACGGGGGCTTGAAACATCGCGTTCATTCGGATTAGACGACGAAGAGATGAGCGGGGACACGACACGTATGATATTGTTACAGCGTACCGCGTCTGCTGTTCACGAAGAACTGCCCGAAACGGTCTGCGCAACCATTCTGAAATGGAGCGCGGAACGGGCTATCGCGCAGACCAACACTGTAGGGGCGCGCTCAATCGCGTCTGCGGATGAGGCCAGAATGCCGGATGTGACGATCAACGCGGACAATGGTACAACCAGACCGCGCATCAAAGCGTATTGTATGAAGTGCAAAGAAAAAAGAGCTATACTGAACGCTCATGAAGTGACAATGAAGAACGGACGTATTGCCGTGCAGGGCGACTGCGAGGTATGCGGTACTTCATTATTCCGTATGGGTCGGCTGATACCAGGCTATCCACAGACACCGATTTGAGGCTACGACAAAGGAATTTCAGGGTTGTGTAAAAAAAGTGCCTCAATCACTTGACGTCTGGTAATTCAGAACGTATAATCTGCTTCATGTCTAAATAAGGTTTTTTCAGGGGGTGTGTACCCCATTTCCCCTGACACCAGGGAGGAGTAGTCTATGAGTATTGGTGGACAGAGTGATACAACACAGGCGAAGTCAGAACAAAAGGTGTATCGTCTGACTCCAGAAGGCTTTGCCAAAAAGCAGGAACGCCTGGAATACTTGCGCACCGTCAAACGCAAAGAGATCGCTGACTATATACACGAGGCGAAGGAAGCCGGTGATATAAGCGAAAGCAGCGCCTACGAAGACGCCAAGAACGAACAGGCGAAAACCGAGGGTGAAATCCTGCAACTCGAGCGCCTGCTGGCCCTCGCTGAGATCATGACCGGCGATATGCATGACGACCTGGAAGGCCCACCCATTGTACGTATCGGTATGCAGGTCGAGGTAATGGCCGATTCGGGCGCAGTGCGCACCTTCAAAATCGTGGAGACCTTTGAGGCCGATCCCAAAAACAGCCTGATCTCCGATCAATCGCCCGTCGGCAAAGCGCTGATGGGACACCAGGTTGACGACCATGTGACTGTCTCAACACCCGGCGGCGTGACTAACTATACCGTTCGCTCCATTCGCCCCATGCTGTAATGAAAAATGGGAATGCAAAAATGCAAATGGCGACCGCCATTTGCATTTTTGCATTCCTGTTTTTTATCATGCGCTATTAGATGACGAATTGTCCATCTTTAGCAAAGAGTTCGCCATCTATACGCACTTCGCTGCCCGCGCGCAGATCGCATACCATATCCCAGTGTAACGCGGATTGGTTCACGCCGCCCGTTTGCGGAATGCTCGCGCCCAGCGCCAGGTGGACGGTGCCTCCCATTTTTTCATCGAACAGGGTGCTTTTGATGCAGCGATCCACGTTTTTGTTGTTGCCGAAGGCGAACTCGCCCAGGCGACGCGCCCCTTCGTCGAGAGAGAGCATCTGGTCCAGAAATGCCTGGCCCTGCGCGGCGCTTGCCTCGACCACCACGCCATTTTCAAAACGCAGGCGCACATCATCAACCGAGCGACCCCCGAAAGTGGCCGGGAAGCTGTAGCGAATGAAGCCATTGGCCGTATGCTCCACCGGACCGGTGAAAAATTCGCCGCCGGGCATATTGTAGTGGGCATCATCATTGATGAATATGCGCCCCTCGATGGAGAAGGTCAGGTCGGTATCCTGTCCGCGCAAGTGAACGGTGCGTTTCCCTTTGAGCCACTGCACCATGCGTTCCTGCTGCTCGGCCAGCGCCTGCCAGCTTGCTACCGGGTCCTCCTCATCTAAAAAGTAGGCGCGGTAGACAAAGTTCTCGAAATCGGCCAGCGACATCTGCGCGTCCTGCGCGGAAGCGTTGGTTGGTAGCAGCACGCCGTTCCAGCGCAACGAGCCGGGCGCGTGGGGATCATCCGGGTTGGTGCGCTTCAACTGTGTCGCCGACAAATCATGCATAGCCTGCTGCCTGACTGCCATACGCTCAGGATTGATGCCGCTCATGGCCTTTGTATTTTCTGACGCGAGAATGGTGATGGCGGCTTCATATTCTTCGACGATGGTACGAAAACCAGGAGAGATATAGCGCAATTGCTCGTCAGATGCCTCCTGGAATGTGATTTCCATCGCTCCTGGCAGCGTAATAAAGTATTCGGGGTGCGCCCCCGCTCGCAGCGCCTCGCGCACAAGTTCCAGCACGAGCGGCGCGCCGAGCGGCTGTGTCTGAATTGCTAGACGATCACCTTGCCAGAGATCGAGCGAGTAATGCACCAGCAGTTTTGCCAGTCGCTGGATACGAATATCAACCATAGATGTTCCCTCTTTCTTTTGTTGTTTGCAAATTTGCTTGAGATGTGAGATCAGGTTCTTCAATCGGGACAACGTTTCGGGGTAGTGCAATGAAGCCAAAGACGCCTGCCAGGGCGATCAATGCGCCGCAGGCCGCGAAAATGATGTAGACTGGCACAAATTGACCCAGGAAACCGGCCAGCGTGAGCGAGATGAGGCTCATGCCAGACATGCCTGTTTCCATGACAGCATCTACTCGCCCCATCATAGCACGCGGTGTCGCGTGTATCATCAAGGGTCCAAAGGCAATATCGATACCACCCTGGGGCAGGCCGCTCAAGAAGTAGACGACGAGGGCCAGCGCATACCAGGTCTGGAAAGCGTAAACGACAATGCCTGTGCCGAGCAATAAGACGCAGCAGCTTAATAGCCTGGACGGTTTGAAGCGGTTGGCGAAGATGCCTATCACGATTGCGCCGATTAGTGTTCCCAGGCCGGAAACAGCCGTCAACGGCCCGTACAGGCTGGCGCTTACATGCAACCGCTGAACGACGAAGATGATGTCCAGGGCGTTCAGCGCGCCCACGCCGAGGAAGGCGATTAACGCCAGGATCATGACCGCGTATAAAACGCGCGATTTCACAATGAAATGCAAGCCCGCGTATACCTCAGAGACAATCGCGCCAGCGCCACTTTTACCAGATTGAATATAGGGATGCAATGCCTTGCGTGGAGCGCGTAGAGCTATCAGGCACAACGCAGAGACCAGGAACGAGATGGCGTTGATGGAGCAGGCGATGAATGGCCCGACGAGAAAGTAGAGCGGCGAGGCGATGGCCGGGCCAATGATGAAGGAGAGCGCGAACGTTGCCTGCCCAATGGAGGCGGCGCGCGTCTGCTGCTCTGGCGCGACGATGACCTGCATGACGCCCATCCTGGCTGGCATGAAGAAACGCGAAAAGGCCGAGATAGCAAAGACACTGGCATAGATAGCTGGCAATCGCAAAGACGCTGGTACAACAAACGGTAACAGCGCGAACGCCATGCGCAACAGGTCGGTTGCCACCATCGTTGAGCGGCGATTCCAGCGATCTACGAAGACACCAGCGATAGGCCCAAGTACGAATACCGGGATATTTTGCGCGATCAGCACGCCGCTAATAGCGCCGGCGGAATGGGTCAGTGAGAATACCCAGACCAGCAGCGTCGTAGCAAAAACAAAATCGCCAATATTGGAGATGGCCTGCCCGGTGGCAAGCAGCACAAAATTGCGATTCTTCAGCAGCTTATCAGGCAATTTAGCGATAGTATCGCCAGGCGGTGGCGTGCTTGTTTCTGTGGGCATTAGCCAGCGCTCCTATTTGTCTATCGTTCGTGCTTTCTTCATTAAAACTTCCCGCACATCAGGCGATGCGTTCAGCTTGCCAACTACGCGCAAATGACCTATGGCCTGTTCCGCCAGGTCAGCGGTGACATCGCCGGCGAAGTTGCAAATGCCCACTACCTCGATGTCCAGACGTTTGCCTTCGGCAAGAGCCTTTTCCAGATCTGAGCGATTGTAACTGAACGTTCCAACTGATCGTACTTTTTGTGCAGAGAAAGGTTGTGCTGCGTTCGTTTCAGGAGCCGCGCTTTCGGGATAGATCAGCATAGCTGCGAACAATTCCCGTTCGCCCTCATTGCCGCGTGGTGTTTCATAGGGTTTGGAAATCTCGGCTACCTGTTTCCAGAACTGTTGTTGCTCATCGAGCGTCATGTACAGGCGCGATATACCGATGCCTTGTTCGGGTTTTTCGCTTTTTTGTTCGGTTGAGCGGCGAAATTCATGCAGGAACCCCTCCGTAATCTGACCAAGCAAAGCTCTCAGCATAGCCTGACTCTCATCGGATGGCGCGGAAAGCAATGCTTTGTCAACCGATAGTTCGCGCGCGACGGGCTGGTAATATTTTTCCAGAATACCGCCCTTTTCGCGTGTTTCTACCAGTTTCAACAACCCGACCTTCTCCAGTTCGCGCACATGATAATGCATCTTGGCAGGAGCTTCGCCCATCATTTCGCCCAGTTGCGTCACGGTCATGGGCTGCTTTTGCAGCAAATCGATGATGCGCAAACGCCGCACATCAGCTATCGCGCGCAACTGTTCGATATTTTCGATTTCGTAGTATTCTAACACGATGAATATCTTTCTGATTGATAAAATATTTTTGATCGTGTAAGAATAATAAATCATTTAAGAGGAGTTTGTCAAGGATGAAGTTCAGGCTTTGATGCCGTCAAGTAGCATAGTAAGTGATTGTTCTCCCACCTTTTCCCATTGGGTAGCCTGGGAGTCGACCATCCAGAGCAATGCCAGCCCTTCATAAAGGGCCGTGATAGCAATGGCTAGCATTTCCGCGTCCGCTGTTTGCTGAAACTCACCCTGTTCGATACCTCGCTGAATGAGAGAGGCGAGCAACTCCCGGTATTCCTTGAAGTAGTCCTTGAGGAACAGGCGTACCTCTTTGCGGCGCGCCATTATCGCGTAGAACTCAAAGGCGACCGGCATGAGATTAGACATCCATTTCATGCCTTCGACGAACATGCGGTTCATCGTCATCAGTTGCTCGCGCACTGACTTCTGTTGCTCTTTTTGTAACAATGCGCGTAACTGGCTAACTTCCTGGTTAAAGAAAAATTTCAGCAGCGCGACAATAATGGCGTCTTTGCTCTTGTAGTAGAGGTAGAGCGCGCCCTTGCTCAGTCCCACCTCCTCCGCAATATCATCCATACGCGCTTCGTGAAAGCCTGAGCGCGCAAAGACTGCCGATGCGGCTGCCAGTATCTGATTTTTACGTTCCTCGCTTACATCTGGACGGGGAGACATATACACCTCCAACTCTAAGTTTGTTGCAAGAAGCCAGGGCGGGGCAAGCCACCGCCCCTACCCCGGCCCTATTGTCGCTTATCCTCAGCTTTGTGGCAAGGCCATCGTATGTACGCTGCGCGCGTGGGTCTTCCAGTAGAAGATGAGCAGGCCAAGCAGCGCGAAACCGAAGGGCCACGCTAAGGCATAAAGCAGGTAAAGCCAGTTCAATTGCAGCCCAAAGCCTCCGGCGACTGAAAGCTGCATGGGCGCGAACGAGGGGAACCAGCGCAGTTCTGGCTGATTGGCAACAGGATTGCCGAGCGGATTTTGCAGGAGGGTATCGATCAGACTTATCATGATGATGAGAAAGAAACCTTCCAATTCTCCGCGCACAAGTACCCCTAACAGCAAACCCAACGCGCCATAGCCCAGGGCTGAGCAGAAAAAGCCAAGCCACACCAGCGCCAGCGATGAGGGATGCCAGAAAAAGAACAAAATCAGGCTGGCATACAGCGAGATGATAGCCGATACTACCACCAGGGCTGTCAGCTTCGCCAGTATCAATAGCCCCTGTGAATAACCACACAGGGTCAGACGACGGTCAAATTGCATGTTTTTGCGGGTTGACGCGAAAAGCATAAACCCGACAATCAGGGTAATGGCATTGAGACCGGCGCTGAGGAAACCAAGTTCGCGCCCATTGATCTGCAATAATATTCCAGTAGCGCGATACAGGAAGCCAAGCGGATCTGAAGGAATCAACAGCATGAAAAAGTAGTACCATACCGGCACAAAAAGTAGTAGCAATAGGAGCGCGGTGCGGTTGCGTGCCTGTTCAAACAGCGCATAGCGCGTCGCGGTGAAGTAACGGGAGAGCGCGGTGAACTGCATGATTTTACTCCTTTCCTCCAATAATAGAGGCTGGATTTGTCACTGCCTGCGCCTCTTCGGACGCCTGCATCTGTCCATGCTGCAAATGATAGAGGACATCGAAGCGCGCCTGTTCAAAGAAGAGATGCGAAATGATCAGCACGGCGCAGTCGCGCTGGCGCAGGTCGCTGACCAGCCCCCAGAAACACTGGTACGTTTCCCAATCAAAGCCCTGGTAGGGTTCGTCAAGCAGCAATAACTGTGGCTTGTGCATAAGGGCCAACGTTAAATTGAGCTTCTGTTTGGTGCCGCCGCTCAATTTGCCTACCAGCTCTTTGCGATACATTTGATAGCCCAGTTGTTCGATAAGCTCGTTCGCGTAGTCAAGATCGTGGATGCGGTACGCGGCGCGGAAGTAGTCGAGGTGCTGCTCGACGCTGAGAGCATCGTTCAGATTGACAGCCTGCGGGCAATACCCCATCAAGCCGTAACGGAATACCTGCCCGCCATCGGGCTGCAACTCACCTGCCAGAATACGCAGCAGCGTAGATTTACCCGCGCCGTTCTCTCCCACAATACCAACCAGGCTCTTCTGGTACACCGAGAACGTGACGCCCTGCAAAACTTTACGTCGTCCATAAGATTTACGCAGGTCCTGCGACCGTAAAAGAGGTTCTGCCATCGGTTTCTCCTTCTCTGTTCATCACTAATAGGTGAACGGAGAGACATAATAAAAATTTCCAGAGAGTACTAAACGTTTTCGCGTAGTTGCGCTAGCGCGGTAGGATGGAAAGCGAATACAGTTCCCTGGCGTGTCAGGGCGAGGAAATCCTCTTCTGTGCCATCTACGCGGTATCCCATTAGACGCGGCAGAATACGCGCAGCTACAGGATGCCGCCGGGCATAGGATAGTAAGAAGTGTTCGGCTTCGTCAGGCGATAAACGCATCGCGCAGGCATCAAAGTGTCGATGCCCGGCAGCAATCGCTACCTCTGGCGTCTTCATGACATTGCGAACCCAATCAGATTTCTCTCCCCAGGCAGCTAAAACATAATACGTGCAACTCGCTCGCTCATACTGGATCACTTCCAGTACATTCTGGCGGGGTAATCCACTCTTACGACCGGTGTGGGTAAGCAATAAAAAGCGATTTCCCAGCAGCCAGCCCAGATGAATATGAAACAACCAGATTGGTAGACGGTACATCACGCGCGAAACCCCGTGAGGAGGCTGTACATTTTTGATCTTTTCAGGCATCGATTGCTCCTTTCCCAGTAATGGGAGATACAGGTTCGTATAATAGTGACTGACCGGTCAGTTATTATATAACATAAAAATGTGAGTATGTCAATGACTGGCTGGTCAGTTATGGGATTGTTGCAAAGTCTGCGCTCAGGTGCTATACTTGTTTCATTAATATTGACCACATGCCCAATATAAATAGCGGACATAGGGAGTATATATGCCGAAAATTGTCGATGAACAGATGCGCGAGGCGACGCGCCAGCGTATCATCCATGAGGCAGCCATTGAATTTGCGCGTCTTGGCTTTGACGCGGCAAATATTAATACCATCGCGGAACAATCGGGCATAGGCAAAGGCACTATTTATCTTTATTTTGAGAATAAGCGCGAGCTTTTTCTGGCGATGCTGCGCTCAATTGCGCAGACGCAACTGACATCAATTCGCGCCGCGCTCGCCTCCGAGGGCAGTTTGCGCCAGCGCTTGCAACATCTCTTCCTGGCATTCGCGCAGCAGGCTAACGCGGAACGCGATTACTTCAATGTCTATATGAGTGCGCTGTATGGCGTAAACCGCGCATTCCAGGCGGAAGCAACAAAGCTCTTGCGCGATTATGTGGCCGTCATTGCTTTGATGTTAGAAGAGGGCAGGGCGCGTGGCGAATTGCGTGATATTGATGTGGAGGCGACCGCCCTGATGGTGCTTTCTTTAACCGAGTCTTACGTACTGTCCGCCGGAGTGCTGGAGCAATCCGAACACGAGATTGCGCGTCAGGCTGGAGCCGTTGCTGACCTGGTTCTGCATGGCATTGGGGCAGCGTCTCCTTGAATTATTTTTTTGTTTTTATGATGAGTGACTACCCACCCAATAAAACAGTTTAAGATACGAAATACAGGGAATTGGAGCTTTGCATTATGCGATCTACGACAACGAACTCGACGGCGACATTTTTACGGCGGCTATTGCACTTGCGCCGCCCTATGCACGGCTTTGAAAGCCCGCGCTACCTGGTCAAGTGGCTTTTTCTCAGCAGCTTGATCGGCGTTGTAGCGGGCCTGGGCGCGATTGCTTTCTTTGCCTCAATTCATCTGGCAACGGATCTCTTGTTAGGACATCTGGTGGGATATTTGCCGCCCTCGCCTGCCGGGGAGGGACATACCGCCGTGATGCCGTTGTGGGCAGCGGCGCGTCCCTGGCTGTTGCCTCTGGTAACGGCGGCGGGTGGATTAATTTCGGGCATCATTATCTTCAATTTCGCGCCGGAGGCGGAGGGGCATGGCACCGATGCTGCCATCAGCGCGTTTCACCAGGGTAAATCGATTCGCGCGCGTATCCCTCTGATAAAACTGGTGGCGTCCGCCATCACCATCGGTTCTGGCGGTTCAGCCGGGCGCGAAGGACCGGCGGCGCAGATCAGCGCGGGTTTTGGTTCATTATTGGGAGACCTGCTGCACCTTGATGTGCAGGACAGGCGTATCGCGCTGGCAACGGGCATCGGCGCGGGCATTGGAGCTATCTTCCGCGCCCCACTTGGCGGAGCAGTGCTGGCCGCCGAAATTCTTTACCTGCACGACCTGGAAGTCGAGACCATCATTCCCGCGTTGATCGCTTCGATTATTGGCTACAGTGTCTTTGGCATATGGGCAGGCTGGCATCCTATTTTTGCTACCAGCAGCAGCCTGGCGTTTACTTCGCCGCCGCAATTGCTTTTTTACATTGTGATTGGCCTGCTCTGCGGATTGGTAGGCTTACTTTATGCAAAGGGATTTTACGGTATCACTCACATCTTCCACCGCATTCAGCTTCCCAACTGGTTAAAGCCTGCTATTGGCGGATTGCTGGTGGGGTTGATCGGCCTGCTGTTGCCGGAGGCGCTTGGTATGGGGTATGGATGGGTGCAGGTCAGCATGGGGCCGGGTTTATTGTCGCTGCCAGTCTGGGTTGTCTTGCTACTGCCCTTTGCCAAAATTGTCACGACGGGACTATCGATTGGTTCCGGTGGCTCTGGTGGCATCTTCGGCCCCGGCATGGTGATTGGTGGGATGCTGGGAGCAACCGTGTGGAGGGTCTGCTTTGCCTTTTTGCCGGGAGTGCCATCTGACCCTACGCCTTTTGTGATCGTGGGTATGATGGCGCTATTCGGCGGTATCGCGCACGCGCCGCTGGCTGTGATGCTGATGGTTGCCGAAATGACGGGCAATCTGTCATTGCTGGCCCCCGCTATGATTGCGGTCGGCATATCATCGATTCTGGTTGGCAACTCAACCATCTATACCAGCCAGGTCGATACGCGCGCTGACTCGCCCGCCCATCGCCTTGAATTTGCCTTTCCCCTGCTTTCGACGCTGACCGTGCGGCTGGCGATGAAACCGCCGCGCTTCATATTTTCGCCCGCCCAGAGCGTAGCTGATGCTGAGCGCGTCTTGAACGAGCAAAAAGCGGGCATTAGCGGCGCGCCCGTGATAAATGATGGCGGTCAACTGCTAGGCACGCTGACACGGGCAGATATTCAACGGGTGCCGCTCGCGGAAAGAGAGAGCCGCACCGTGCAAGAAGCTATGCATAAGGATGTGCTGTTAGTGCAGCCTGAGGAGTCCCTTGATGACGCGCTCGAACAGTTGACCGAACATCAAGTTAGTTGGGCACCCGTCGTAAACGACATAGATACGCCGGGAGGAAAAAATATCGCGGGCATACTCACTGCCGCAGATGTTATGCAAACCTATCGCCAATCTGTGCTGAATGAAACGAAGCGTATGCGCAAGCTGGTAGATACCACCAGGCTTTTTGGTGTACCCGAAAAGCCGCAAAAGTAGCTACCGAAATGATGCTAGATTTGATACAATAGACGTGACGACGTTCTGTCGCTATTGATCTACGATAATAGGAAATAAAGGAGGAAATCGTGGCGAACAAAGAACAGAAAAAGACGCAAAAAGCTGCGCCCAAATCGAATAAACAAAAAAAGGAGATGCTGAAAGAGAAAAAAGCCTCTAAACAGGGCAACTCTGGCCTCTCTTTGAAGAAAGAGTCGTAGTAGTTCCCTCAATCATCGCTCCGGTGGGTATCTGATACGCATATGCTCCTGCACATACCCATCGGAGTTATTGGCCCCGTTGCATTCCTCTGAGACTTCATCTACATTTTCTTCTGCTCATACGTTATAAGTTAGTACATAGACTAAACTGTACTAGCCGTTACACATCTCTGCGCGTCGCTTGTGGACTTGACACTATTGCTACAATGCGGATAGTATGCCATCCATGAACGCGCTTTACCTGCTCATCGCTTCGATGGGTAGTCAGAGGCTGGCGAGAAGAACAGGGGGTAATATGCATCCAGAGTTTCAGCATGAGGCCGACAAACGCTCCCCCCAGGTTGGACCCGGGATGGCGCAGTATTCATCAGGTTTTGAACAGGATCAGGCGGACCAATGGGCCGTACTGCGGCACGAGGTGGAGGACGAGAAGGTGAAGCGGAACGATGAGCGCGCGGGAGCAGCACGGTCGGATTGGGATCAGCGTGATACTGAAGATGATAGCCCCACTGCCCAGAACCCCTATGACTATGAAATGATCGAGCAGGTGCCTAACCATGTCAATATTGTGGTGGCAGGCGTGGGCGGCGGCGGTATGAACGCGGTCAATCGCATGATTGCCGCGCGCGTGCGTGGTGTGCGTTTTGTGGCGATGAATACGGACGCACAGGTGCTGGACGTTTCGGAAGCCTCCGCGCGTATCTGCCTGGGACGCCATTATACAAAAGGGTTGGGCGCGGGCGGCAATGCCGCTGTAGGCGCGCGGGCGGCAGCCGAGAGCGCCGAAGAAATTCAAGCAACGCTGGGGAATGCCGACCTGGTCTTCATCGCGGCTGGCATGGGTGGCGGCACCGGCACCGGTGGCGCGCCGGTCGTCGCGTCGCTGGCAAAAAAGCTGGGCGCGTTGACCATAGGTATTGTGACCCTGCCCTTTTCTTTCGAGGGTTCGCGCCGCAAACGCATCGCGGAAGAGGGTCTGATCTCTCTGGGCGAGGCGGTGGATGCCCTGATTACGGTACCAAATGACCGCTTGCTGGCCGTTACGGGCAGAGACCGCAGCCTGGCCGAC
Organism: Ktedonobacteraceae bacterium; assembly: GCA_050695155.1. Classification (GTDB taxonomy): domain Bacteria; phylum Chloroflexota; class Ktedonobacteria; order Ktedonobacterales; family Ktedonobacteraceae; genus CF-113. Next base: position 12,363 of record JBOGTO010000469.1, read on the forward strand.
GCCTTCAAACTGGCCGACGATGTGCTGCGCCAGGGCGTGCAGGGCATTGCCGAGGTTATCAACGTACCCGGACTGGTCAATGTCGATTTTGCCGACGTGCGCAGTGTGTTGCGCGAGGCCGGTTCTGCTGTCATGAGCATCGGTCAGGGGCAGGGGCGCACCCGCGCTCAACGCGCCGCCGAAGAAGCTATTGCGGGCGGTTTCCTCAACGTGGCGATTCGCGGGGCGCAGCGCGTGCTTTTCAACATCAGCGGCGGCGAAGATATGACGCTGTTCGAGGTCAACGAGGTGGCAGAATTTATCGGCAATGCCATAGACAATACAGCGGATATTACCTTTGGCGCGGTTGTCGATCCGGCGTTAGATGATGTCATCCGCGTGACCCTGATTGCTGCCGGTATGCAGGAGGCTCGCACGGCGCGTATCCCGGCCATCCACCTGGAGCAATCGCAGCCGCGCGCGCAATCGGGCCATGTCGCGCCGGAGCCGACGGGCAATGCCTATCTGTCTTCTTCCTCGCTGCCACCAACGGCGCGACCAGTGGACAATGCACAGTACATCGCGCCCGTGCTTCCTGCGCCTCAGCCATACGTAGCCGCGCAGCCCATTCCGCAGGCGCAAGCTCAAGCGGTTGAAGCGCCGGTTGCCGCACCGCGCCCTGTCATGCGCCCGCAGGGGCCACAGGCACGCCCACAGCGCAGCCTGGACGATCTACGTGGTCTGCGCAGCATGGGACGGCGGCAGGGCCAGGACACGCCGCACTCACAACGGCGTACCGGCGAAGAAGCCGACGTTGACGATGCTGCCGTCGATGTCCCGCCGTTCATGAAAAAATACCAGTAGCGATTTACCAGAGCGGGAACAACCTCCTCGCCGCGCTCAGAATGACAGGCGAAGTGGCCCCGCCCTGGTCGTTCTCTTATCCCTGTTCGGATGCGACAGCTTTGCCCCGTTCGCCGCCTTTTTTGCCAATCTTGGAGTAGAACTCCGAGCCTTGCTGCCGTTTGGTCGATTCGCCGCCCTTCTTGCCAATCTCGGCGTAGAATTGCGGCCCCCGTTTCTCTTTAACGGATTCGCCGCCCTTCTTGCCAATCTTGGAGTAGAATTCCGGCCCATACTTTTCTCGCACGGCCTGGCCGCCGCGTTTCGCCTTTTGTGATCCAGGTTCTGGTCCCCGTTTGTTGTTCGCCATAGAAAGTCCCGCCCTTCTTTAACTCGTACTACCACTTTTGCCCAACATACCATGCGGTGAGACATTCTCTCCCTGCCAGAACATCTCGCTGCTTCCCTACTGCGATGGATGTTCACTCGCGCACGCCCGCGCCTCTGCTACACGGTTAGCTATCATAGCTGCCATGATGCCCGCGCCCACGCCATTGTCGATATTGACAACAGCGAGACCCGGCGCGCACGTTTGCAACATCGCCAGCAATGCGGCAACACCTTTGCCGCCCATCCCATAGCCGACCGATGTGGGTAGCCCTATGACGGGTACCGGCACCAGCCCTGCTACCACCGATGGCAACGCGCCATCCATGCCTGCCACCACAATGATCGCATCAGTTCCTCGCGTGAGGAGTTCTCTCAATGGAGCGATTAGCCGGTGCAATCCCGCCACGCCCACATCATAGATACACGTTACCGCGCAGCCCATTTCTTCCGCCAGGAGCGCAGCCTCTTCCGCCACCGGAATGTCGGACGTGCCGGCGCTAATCACGCCAACCTGTCCTCCTGTGCTACGATGTACGTAATCTGGCCTGTAGATGGATACCATGCGAGACATTGCTCGTTCGCGCACATCATATGCCGCGAATGACTCGCGCAATATCTCTACAGTTTCCGACCGAACCCGACTGATAATAGCCCGCCCCGTTTTTGCCAGCAGCGCCTGTGCCATTGTAACGACCTGACTCGTTTCCTTCGTCTCGCCGAAAATGACTTCGGGCGTCCCCTTGCGCTGCTCGCGCTCAAAATCCGGGCGGACACCAACGACCGGTGAGGAAGCATCCGGGTTTAACCAATTCAGAAACGATTCCAGATGATCTTCAGCCTGATGACCCATCAAAAATATATCCTTACTAGAGCCTGACGCTTAAATCTCATCTGGGAGTTTCCAACAAACTTCAGTGTAGCACAGTTCTACCCGATGAGCAAGCCAACAATAAGACGATTTCCAGGGCTATGTACAAGTCGAGCGAGAGAGGCAAGGCGACCGCAAGGCGGAGAGAGGCAAGGCGACCGCAAGGCGGGGAGAGGCAAGGCGACCGCAAGGCGGGGAGAGGCAAGGCGACCGCCAGGGTCGCCTCTACTATGGACGGGCCTGGCAAGCCG
>JBOGTO010000470.1:0-21606 GCA_050695155.1 Ktedonobacteraceae bacterium
CTGCTGGGGCTGTCGCTATGCCCCACCACCACATCATACTGCGCGGTGCGGGGGCGTCCGTAGGTCACATCATCCTGATGCAGGCTCCACCAACTGCCGAGAGCTTGCAGCCCCGTCCACGCCAGCAGCATGACCAGCATGCCGAACCCCACCCACACCAGCGGGTGGGAGCGGAACGGCCCACCGCTTCTCCTGCTGCGGCGCGGTGAGGGCAGCGCGGGTGGTTCCTCCTCGGTCAGGCGCTGCCCGGCTGAGCGTCTGGGAGGAATGGGTTGCATCTGGCCGGGGTGTCTCACCCATCGGGTGCTGTTCCCCAGCGCGTAGTAGGCATTCAGATCGTAGCGGCGACTGGTGGAGGGCAAGCGTCCCGGCCACTGGTCGTCGTAGTCCATCTCGGCCTCCCCCTCGTCGTCTTGCCGATCTTGCGTGTAGCGTTGGCTCAGCTGGCGCACATCCGCGCGGGTGGATTGGCGGCGGTTCTCAGAGGTCATGGGGGTGTCCCTCCTGTTCATGGTCGGTCCGGCTGGCCTCGATCGTGCGAGAGGATCGGCGTACTTGCTGCGTGACGGTGCCGGTGTGTTTGGCACACACCGAGATGCACGCCCCCTGTGGTAAGCTCAACCCACACCACAGGCACACGCCCAGCGTGCGGCACAGCCGGCAGATCACCACGCCGGGGGTAGCGGTTGCCAGCATGTCGTGTTGCCCACGCTGGCAGCGCAGCAGTTGCTGCTGGTCGGCTTCCATCTGTTCGCGTAATGCTACAAGCAGGGGGTTGCGTTCGTCGAGGCTCATGCACTCACCTCCTTGGTGGGAGTATGCCACGCTCGCACGTCGGCATAGACCTCCTCGCTCAAGTTCCTCAGTCGTGCTTGTTGAGTGCAGGCCACCCGTGAGAGGCGTCGGGCGTGTTCCAATGCTGTCGGTTCGAGGTCGGTGGGCAAGAGCATCTCTAACGCGCCTGCTGCTCGACTCCAGTGATGGGTGGCTTCGTGCAGGTGCCGTATCGCCTGCGTCCCCAGGCTCGTCGTTTCCCGCGCTGGCGCGTGCCACTGTTGCTTTTGCCATGCCAGGGTGTAGAGCCGTAAAGCGCGGGTCTCTCTCGACAGGGCGAAGAGGGCATGACCAATGGCGGTCAACAGGGGCGCAACGGGTATAGAAAGCAAGAGGGTATCCATGTTTGTCCAATGGACAAGCAGTTCGTGTAAGGGTATCCAGTGCGTACTCAGCGATGTGGGGCTGCCGGTCTCCAGCGCAGGGGAGATCTCGAAAGCCCTCCTATCTTGTACAAAGCCGGGAAAGGTCTGTCTATCCATATGCGCGTGTTCTCCTTGTATCTTGCAAGAGGGTGCCGAGAAGTGTATCGGCACCCGCGCATGTGGCTAGAGTTGACGACCCTGCACGAAGCGCGTGGCTTCGTCCGGGGTCAGCAGACCGTCCTCAACCTGCTGCGCAACGGCTGCTAACAGGTCGGGGTCTTCTTTGTCAGGGCAGGTCGGGTCGGCGCAGAAGGGCGAGTCGCCGGTGTGAACAAGGTCATCTTCCATGGGGATACGGATGGGATGGTGCATTCTCCTTACTCCCGCCCGGTTCACCATGCATATTTTTTAGTGTATAATGCACAGTGAGAACCAGGGGTGCTTAACAGATCGTTGGTTCTCAACGCCAGTTCGGTAGTTATGATACCGAACTGGCATCCCTCTTTCAAGCAAACACTACAAAGCCGCATTACAACAGCTACATCTACAAGTAGCAGTAAAAAAGGTCTTAATCAGGCTGTCGTACTATATTGCACTAAATTGGTCTACATAAGTCTAATATAAGGACTAATTTGAGTGCTGTCAAGTCCATTCTTGTCCATCAGTACGAAAAATGGTACAATCCTACAAAATATTGTACTTGGAGTTCAGATGAGCGAAAACACAGATTTTCTCACGAGCAGAGAGATTAGAGAAACGTACAACATCCCCAAAAGCACGCTCCACTCAAAAATCATTGCATTAGGTATCAAGGGAGAATTACCCCTAGGAAAACAAAGGGGGGCAAGTTTTGCTCCTGAAGATGTAGAAAGAATCCTGGAATCGTTGGGGATAAACAAGTCAAGGAAAGGCACACGACTCTCTAAGAATCAAATAATTTTCCGTCGCGCATATCCTGAAGATGCCCAAGAAATGCATGAACTTGGAGAGCGTGTCATGAGGACAAGCGGAGAACACAGTGTCCCAACCAAGATTCTCCTCCAATTTTTGTCACTTCCTGGCTCCGAAATTGGACATGCACTTGTTAAGAATGGACATATTGTGGGCTATTTTACCTTTGTTCCTTTAAAGCACGACAAAGTGATGCAGATCATGCAAAAAGAGGCAAGCAATTTATTTAACCAATTGCGTACACGGGAACTACTTCCAGAGGATCTGGCTCAATTTGAGCCAGATGAACCAATCGATATATTTGTTTGGGAGGTCGTATCTGATCAGAAAATCACAGGGCGATATTTGATCGGATATATGGGGAACTTCTTGCACCTACTTGGAAAACGGGGAGTAAACATTGAGGGTGTGTATGCCGTTGCAACAACACCTCAAGGGCGTGACCTCTGTCAAAGAATAGGTATGAAGCGCATGAATCTACCAGAAGTCACCCGACCTGACTGGACCCCGTTTGAATGGAAAATTCAGGAGAATAAGAACTGGCTGACTAAAAACTATATTCAGGCCATTAAAAGCTACAAAAAACGACAAAAACGTATGCAAATGGGGGCTGACTCCCCCGCTTCAGCATCAGATGACATTTGATTTCTTGCAATAATTTAGAGCGGCATTTCCTCCTTTTGTCTAAAGCCAGGGAAGTCTACACCATCAAAGTCCTCAAAATGTCTTTTGTACCTTGAAAAAGAAGGTATGTATAGTTGTATTTTATCACCTGGAGACCGGATTCAGAAAATCACTGTAGTAAAGCCCTTGCCAGATATGGTAAGATAGTATCGCAGAAGCAAAGAAGGAACGAGTAAGCCGCCCAACCTTGTTAGCAGAGAGTCCGCGTATGGTGCAAGCGGATACAGAGGACGCGCCGAATATCACTCCACAGCTTCCCGGCTGAACCAGCATGAAGAGTAGGCCGGGCCGGAACCTTCCCGTTACCATGAAGGGAGCTTATCAAATGAGCGGGCCAGTTTATCTTGTAGGGATAGATGGCTAATTGGGGTGGTACCACGGGAGATTCTCTCGTCCCTATAGGAAGTCTATGGGTGACGAGATTTTTTATTGTTTGTTTAGTTCAGGAGCGGGCCAATGAAGACGAAGCTTCTCTACCACGAGAATAGTTTCACTTTTGAATGCAGCGCCAGGGTTGTCGCGGTAGAAGGTGATGAGATTGCGCTTGACGCGACGGCGTTTTATCCAGGCGGCGGCGGTCAGATGCCGGATCGCGGCATCATTACATGGGATAATCGCGGACAAGAAGGCAGCGTTATAGCCTTAAATAAACGTGATGATATTGTATGGCATACACTGGATCGCCTGCCCCCGGCGGTGGGAACCGAGGTGGTCTGCGCCATCGATTGGGATTTTCGCTATCAGATGATGCGAACGCATACCGCACTGCATATTCTATGCGGCATCATCTGGAAAGAATTTGGCGTGCAGGTCACGGGCGGGCAGATGTACCCCGACAAGGCTCGCATGGACTTCGCAATGGAAAACTTGAACAAGGAACGTATTACATATATTGAGGAGCGAGTGAACGACGCCATCGAAGCTGATTACCCGATTCGCGTCTACACACTGCCGCGCGAAAAAGCCTTCGCTATTCCAGACCTGGTGCGCACCAGGATTAATTTACTGCCAGCAGGCATCGAGGAAGTGCGTATCGTCGAAATTGTAGGGTTGGACTTGCAGGCCGATGGCGGCACACATGTCAACCACACCAAAGAAGTGCGTGGCATAAAAATTACCAAAACCGAGAACAAAGGAAAAATCAATAAACGTATTGAGATCAGGCTTATGGATTGATCGAGGAGGCCGAATTGCCAGTGAAATCTAGCGTATTCAAACCGGTCACAGCGGCAGACCGGGTGGACTATCCCGCCCTTGAGCAGCGTATCCAGCAGTGGTGGAATGAGCAAGGCACACTACAACAGTATATCCATCGCAATGAACACAGCGATAAGCAATTTTCGTTTCTGGATGGCCCCATTACCGCGAACAACCCGATGGGCGTGCATCACGCCTGGGGGCGCACGTATAAAGACCTGTACCAGCGTTTCAAGACCATGCAAGGGTTCAAGCAACGCTACCAGAACGGCTTCGACTGCCAGGGTTTGTGGGTCGAGGTCGAAGTAGAGAAAGAGCTTGGCTTCACCTCCAAACTGGACATCGAAGCCTTTGGCATCGCGGAATTTGTGCAGTTGTGCAAAGAGCGCGTCTTCAAGTTCGCCAATCGCATGATCGAGCAATCCGTGCGCCTGGGCTACTGGATGGACTGGGGCAACGACTATTACACGCTCTCGGACGAAAACAACTATACCATCTGGATGTTCCTGAAAAAGTGCTATGAGCAGAAGCTGATCTACAAAGGACACGATGTGATGACGTGGTGTCCGCGCTGCGCCACCGGCATCTCAAATATGGAGACGCTTTCCGAGGATTACCAGGAGAAAAAACATCTTAGCCTGTACGTGCGCCTGCCACTGGTAGACCGCCCCGGCGAATACCTGCTGGTCTGGACCACCACGCCCTGGACGCTGGCAGCCAACGTCGCGGCAGCTGTGCATCCTGATCTCGCCTACGCCAAAGTGGAACAAGATGGCGAATTTTACTATCTCGCCGAAGCACTGTTACCAGTGTTGAAGGCGCTCAAGGGACGCGACAAGGGCGATTACCATGTCGTGGAAACGCTCAAGGGCAGTGACATGGTGGGCTGGCAGTATCGCGGGCCGTTCGATGAACTCCCGGCGGAGCAGGGCGTTGAACATCGCGTTATCCCCTGGAAAGACGTGAGCGCGAGCGAAGGTACCGGCATCGTGCATATCGCCCCTGGTTGTGGCCGCGAAGACTTTGGCCTTTCCAAAGAGTTCGGCCTGGCCGTCATCGCGCCCATCGATGAGTTCGGCGTCTATCTCGATGGCTACGACTGGCTCACCGGGCAAAAGGTGTCCGATGTGCCAGACGAAATAGCAGCTAACCTAGCACAAAAGGGTCTGCTTTATCGACCGCAGACCTACACGCACCGCTACCCCGTCTGCTGGCGTTGCAAGACCGAATTGATCTTCCGGTTAGTGGACGAGTGGTACATCTCGATGGAACAATTGCGCTACGAGATCATGAACAGCGTGAAACAGGCGCGTTGGATACCATCCTTCGGCTTTGACCGCGAGATGGACTGGCTCAAGAACATGGACGACTGGATGATCTCCAAGAAACGCTACTGGGGTCTAGCTTTGCCCATCTACGATTGCGAAAATTGCGGTACCTTCGAGGTCATCGGCAGCGAACACGAACTGAAAGAACGCGCCGTTTCGGGCTGGGAGGAGTTCGAGGGTCACTCGCCGCATCGTCCTTATGTGGATGCTGTCAAGATACGCTGCAAAAGCTGCGGCGAGGTGGTCTCGCGCGTCAAAGACGTGGGCAACCCCTGGCTCGACGCGGGTATCGTCCCCTATTCGACGCTGCACTATCGCGGCAACCGCGAATACTGGCGAGAGTGGTTCCCGGCGGATTTCGTCACCGAGTCCTTCCCCGGCCAGTTTAAGAACTGGTTCTATTCAATGCTGGTCATGAGTACCGTGCTGGAAGAGACCACGCCGTTCAAGACGCTTTTCGGCTATGCCACGTTGATGGGCGGGGACGGCAAACCCATGCACAAGTCAGCAGGCAATCTGGTAGTCTTCGACGAAGCCGCCGAGCGGGTGGGTTCCGATACCATGCGCTGGCTCTTTGTCAACCATGTGGCGGAACAGAACCTGAACTTCCCGTTCATTCCAACCGAAGAGGATATGGCAAAGGCGGCGCAAACGGGCCAACCAGTGCGACTGAGCGAGAAGTGGATGCTGGTGCGCAGGACGCTCGATAAAATCTGGAACATCTATGGCTTCCTGGTGACGTATGCCAATATCGACGGCTTTGACCCGACGCGCTATAACCTGCCAGCAGCGCAGCGCAGCGAGCTGGACCGCTGGATACTCTCTGAGTTGCAGCAGACCATTCGCACCGTCACCGATGGGCTGGAGCAATATGATAGTTCAAAACCCGCGTCAGCCGTGCAGGATTTTCTGGAAGACCTGTCTAACTGGTACCTGCGGCGCAGTCGTGAGCGTTTCTGGAAGACCGGCATGGACGATGACAAGATTGCGGCGTATCTCACCCTCTACGAGTGCCTGACAACGCTCGTCACCTTGCTTTCGCCGTTTATTCCGTTTGTAACGGAAGAACTCTACCAGAACCTTGTGCGCAGCGTCAACCCGTCGGCTCCAGCCAGCGTTCACCTGTGCGATTGGCCGCAAGCGAACGAGGAGTTGGTTGACGAAACGCTGACACGCGAGACGCGCCTCGTGATGCGCGTGGTCGGCCTGGGACGTTCGGCGCGCGAGAAAGCGCAGATCAAGGTACGCCAGCCCTTGAACGCGCTCTATGCGCGTGTCGCCGATACCGGTGAAGAGGAGGCGCTGCAACGCCTGCAAGGCCAGGTACTCGAAGAACTGAACATCAAGCAACTGCGCCTGATGAGCGGCGATAGCGATATGCTGGCCTATACGCTCAAACCCCAGGTGAAGGTACTTGGACCGAAATACGGCCCGTTGGTGCAAAAAATCCTGGCGAAGTTCAAGGCGCTGGACGCTCGCGGAACGCAGCAGGCGGCCAGAGAACTGAGCGAGAGCGGCTCGCTGCAATTTACTCTCGATAGTCAGCGGGTCGCGCTGACACAGGAAGAGGTTGAGGTTATCGCAACGGCGCGGCCCGGCTTCGTAGCGGCGGAAGAACGCGGCTACGTGGTGGCGCTCGAAACCGTTATCACGCCGGAACTGCGCGAAGAAGGACTGGTGCGCGACCTGACACATTATGTGCAGGACATGCGCAAAAAAGCTGGTCTCAAGATCGAGGATCACATCGCGCTCACGCTTTATACTGATGAAGAGTTGGCCGCGATGCTCAAGCGCAAACGGGCCACTGTGCAGGCGGAGACACTGGCCGATACGCTCAACATCTCGACCGGAAAACTCCCGGCTCACGTTTCGGACGAGCTTTATCGTGAGGCCATCTCGCCAAACGAGATGAAAAAGCTGGAGCAGTATACTGTTGAGGTAGTATTAGGCAAGTTGTAGAGAAGAGTCCGTCTCGCCTGTCATTCCTCGCAGGCGACCGCCTGGGGAGGTCTGGAAGAATCTGCGTGCGGCTCGCTGAGAGATTCTTCGCTGCGCTCAGAATGACACCTCCCACCTTCCAGGTTCCTTTTCCCAAAAACCTCCTAGTGAAAGGCTGCTGGGTAGGGGCGCTTGCGCCGTTCTTTTCTCTCACAAAGCGTCCATGATGTGACGGGTTAGCGCTGTGCTTCGTATAGGGTATCATAATAATTTCGTAGAAGGCAATCATGGAAAATCGTAGAATAGCCTGGAAAGAGGCGGGATGGGTGTTTGCGCTCAGCCGCCTCATCATCCTAATCATCAGCGTGTTCAGCGTAGCATTTTTTCCACAAAGCGGGCAGGTCGCGCCGGTAAATTGCTCCGCCAGCTTTGATCCGTGCCTGGGCGCGTGGTATCACCTGGACGCCATAGCCTACGTCAATATCGCGCATCACGGCTATACATTTAATCCTGATACCGCCTTTTTCCCTTTCTGGCCGTTGCTGGAACATTTTGGCGGCTTATTGCTCGGCGGCTCTTTCCCTATCTCCTATTATATCGCCGGTATATTGCTGGCGAATATCTGCTTTTATTTTGTGCTGGTGCTGCTTTACAACCTGCTGGCCCAGGATTTTGAGGCGAGCATTGCGCGACGCGCGCTGTTCTTCCTGTCATTCTATCCCTATGCGCTTTTCTTCTTCGCGGGCTATACCGAATCGCTGTTTCTTTTATTGACGCTGGCACTTTTCCTGGTATTGCGCCGGGGTAAGGCGCTTGACTGGTGGCTGGCCGGCCTGTTTGGTTTGCTGGCATCCGCCACACGCTCAACCGGTTTAATACTGGCAATACCATTTCTGGTCGTCTACATCCAGCGCTTCTGGACACCAGCGCAACGATCTTCGCATTCGTGGGGTGAAAAAATCAACGCGCTGCTGCCCATTGTATTGATTCCGCTGGGTCTGCTTGCTTATATGCTCTTCCTCAAAATTACAAAGGGCAATGCGCTGATTTTCATCGCGCAGGAATCTAACTATGGCTGGCATCGCCACCTCAGTTTCCCCTGGGTGGGTATTACTGCCGCAATCGGCAATCTTTTTAATGGGAACGTCTCCGGCGCAGCGTACCTGCAAAATGCTGTTGATCTGACGTTTACGCTTTTCCCATTAGCCGTTTTAGCTATCGGCTGGAGACGAATGCCGCTCCATTACGCGCTTTTCTGCGCCGGAGTCGCCCTTTTCACGCTCAGCTTTCCCCAGCAAATCGAACCTCTCACATCACAGCCGCGCTATATGCTGATCCTCTTTCCAGTGATGGCTATGCTGGCACTATGGAGCAAGCGCGAACGTTTCTATCAATGGGCGCTGGTTTTTGTCTCGCTCTCGCTCTTCACAATCAACGTAGTGCTATTCATCTCGCATTACTGGGTAGCATAGCCAGAAGGCATAACAATCTGATAAAATTTGCTCTCAGGGCAAACATCTTCTACAATAGGTGAGATACTATTGATGAATGACAATCGTTGCACCCCTTTGATATAAAGGTTGAGATTATAGATGTTGACGCTACATGATATTCAGCGCGAAAAGAAGGTGGTTGCCCTTTCGTCTGTGGGCGCGGCCATTGGACTAACGAGTATCAAGATTGTGGTTGCCCTGCTGACGGGCAGCCTGGGCATACTGGCGGAGGCTGCTCATTCCGGGCTGGACCTGGTAGCAGCCTTGATGACCTACTTCGCGGTGCGTGTGGCCGACCGTCCCCCCGACGCGACCCATAACTACGGACATGCAAAAGTAGAAAACCTCTCGGCTTTTATCGAAGCCGGGCTGCTCATACTGACGGCGCTATGGGTCACTTATGAATCTGTGCGCCGCCTGCTCTTTCACGATGGTCACGTTGACGCCAATATCTGGGCTTTTCTGGTGATGCTGGTGGCTATCGTCGTCGATTTTACACGTTCGCGCGCGCTGATGCGCGTAGCTCACAAGCTGGGTAGCCAGGCATTGGAAGCCGACGCGCTGCACTTCAGCACCGACATCTGGAGTTCCGCCGTTGTGATTGCAGGCTTGCTTGTAGTCCGTTTATCGCAAAGTTTCCAGCTACCGGCGTGGTTTGGGCAGGCCGATGCCATAGCCGCGCTGGGCGTCTCCGCCATTGTTATCTGGGTCAGCCTGCGCTTGCTTAGAGTCACGGTAGATGCGCTGCTGGATCGCGCCCCTGATACGCTGGTGAAACAGGTCGAATCATCCATCGCGCAGGTAGAAGGTGTGACAGAGGTGCGCCGGGTGCGCGAACGACGGGCTGGCAACAAGCTCTTCGCCGATGTAGTGATTGGAGCGCCGCGCACCTATACCTTTGAACAAATTCATACCCTCAGCGAGCAGGTAGAACAGGCCGCTATTGTGGGCGCGCACGCCATTTCGCCCCAAAGCGACGTTGATGTGCTGGTTCACGTCGAGCCGACCGCCTCGCCCGGCGAAACGTTGATCGACCAAATCCATTACCTGGCGGAGCTACAGGGCGTTCACGCGCACGATATTCACGCGCGCGAGGTCAACGGGCGCTTAGAAGCCGATTTTGACATTGAGGTTCATGCCGATGTCGATTTACAGGAGGCGCATCTAGTAGCAAGCCGTCTGGAACAGGCCATCCTACAGAACAATCCGCGCGTCGGTCGAGTGACCACCCATCTTGAAGCGCCCGTTGAGTCGATTGTGCGCCGCAAGGACGTTACGCAACATTACACAGAAATGGCAGAGCATATCGTCGAACTCGCCGATGTGGTAGCGGGCAAAGGCAGCGCGCACGATGTTCACCTGTATCAACCTTCCACCACACAACTAGACCACATCAATAGCTCTGGCAGCAACAAGGAAGAGCTTGACCTTGTACTACACACCTTTTTTGACCCGCACATCCCTCTGAGCCAGGCACACATCCAGGCCGAAGAGATCAAGCGGTCACTGCGCAAGGAATACCCTAACCTGGGATCGATTGCTATCCATACCGAGCCGCCGGAATAGCTCTCGGAATTGATACTACACAGGTTTCTCCTGTTCAAAAAGAATAACCTATTGTACAGGTGCGTTAATTTAAGGGGTTAAACAATGATTATCTTTGACGAGGACAGACCATCCGATTCGCCTTTTGTCGAACGGGTGTGGCGCTGCCATAGCGAGGGCGCGGACCCTTTTCTCTCCATTGCCGCGAGCCGCTGTGAGTTGGTGGTGAGCAGGTTTGAAGGCAAGATCACCGTGACGGTGCGCGGGCCGGAGACCAGAGCCACTTCGATGGGAGATTGTCCCGGAGGCGGGGAGTGGCTTGGCATCATCTTGAAGCCCGGCGCATTTCTCCCCATGCTGCCCTCCAAAGGGCTAGTGGATGGAGACGTGAACCTGCCCGTCGTTTCGAGGGATTCCTTCTGGCTCGCTGACTTCACCTGGCAGCTTCCCGGCTACGACAATGCTGACACCTTTGTTGACTGGCTGGCACATGATCCGGTCGTCGAGGCAGCATTACAGGGGCCTCTGAAGGGCTACGACCCTCGCACTGTCCAGCGTCATTTCTTGCGAGCGACCGGACTAACACACAACGCGACGCGGCAAATCGAACGCGCGCGCTACGCTACCTATCTTTTACAGCAAGGTGTCTCGATTCTGGATACCGTTGAGCAGGCGGGTTATTTCGACCAGCCGCACCTGACCCGCTCGCTGAAGCACTACACCGGGCAAACACCCGTCCAGATTCTTCAGAAAAGTCGACCTGAGCAGATGTCGTTTTTGTACAAGACAATGCCTTTCGCATAAGGCATACTATCCCCATCTAATACATAAAAACAGAAAAGGAGAAGAGCATGAGGAAAATTATCGTCCTCTCTTTCATTACGCTTGATGGTGTCATGCAAGCTCCCGGCGGCCCAGAGGAAGACCCGACTGGCGGCTTCACGTCTGGCGGGTGGACTGTTCCTTACTTTGACGACTTTCTGGGCGAGGCAATGACCGGGCAAATGAGTAGACCTTTTGACTTATTGCTTGGTAGGAAGACCTATGAGATTTTCGCTGCCTACTGGCCGCACCACAACGACGAAGGGGCCGGAATTAATAAAGCAACAAAGTATGTTGCTTCGCATGCGCCGATGGAGTTTACGTGGGAACGTTCAGTGCTTTTGAAGGGCGATGTTGTCGATGAGGTCAAAAAGCTGAAAGCGCAGGAGGGACCCGAACTACAGGTACATGGCAGTGGTAATTTCATCCAAACGCTTTTGAAGCACGATCTGGTGGACGAGCTGTGGTTGAAAATATTCCCGATCACGCTGGGCATGGGCGAGCGCTTGTTTGCCGAAGGCACCACTCTAGCGGCATTTACCTTGCGCGAAGCGAAAACGTCGCCGCGCGGCGTCATCGTTGCCTCATACGAGCGCGCGGGAGAAGTACAAACAGGATCGTTTGCCTGATCGTTCACGATGAAGCAAAATACCCGAAGAGAAGCTTGCGCAGGTTCGCATCCAGACGCATCCTTCACTTCGGGTGTCATTCTCATGACATTTTCTCTTGAAGCGCCCAGAAATTTCCTACGCTATTGGCTGCGCAATCTTTGGAAACAGTATATCGCCGGGCTGCACTCTCGTTCCGACTGGATAGCAACCCCAACTCGATGCTTCCTCTCCTTGAGAGGCACCTTGCGCATTCTCGCCGGTTGAGAGGCTAATACCCAGTTGCTGAGCGATGCCGTCAGCAGTTGCCGGGATGAACGGAGCGCAGTGATATGCTATCAAGCGCAATACCTCCACAAGATTATAGAGTACTGTGCTTAACCAGCTCCCGGCAGGGCTATCATCCCCCTCGTTTTTACGCAATTTCGCCAGTGTCCAGGGTTTGACATCGGCCACGTACTTGTTCGCTGCGCCGATGAGATTCCAGATGGCATCCAGCGCTTCATCGAGAGCGAAGCGTGACAGGGCGGCATCTATTCGCCCGCGCACGTTCTGGGCTGTTTCAATGAGACGGCGATCAATCGCCTCCAACAGGCCGGGAGTTGGGACGATGCCACCGTAGTAGCGACCGACCATACTGACAACCCGGTTCAGCAGATTGCCGAGTTGATCGGCCAGGTCGCTATTGTAGGCATGCACGAAACGCGCTAAAGTGAAATCGCCATCCTCGGTAGAGGGTATTTCGCGCAACAGGTAGTAGCGCAGCGCATCTGTGCCATAGCGTTCGGTCAGTTCGACCGGATCAACCGTATTGCCCAGCGATTTGCTGATTTTGCCTCCATTGATGGTAACGTAATCATGCACGAGGATGGCGGTGGGTACCGGCACATGAGCCGAGAGCAGCATGGCGGGCCAGTAGACAGCGTGGAAGCGAATCACGCCCTTACCGATGACATGCACCCGGTGGGGGTTATGTGTCCAGTAACGTTGATAGGCAGGAGCGTTGTCGGCGTAGCCGAGCGCGGTAATGTAGTTGTCCAGCGCATCAAACCAGACGTAGATTACCTGATCCGGGTCGCCGGGTACGGGAATGCCCCAGCCATGAGCGCGCGACTGCGAACGCGAGATGCTGAAGTCGTTCAAGCCGCCGCGTATAAAACTGAGTACCTCGTTTTTCCGTTTCTGCGGGAGGATTTGTAACTGGTCAGAGGCGATGAGTTCTTGCAAACGATCGGCATAGCGCGAGAGACGGAAAAAGTAGTTTTCTTCCTCAATCAAGGTAGGCGCGGTCAGGTGTTCGGGGCATAGACCGTTGATCAGTTCGCCTTCGGTGTAGAATTGTTCGCAGCCGAAGCAATATAAGCCGCTATAGGGGCGTTTGTAGATGTCGCCGTTCTCGTCACAGGCCCTCCATAGCTTTTCTACTCCTGCCCGGTGACGCGGATCGGCGCTGGTGCGGATGAAATCGTCGAATGACAGATTCAGGACGGAGCGCAGGTTGTAGAAATGTTGCGCGTTTCTGTCTACCAGTTCGCGGGTTGGAATATCCTCTTGCTCGGCAGACTGTACGTTTTTGAAAGCATTTTCGTCGGTGCCGGTCAAAAACCAGACATCATCGCCCTTGAGCCGGTGATAACGGGCTAATGCATCGGTCAGAATAATTTCCTGCGCGAAGCCAATATGCGGCTTCCCGTTGACGTATGGAATCGCCGTTGTAACGTACCAGGGCGGTTGGGTACCGGATAGGTTCAAATTCGTCATGATAGCTCCTTCACTCGCTATAGATGATAACAAACACTAAACCACAATAAAAAAGAGCCACCCCATTCGGGGTGGCCTTGTATGTTCTTCGTCGATTTTCTCAGGTAGCAGAAGACATGGGCAACACTCCGCATGGGTTCATGCGGCTTCGCATTGCCATAGACATGTTGAGTAAAGAGAATGTTGTCATGCTGCTGTCACCTGTATTCTTTCTCCGTTCATTATAGCATAATTGCGCGAAACGTCAATGGATGACGCGGTCAATTACCATGATCGCAAAGATCGCGGCCAGGTACATATTCGAGTACCAGAAGAGCGTGCGCGCCCACTTCTTGGATTGCTCGCGCCACAGGCGAATGGCATAGTAAACCAGCCCGCCGCCCAACAGCGTGGCTCCGACCAGGTAGAAGTAGCCCATGATGCCCATAATGAAAAGCGCGAGAGTGAGCGCCAGCAAAAACACCGAGTACAGCAGGATTTGCCGCCGCGTCTCCGCCTCGCCCTTGACCACCGGCAGCATGGGGATGCCTGCCTTTTCATAGTCTTTCTGGATGAGCAGCGAGAGCGCCCAGAAGTGCGGCGGCGTCCAGAAGAAGATGATGGCGAAAAACATGACAGGCGGCAGGCTCAGGCTATTGGTGACGGCTGCCCAGCCGACCAGTACAGGTACCGCGCCAGCCGCGCCGCCGATGACGATATTCTGCGTCGAGGTGCGTTTGAGGCCGAGCGTATAGACGAAGACGTAGAAGAGAATGGCGGAAAAGGCCAGCACCGCGCTGAGCAGGTTGACGAAGGCAAAGAGTACAATAAACGAAACGACGCCCAGGATGATACCAAAAATCAGCGCCTGCTGTGGTTCCACGCGCCCGGCGGGCAGCGAGCGGCGCTGTGTACGCCCCATAATCTGGTCAATGTCGCGGTCGATATAACAGTTGATGCAGTTGGCACTGCCTGCCGCCATCGCGCCGCCCAGCAAAGTCGGAATGACAAGAGCCAGCGAAGGCAGACCCCGTTCAGCAATTGCCATAGCCGCCAGCGTCACACCGAGTAGCAGCACCGTTACATGCGGCTTCATCAGATCAACGTAATTGGAGATGGTTTGCCGCACTACGCCAACTTCCTGTTTAGATTCGGCTTCGGCCTGTTCCATCTTTTCAATCTCCTGCTGTGCCGGGGCAGCGCGTAGTTGCCGGGACGCAAGCGCGGCCAATAGCACCAACGTACCCCAGACGGCGGTGGCGAGCGCGAGATGCAATCCCGCGACAAAGGCCGGCTCTTTGAGCAGCACGATCAAGCCACCCACAATCGCCTGCCATATGAAGAGGATGCCACCAATCAGCCCGACGACAGCCTGACCGCGCGCGATACGCCAGCGACGTAAAGCCGCAATGACTGTCCAGAGCGTCACGAGGCCGACGAAGACAGCGAAGACACGGTGCAGGATATTGATACTCGCAAGATGATTGCTTATGGCCCACGAAGCGGGCGTGCAGAACGGCCAGCCAGGGCAGGCCAGCGCCGCGCTACTGCCGGTCACATACGAACCAAGCAGCATCAGGATGTAGACGAGCAGCGCATTGGAGATCGCCAGTTGCGCGAATTTGCGCGTTTTCGCGGGAAGCTCTTTACTGGTCGCAGACTTGCCGCTCAACACGGCAATCGTGATAACAACAGCGAAGATTGCCAGCGCCGTACCCAGATGCGCCATGATGATTTGCGGCGGCAACTTCCAGAGAACCGTCAGCCCTCCCAGCACAATCTGGACTGCCAGCAATACTGGAGCAGCGATCGCCAATGTGAGCAGAGCGCGATCTTTACGCGCCCACGCGATGATCCCGATTGCCAGCATCACAATCAAAATGCTGACGGAGGCGGCAGTGAAGCGATGGAACTGCTCAAGAAACACATGATAGGTCCCTGAGTGGAATGCCTGACCGTAGCAAAACGGCCAATCCGGGCAGCTCAAGCCGGAGCCGGTGGCAAGCACCGTGCCACCAAGCGCGATCAGAAAATAGGTAACGGCGGTCGCTACCCATGCAACGCGGCGTATGAACGTCATATAAGGACTCCTGACTATTGCATTCAAATATTAGGTTCGTGGCAGCCATTGCCGCATTCCAATCTCCAATCCGCTTTCTTCGCTACTAAGATCGGGCTTGTTATTTGAGTCGAGCGTCTCGAAAAAGAGCCGCTCATGCCCCTGCGCATCAATGATGTACATGGCCGGATCGTGTATATCATTCCCGCTTGCATCAACCTGCACATACACACCGTACTGATGATAGACGGACTGGAGTTGTTGAGCTGTACCCGTGAGAAATAGCCATTGATGCAACATGCCATGATTGATGGACCAGGCTTGTACCGTTGCTACGCTGGTTGCAGTGGGATTGGCATTGATGGCGACCAGCGTTACCCGGTTGGCGGCGGATGATCCCAGTTGAACCCTGGCATCATACATAATATTTGCTGTCAGTGGGCAGAGGCTCGTACAGCGCGAGTCGATGAAAGCCAACACTACCTCTTGACCTCGCAGGGAAGACATAGTAGTCGGATGACCGAACTGGTCGACCAGATTGAAGTCAGGCGCGGGATCGCCTTTCATCGGAAATCCGAGTAGCGCGTTGTCAGCCGGCAGCGTTGGCGCTGCCGCCGGAGCAGTATGCAGCGCAATCAAGCGTGTGACCCAGAAAGATCCGGCAATAACCACCAATAGCGAGGTGGCAATCAATGCAGCGAGAGCCAGTTTATGTAGACCTGCTGGATGCCGCATAGTCTGTTCCTTTCACCAGAGATATATTTGAATCATTTCTATTACGGTAATACTTGCTCTTTAGGAACGACGCTCGTCGTTTCGGACTGTGGCGCGGTTTGATCGTTATCCGACTGTGTGGCAAGCCAGCACTGAACAAGAACGGCAACAGCGATTACAAAAGGCACATCGCCGAACGTCCACATGATGCCTGCCCCCAGTTGTTGGTCTTGCAAAGCGGTAAAACCGCCGGGCGACGTTACAATGTGGGCATACGGCGCGTACAATGGCGTCGCGGAAAATGCAAGCAGCACCGCCAGTACAACGTTTTGCATCATTGCGAATCCCAGGCATACCAGGCGTCCAATGTAGCCCGCGCGCGGGGAGAGCGGAGCCGATGGTATTACCTGCGTCCAGAAGAGGACGCTGACCACGATAAATGTCAGATGCTCGCACCAGTCGTGGATGATATCGTTCGTTAAAGCAAGGTCATACAGCGCGGGCCAGTGCCATCCCCACATTCCAACTATCAGGAGCAAGATAGAGACGGCGGGCTGCCGCAGCCAGCGCCCAACGTGGTAAAGAGCCTTTGTCGCTTTCATCTTTGCCAGCGCCCCAAGCAACCTCCTGGCCCGCTCTGGCAATCCATACCACATTGGGAGCAACGGGGCCGCGGCTACCAACAGCGGGGCGATGACGACCATCAAGAGCAGGTGCTGCACCATATGCACCCAGAAAAGCCGACCGGAGAAAAAGTCAACGAGAGCAGAATCTCCAGCAAGGGCTAGCAAGATTGCTACCGTAAAATAAACACCTCGTAGTAGCCAGCTATCCCACGCAATTGTACCATCTTCGGAACCGAAGGGCATGACCCTGGCCGTATCTTTCGCCCGCTCTGTTTTGACAAGAATATACCATCCACGGAAGTACAGGATTTCCGCGGCAAGGCATCCAAGTAGCACGATGGGTGGCACAGGCCACCCATCTACATCAACCCAGATGCTCATACAGCACCTCGCTTTATAGAACCAGGCTGATTACCCACAGTAACAGAGCGCTAAGCACTGTATAGTACCACCAGTATCCTGTTACCTCGGCGATGAATCCAAATCCGGCTAGCCTACCGCGCAGTATCCTCCCTGAGAGGAGGAGGCCGATAATAATCAGAAGCAGGATGTGGACCCAGGTAAACCAGGTAATCAGCATAAGGAGGCTTTCGTAGGCGTGGAAAGGAGTGCTTGTATAGCCCAGGCTCAGGTTTACCCATGTTTGACCGGCCAGCGCCAGCACTATGAATAGCAGGGCGAGCATGAAGAACGCCGTGGGACCAGTTTCCCCGAACCGGCGTGCTCTTCGCGCCCACCAGTAGTAAATGAGGCCGCTCAGTACCAGCGCAATAGCCACCATCACTCCCTGGAGAAGCGCGGGGGCGTGATCTCCCGCGATCTTGAACTGGTTCTCCGTATTCAGCGCGCCCAGGTAGCCACCCGCAGCCATGATGGCGAATATTGACAGAACATCCGATATAATGAACATGATCACGGCTGCCCGCGCTCGCCCAATCCGAATATGCGGTTCAAGTTCATGTTCGTGTGCGTGTTCTACAATGGTTGAACTCATTGTCTATCTCCTCCGGCGCTATTAACTCTCTGGTTGTGGTGGCGTTGATGTGTACGGCTGTAGCCGTAGATCTTCTTCCAGACGACCCTCCACATCGGATGGGTGCGGCGCAGGCGTTCCGTAGTCGTAGGGTGTTGATGTAATCACGGGCAGCTCCCCAACAAAATTCTCAAGCGGTACCGGTGTTGGCACCGTCCACTCGAGCGTCTTGCCTCCCCATTCGTTGGCAGACGCAAGCTCGCCGCTCTTGAGCGTGATAATCACGTTATAGACCATAACAAACACGGATGCCGCGATCAAGATGGCAAACAGGCTGGCAATGGTGTTGGCAGGGACAAATGGAGGCGCAACATTCGCAGACCAGCGCGGCTCTCCAATCAAGCCCGCATAGAACAGCGACAAGAACGTCCCATTAAATCCGACCATAAACAGCCAGAAATGGAGCCGACCCAGAAATGGATTGAGCCGCTTCCCCACCATTTTCGGGAACCAGTAGTAGACGCCGGCGAAAAACCCGAAGACGGCGGTCCCGACAAGGGTATAATGGAAGTGCGCCGTGACAAACATGCCGCCGTGCAGGATTTCATCGGTAGGCAGGTCTGCCAGGTAGATGCCGGTAATACCTCCTATGACGAAGTTTATCAGCACGCCCATCACAAACAATATGGGGACTGTGACCCAGATCTTCCCGCGCCAGAATGTCCCTATCATCGCCAGGAAGAAGACGCCGGTAGGAATTGAAATCAACTCTGTATCCAGCATGAACGGAGCATCCAATGGATTGTTCGAGCCGCTGAAATACAGGTGATGCCCCCACACGAGCACGCTCAGGATAGAAATCGTAACCAGGCTGCCAACCATCATACGGCGACCAAAGATGCCCTTGCGAGCAAACACGGCAGCTACCTCGGCAGCGATCGCGAGGGCCGGCAAGAGAATTACATACACCTCAGGGTGTCCAAAGAACCAGAACAGATGCTCGTACACCCAGTTACTTCCGCCGTAAGCGCCCTCAAAAAAGGAGGTCTGGAAGACGCGGTCCATCACAACCATGATCTGGGATAGCATGAAAAAAGGGAACGCGGTTAAACTTAGCAATACTGAGAGCATCACGCCCCACACGAGAATGGGTAGCCGTCCCCAGGTCATACCCCTGGTACGCAGCACTAGCACTGTGGTGATGATATTCATGGCTCCCACGGTGGTTGAGATGGAAAAGATGATGATGAAGAAGCAGTACGCCAACATGCCTGGCGTTAGCTCCTGAACCGAAAGCGGGGCATAGCCTGTCCAGCCGGTCTGGAAGCCGCCCAGGAAGAGTGTGGTAATAATGACAGGGATATCGACGAAAAGTAGCCAGTAGCTCAGCGCGTTGAGACGGGGAAACGCCATATCGCGCGCGCCAATCATGATGGGGACGACGAAGTTGCCGAACGGGCCGGCGACCATAATGACCGAGGCGACAATCATGATAATCCCATGCATGCCCACAATCGTGTTGTATGTGGAGGGAGGAAAGAAGATTGCTCCGGGCCTTGACTGCTCCAGGCGAATCATGAAGGCTCCCATTGAGCCGACGAAAAAGAGGAAGAGGGCCGTAGCCAGGTATTGCATTCCGACCACTTTGTGGTCGGTGGTCCAGCGGAAGTAGCGCCAGAGGCCACGGCCTTTGCCAGCCAGGTCTTGTTCTTCGGCATGGGTTGGTTCCCTGCGCGCAAAGCCCCACTTTAGCACATCGTTGTAGGCACCAATGCCTCCAAAGAAGAAGAACACCCAGCCCACATAGAGAGACGCGACGGTTGCATCCGCGTTTTTGCCCTGTGTCACGGCGTTCACAATGATGGCAAGTACGGCAGCCCCTATAGCGCCTACGATGATTCCGGAAATCACACTTGGAAAGATCTGTTGCCTGATGTTCGGACGCCTGATTTCAGCGGTGGTTTCGGTAATTGCTTCCTGACTCATGGGTGTCCTCCCTGGCTAGTTATCCATGAATTGAATGACGATTGATTGACCACGTTTATTGACTCCCACATGAATGAATGTAAGAGGCCGCACAATTCTACGCAGTTCACCGTGTAATTTCCTAGCACGTTCGGTGTTACGATAGGCGTAGAGGTCATTTGCCCCGGATTGGCATCGACGCGAACTCCCATAGCGCGAATAGCAAACCCATGCAGCACGTCTTCCGAAGTGACAATGAACTGCACCGGACGATCCACAGGCAGTTCAATTACCTGGCTCTGGCTGGACATGCCGTACTGGGGGTAGTCAAAGCTCCAGTACCACTGCTGGGCAGTTACCCGAACAATCAAGGTGCTGTTGTTTGGAGCAGCGGAGGTCTCCTGGTAGTAGGCAATCATGCCCCAGATGAAAAGGAAGAGACATAGAACGCCCGTGATGCCTAACCATCCAATTTGAATCCCTGGCCGGGGTTTTAAGGGAACGGCATCCTCCGTAGGTCTGTCCTTTGTCCTGAAGAAGAGCAGGCTGTAGGCCAGGAAGACAAAAACGAACGCGGCCACTGGAATAGCCAGGGCTGTAAATATGACAATAGTAAAGTCATCGGCGCTATCGAGATTGCTCGCTCCTTGCGGAAGAATTAGCGGGGCCAGTAAAATCCATATCACAATTCCGACAATAGAGATTACTATCCAACTAATCATCGCGCGACGAAAATGCGCAGGTTCTCGTGCCACCGGTGGAGTAGCGCTGGTGTTTCCTTCGATATTAGCTTCAGACATCTCGCCCCCTTTAATAATTGGTGACAGTCATCATCCCCGCCATGTATCCGAGGGTCCACATTGGCCCACTAAAGCCAAAGGGAGGATTGCGGGCATACTGTGTGTCTCCACACGGGTCATAGCAGTGCCACAGGTAAGTCATGCCAGCCGGTCCCGTGTGGAACTGGAAGGAGATGACGTTGGGCTTCGCATAGCTATTGCCGTTAATATTAACCGGCGTAGGAGCGCCGCTTGCTGTTCCCTGGAGCGGGACACTCACGAAGATTGGATCTTGCGAGTTGGGTTCGGATTGGATGGTGAACGTGTGAGCCGGCTGGTCCGGGCCGATCTGACTGAAGGTCTTCCCATTGAGCGTTGCAACGCCTCCAACGGTACCCCTTACCTGGCTAAAGTAACTGTTAATCAAGGGAGTGGAAGAGTCGTATTGCTTAATGTTGACGGTAATGAGGCTGTTCGGAGGCAGTTCGATTTGCGAGAAAGCGCTGTTATCGCCCGCACAATAGGTTACCCAGGTAACTTGCTGTCCTCCAGCGTCAGAATGACATACCTGAGAGTCGGGATAGGTAGCGAGGTTAAGCGTCGCAGCGTTTGGTCCTGTCATGGTTGCCCGTACTACGCCTGAGGCACCACCTCCCACGTCTGTTCGAAAGACCAGCGCAAGAAGGGTCACGAGGCCAAAACCCAAAATAATCGCCACGACAATGCCGATATAAAAGCCGGATGAATGCTTTTTCAATGCAGTTCTCCTTAGTCTGTAAAATGAAAGCGGAAAAAACCAGAAGGTGCGCTCATCTACCCTCTGTCAGCTAATGAGTAGGGTTCCGTGCATTGCTCGTATGAGATGTCTTGCGGCTTACTGCTTGTAGCGCAGACATCCATTTGTACTAAACTGTTCTTTAGCTACCTCCTTACTAATACCTGATCCATCGCTGTGAATGGACAGGATACGAGAAAACTTCTCCCA
>JBOGTO010000471.1:0-5976 GCA_050695155.1 Ktedonobacteraceae bacterium
TTCCACCATGCCACTTTGGTATCATGTGGACGTTCGGCATCGTGCGCGTGCGTATTGCCAGTGAGCGCGTGCGTAATCAACACCACGTTATCAGCCGCCGCGTTAAGCGTTCCCCACGTCTCGTAGGTCAGCGTCACCGGCCCGAACTGCCCACCCAACTGCAACGGCAAAGCATCAAAGGCGAAGGTTTTCACCTGATTGGCAAGTTTAGCCTGCGCATTCGTCACAACATCGTGTTCAATATATGTCACCATTGTCACCCCCTTCATTCCTTTCTTCGCTCATCTGGCCTGGCACTTGCGGCCTGAAAATAAGTACAAAAAAACCCTCACCCTGGCAGGGGCGAGGGGTAAACGATCTTCGCGGTACCACCCTGATTTGTCGATGCCTCACGGCATCAACCTTGACAAGTGTGAAACAGCGCTCTACGTCGCCGCTCACACTCTAGCTTATAACGGGGCTACCCGGCTCAGTCTACTTCCCCTGCTGAGGTTTCAACTTGCAACTTGGAGGTCATATTCAACGCTGGTGCGGCGCTGGCATCTCATCCTCGCCAACTCTCTGTAGCCGTCCGTGACGTTTACTCGTCCTCGTCAACGTTATTCTCTCTCGCTGCGCGTTGTACTGGTACTGATAGGATTGCCTGAAACAAACGCGCATGAATACGCGGGCAACAAAAAACCCCTGCATCTCAGGGGCTGTAGCTTCGTCGCTTTCTCCCCTCATCTCGCGGAAATCTTCCGCCGGAATTGGCACCCTTCCCTGCAACTTTGCAGAGCGGGTTGTCGGGCTTCACAGGGCCGTATCCCTCCACCTCTCTTGATGAGATCAGTTCATACCGCGTATTCTTTTGTCTATGTGCTAACAACGATGTAGTAAGTATACCGAACACAACCGGAGATTGTCAAGTTTTTTTAACGTCAGAAGATTCAAGACTTCATCTCACTCATGAAGTCTTGAATAGCAATCCCTGATTCTCCTGGTGATCCCGCCTAAGTGCCGGAGATTCTTCGCTGCGTTCAGAATGACAAACTTGCGGACTGTCATTCTGAGACTGAGTGACTTGCCCTACAACGCCGTCTATGACCGTTCAGAATGACAAACTTGCGGACTGTCATTCTGAGCGCAGCGAAGAATCTCCGGGGCTATCTTCAACTTGACAAACAAATTGCTATCTGCTATATTTAAGAAGAGAAATAGATGGAATATGTCTGTATGTATTAGTACTCAGGAAGAGTGAGTACTCCAGAAAGTAAGAGAATATATGATGCATAGTTGTCGCTCTAAAAACTACCGCTTCATTAGCATAATGTTCTGGGCTTTCCCATATCTGCTCTGGCAAACGTTCGGCCACATCAGCGGCTTCTTCGTCGGCCTGCTTCTGGCCGTCATCCTCACCGCGATGTTTAACAATCTTTTCCGCCAGAAAAACTGGAATACGAGCCGCCAGCCTGTGCAAATAGACGAGCAGCAACAACGATACCAGGAACAGCAAGAGTATCAATGGGATGTGGAGCCGTACCAGCGTGGCTATCGCGCAGAGTCGGAACCATATCGCGGGGAACAACAGCCCTACCAGGCAAGTGAGCAGCAAACTCAGCACGAAGAAATGCAGGTAGAGTATCCTGAAATGCCTCCAATGGAACAAAGATAGGAGATAAGGCCCCACGCCGGACGCCCACCAGGGGCGTCCCTACATCTGGGCTGACCCACCACCCGCGTTCTCAGACAATCAGAGACGAGGATAGGGGTGCCTTTGAGATGTAGGGACGCCCCTGGTGGGCGTCCGGTGACCGCAACGAAGACTTTTATCTCTTGACATTCACTTCATAGCAGTGTACCCTATATGCAGCCTAAACAATGAACAGGAGCAAACAACAGTGTTGAATTTCATCTAACACCTATCTCGTGTGCGTAACACACAACATCGCATTATCACGCCGTTTTTAACCGGCGTCTTTGTGTACTGTCATTGTGTCTAACGCATCAGGAGGGGGCTAGTTGAAAGAACTTAGCATTGTTGCTGGCTGGTATCGACCCACATTTTCGCCACAACACATTTACCTTTCTTACAACAATGCCGCATTCGCGCTACATGTGCCTTGCCGCTCTCCTGATGCCATGAAAAGATCGTCACAGCCCACTTCACGCAAATAAAATTTCAGGAGATATATATGCCCGCACAAAATACGAATCATGTAGCAGAAGAGCAGCTATCGGAGGCGTTGCTTTCAACTGCGCCAGAACGCGCTATCATCGTTGGCGTTGACATGCCCGGCAACAATTGGCCTGTGGAAGAATCGCTCGACGAACTGGCGCAACTGGCGCGCACTGCTGGCGTCATCAGCGTTGATCGCGTTATTCAACGCCTGTCTAAAGCGCATCCCGGCACGCTGCTCGGCTCTGGCAAAATTCAGGAAATCGCTGAGTTGGTGCGTTACCACAACTGTGATGCCGTGCTTTTTGACCTGGAATTATCGCCCGGTCAGCACCGCAACCTGGAACGCGCACTCGACACGCAAGTGCTTGACCGCACCGCGCTGATCCTTATCATTTTCGGCCAACGAGCGCGCACGCGCGAGGGACGTTTGCAGGTCGAACTGGCCCAGATCGAGTACGATTTGCCGCGCCTGGCGAGGCAATGGTCGCACCTCTCCCGTCAAAAGGGCAGTGTGCAGCAGCGCGGCGAAGGTGAAAAGCAGATCGAGGTTGACCGCCGTCTGTTGCGCGGCCAGAAGAGCGCCATCGAGGAAGAGCTTGAGCATGTGCGCACGCATCGCCAGTTGCACCGCGACCAGCGCAAATACGCTGGCGCGCCCGTCATCGCTCTGGTTGGCTATACGAACGCGGGCAAATCCACTCTGCTCAACAGGCTTGCAGACGCGAAAATCCTGGCCGAGGACAAACTTTTCGCCACGCTTGATCCCACCACACGCCGCGCTCGTCTCAGCGGCGGTCAGGAACTGCTGCTCACCGATACCGTTGGTTTCGTGCAGCGCCTGCCCACCACGCTGGTAGCAGCCTTCCGCGCCACGCTCGAAGAAGTTGCTGAGGCCGACCTGCTCGTGCATGTCGTCGATGCCTCCAGCCCCACCGTGCTGCGTCAGGTGGAAGCTGTAGACGAGGTATTAAAAGAGATTGGCGCGGGCGAGCGCCCTATGGTCATCGCGCTCAACAAGATCGACAAGCTCTCAAACCACGCAACCTTAAAGCTCAATGGCAATTCGGCAGAACTACCCGTCAAGCTGGAAGGCAAAGCATCCACGCTACCCGTCGTATGCGTTTCCGCGCTGGATGGAAGCGGCGTTGACGACCTGTTGCGCTGCATCAGCAACAACCTGCGCTCCCAGTTCGTCACCCTCAACGTCGTCATACCCTACGACAGGGGCGACCTGGTAGCCCAGTTTCACCAGTACGGCATCATAGAGGACGAAAGCTACGAGGACCTGGGTACCCGCCTGCGCGGCTCCATGCCTCAAAACCACAGCGGCCCATTCATGACCTACCAGCAACAATCAAAGAAAAGATCGTCAAGGTACATTCAATAGGAGCAACCTATGCCCTTAACTCAAACCGAAATCGTTATCGTTGGCGGCGGTGTAACCGGCAATTCCATTGCCTATCACCTCGCGCGCCAGGGCCACCGCGTCCTTGTTATCGAGCGAGCAGACATTGCCAGCGAACCGGCAGCATCCTGGGCCAGCGCGGGCGGCGTGCGTCGCCAGGGACGCCACCCGGCAGAGGCGCAGCTGGCAAGCGAGGCTATCCAGCGCTGGCACACGCTTTCAGAGGAACTTGAAGCCGATCTGCACTATCGCCAGGGCGGTCAATTGTGGCTGGCCGAAAGTGATAGCGAGGCGGAAGAGGTCGCGGCATATGTGCAGCAGCAACAAAATATGGGCTTCAGCGATGTGCGACTGGTCCAGCGCGCCGAAGTCTTGCAGCTTGCGCCTGGCCTCAATGCGCAAGTTATCGCGGGCAGCTACAGCCCCTCCGATGGACAGGCCAGCCCGCCGCACACCACGCGCGCTTTCGCGCTGGCCGCGCAGCGTCACGGTGCAATCTACCAAACCAATACCGCCGCACTCGCGCTCATCACTCATGCTGGCCGCGTGGCGGGAGTACGCACCGCGCAAGGCGATATTGAAGCCCAACAGACCATCCTGGCTGCTGGCGCGTGGAGCGACGAACTTGCGCTCACCGCCGGATTGCGCTTGCCTGTACGCACCGTTGCCCTGCAAATGCTGCTCTCCACACCCGCGCAACCGAACCTGCTGCAACCCGTTATTGGTGCAGTCAACCGCAAACTCTCGCTCAAACAACTCGTTGATGGTTCATTCTTCATCGGCGGCGGCTGGCCCGGCAATGTATCACCCGACCGGCGCTCGTATACCATGCGTCCGGCCAGCATCCAGGGTAACTGGTCAACCGCCTGCGAGTTGCTGCCAGCCCTCGCGCAACAACGCATCGCCCGCTCGTGGTGCGGCCTCGAAGCGCAAAGCATCGACGACATCCCCTTTATCGGCTCCGCGCCCGGCCTGGACGGTCTCACCCTGGCGCTAGGTTTTTCCGGTCACGGCTTCGCACTCGCTCCCGCCGTTGGCCGCGCCGTAGCCGACCTCATCAATGGTCAAACTACCATCGAACTAGATGGCCTGAATCCAGCGCGCATTGCGCGCTTTAATTCAGAGCAGGTTGAGCGTTTTATCAACACGTCTGATGAAAATGAAGGCGATGTGTAGTGGGGCCGGACGCCCACAAGGGGCGTCCCTACATATAAGGGTTGCCCGTCCCCTCATGTGAAACTTGACGCAGTAGCAGGGACGCGATCAATATATGTATTGACACTATCATTCTTTTTTGTCATAATCTCAATAAGCAATGAACTGCAACCACAAACGCTGCCAGGGCGTTTAGAATGAGAAAAACGTGATGCAACATATACCTGCTCAGGACGGCGAGGCAGAAAGAGAATACGACGAGGGTTATAGCCGCGTCATGGCCTTTGCCACCTATGCCAATTCACGCGGCTGGCGATTGAGCGATCGTCAACTGGTGCATGAAATCACCCAGCGCGAACGAGCCGCCGAGATTCACGAAAAAAGCTCCCTTCCTCTTGTCGGCGTAGGCACCCGTTCCGCCGCCTATAATCGCGGTCAGGCCGACGCCCTGCGTGCCGTCCTCAAACGCCAGCACGAAGGAAGCTGACGCCTTGCCTACTTAGCCGATGGTGCCGCCGCTCAGAATGAGCAGAACAAGCGCCCCAATTACACCTATCGCACTGAAAACGAGGCTGGCACGCCACTGATGCGAGGGCGACCTGCGAAAATAGGACCAGGTCGGCACCAGAAACAGGATACCTCCCAGCAGCCACCAGGGACCCCAGAGAAAGGTATACCAGTGAAGTACCGTAGCGGGAGTGCTGACACTTATAGCGCCACTCATTGCGAGTACGCCCACTATGAAGAAGAGACCACCATGCACGAACAAGAGTGTACCCGCGCCCCAGGCGAGCATGAGCAGTAGCCAGCGCGGAATCTTTCTTCCCCACGCCTGCACCAGCGCGAGCGCAACAAACCCACTGACCACTTTAACGATACCAGTGATCCACAGTACTGCAAAAATCCATGCCACGCCAGATCGAGCGAGTTGCACAATTTCTGGTGAGACAGTATCGGCTCCCGCCATTCCTCCCAGCGCCCAGTAAAAGCTTAGCACGGCAAACAAGAACGACCAGAGACACGCTCCATAAGCAATCCAAACCACCCAACGCGATGGTTCGCTCGTGGTAATTGTCGTCATTTCTCCATCTGCTTTTGTCATTTCAGGCTACGCTCTTTCATAGAAGACATTTCTTTATACTTACCGTTCGCTTAAATTTCAAGCCAATCTTACGAATCATCGGCGAGCCGAAGATAGACAGCAGGAGAGAAGCCAAAGAGAGCCAAAATCTGCTGCTGAAGAGGTGAAAGAGGC
>JBOGTO010000472.1:0-5698 GCA_050695155.1 Ktedonobacteraceae bacterium
TTTAAGAACGTGTTTGACGCGTGTGAAGTGGGCATTGGCGTACTGGCGAACAGCCTGGAACTGGGCTGCGATTGCCTGGGCGAGATTCGCTATTTCGATGTCACCGTCAACGATGCCGAAGGGCAGCCCGTTGTGCTGGCGAACGCTATTTGTATGCACGAAGAGGACTATAATCTGCTCTGGAAGCATCTCGAGTATAACGAGGATGGCTCGACGCGGGCCGAGGTGCGCCGCTCGCGCCGCCTGGTGATTTCCTCGATCTCGACGGTGGGCAACTACGAATACGGTTTCTACTGGTACCTGTACCAGGATGGTACTATACAGTACGAGATTAAATTGACGGGCATCATCGCCCCGGCTGCCATCGCGCCGGGAGAGTTGCCCGTGTCAGGAACGCTTGTCGCTCCCGGACTCTACGGGCCAAATCACCAGCACTACTTCAATGTGCGGCTTGATATGATGGTGGACGGCCCGCTCAATTCAGTGGTCGAGGTCAATTGCGAACCTCTACCGTGGGACGCGAGCAACCCGCGTGGCAATAGCTGGGTGGCGCGCGAAACACTGCTTGCCAGCGAAAGCGAGGCGCAGCGTTCCATCGAGCCGCGCGCGTCGCGCTTCTGGAAGATCGTCAACCCATCATCACTCAATGCCCAGGGCCAGCCTGTCTCCTACAAGCTCGTACCCGAAAAAAACGCCTTCCCTCTCTTCGCGCAAGGTTCGCCGCAATGGCAGCGCGGCGGCTTCACGCACTCGCACCTGTGGGTAACGGCTTATGATCCGGCTGAACGCTATGCGGCTGGCGACTACCCCAACCAGCAACAAGGAGGCGACGGGCTGCCGACCTACGTTCAGAAAAATCGCTCCCTGGAAAATACCGATGTCGTCGTCTGGTACACCTTTGGCTCAAATCATGTCGTGCGCCCCGAAGACTGGCCGGTCATGCCTGTGGAAACGGTCGGTTTCCATTTGAAACCCGCCGGTTTCTTCGACGGCAACCCCGCCCTGGACGTAGCGCCACCTATGTAATTTTGGCGACCGAATAGGGTGATGAGGAAAGGGGGAGGAGGTATCCTCGTCCTGTAGGGACAAGGGGCGGATGTGGGGATGGGAGGGGGCCTTGTGCTTGTCCTGCTGG
Source organism: Ktedonobacteraceae bacterium (assembly GCA_050695155.1). Classification (GTDB taxonomy): domain Bacteria; phylum Chloroflexota; class Ktedonobacteria; order Ktedonobacterales; family Ktedonobacteraceae; genus CF-113. The sequence continues at coordinate 1,136 of JBOGTO010000472.1, forward strand.
CAGCCTGATTCGTCTGGGTTCGGTGAGGCATGTTGGTCGCGCTCCGACAAGGACAAGCACAAGGCCCCCTCATCCACTCCACCACTCCCCTTGTCCCTACAGTTAGGGGGCAAGCGATTCGTGCTATGACCGGTTTTGATCGGCAACATTCATCAGAAATTCCCTCATATTGCAGTTTGTATCGAAGAGTATGTATACTTCGTGTGGGTCTATCTATGTCCGCGTATTATATCGAGCAAAATCAGGAGGGCGCTATGGAACATAGAGTTGATCAGATAGATCGCGCGTTGAAACCATTAGCTGCTCGTGAGGTGAAATGGTGGACGTGGAAGAGGATGCTACTGGCGGCTGTGTTGATCTTAGTGGTGTTGGAAATAGGCACCTATGCCTTCAATTGGACGTGGACGGGGTTCAAAAACAACGATACGGTCTGGGACTATTTGCAGCTATTGTTGCTTCCAGTTACGCTGGCCGCCGTGCCGATATGGTTCATGGCGGAGGAAAGCCAGCAGCGCATATGGCTGGCACAGTTGAAGATTGCGCTTGTAGCGGTTGCCGCCGTGCTTATTGTGTTGTTCATTGGGACCTATGCCTATAACTGGCAATGGACAGGCTTTCACGATCATGGACGGCTCTGGGACTGGTTAGGTCTGGTGCTGGTTCCGGTGATCGTGGCCGTTTTGCCTATATGGTACAGCATACGTCAAAGTTCGGGCAGTGGCGCAACGAGCGGACAACAAGAGCAGCAGGGTTCTCAGGGGACAGAGGATCACCCACAAAAGGCATAAAGTACAGGGCAACTTTCACAGTCGCCCTGTACTCCTGCGGAACATTCCCCGCAATTTAGCGTTTAACAGCTCTCTTCAACTGGGAGAGAGAGGGTCCTTTGTCTTTACGCCCGAAGCCGGTCAGCCTGCCTAACCAGAAGAGCATGAAAGCTCCGGTGGTAATGCCGGCCAGCGCCACTTTCGTGACGTCGAGGACAGGTTCGATACGCACGCCCTCCCTGGTCATTACAATCACAGCAACGGGGCGTCCCTGGCTACCACCACCGCCACCGCCGCCGCCACCCGTCGGGTTGCCACGTTCATCGACGGGACCTGTGCCGCTTCCCATGCCAAAACCGAAGGCAATTTCAGAGCATGGGATGATGGTTGCTCCATCCCGCTCGACAGGCTTTCCGAAGATGGTATCCACGTTGGCATTGCTCACAAGCTGGCTCAAGACCTGCTCTACAGAGCCTCTTACAGCAGGTTTCGTGGTGTTCTCATCAATCATGATGGTGTTTCCTTCTTCTCTTCAGAAACAACGACATACCCAGGGTCAATACCAATCCGGTCAAGACGATGGCGAAATTGGCGCGCTCAGTAACATTCTGGATGGGCATTTTGCGCTCAGAGTCCCCTTGTTGGACCTCAATAGCCGCCGGTCGATTCCAGACCAATGCGCCACCGGGCCAGCGTACCTTCACCACCCTGATGAGAGGAATTATCTGCCCATAGCGAGTTACGATGGGTGTCCCTCTGGATGTATTGACCTGCAAGATGGGTTCTCTTACTGTTGGTCTCATACCTTTTTCGCTCACTCTACTTTGCAGAAACGCGCTACAAAAGTCGAAGTCATGCTTCCATCGTACCATATTACCACGTATCATCCTGTAGCTTTTGATACCCTGGCGTCACAAAATGTATCACAGATGAGGGTCGCCTATTACCACTCGCCGTGCGCGTCTTCCGCATTCAGGTCTGCTGGCCTTTCCAGCGCGAAGGGGCGGATGAGTTCGGGCGCGGCTCCGGTGACGAGCAGTTCGGCAAGAGTTTGTCCGGTGATGGCGCTGAGCATGATGCCGACGCTGCCATGCCCTGTTGCCAGTGTGACGTTCTCCCAGCCCGGCGCTGGCCCCAGAATGGGCAGGTTATCGGGAGTTTTGGGACGCAACCCTGCCCACATGCTCTCAATCGCGCTCTGCTCTAAGGAAGGGATAAGCCTGTTTGCTGTACTCAAAAGCCATGCCACGCCGCCTGCCGTCAGTTGTTTGTCAAAGCCAACCTCTTCTTTTGTCGCGCCTGCTACGACGGTGCCGTCCTGTTTGGGGGCGAGATAGGCGGCCTCGCCGAAGATAATGTGACGGAGCGGCGGCGCGGGCTGGCGCAGAGCCAGTATTTGCCCGCGCTGTGGCACGACAGCCAACTGAATATCTAACCATTCACTCCATTGGGCAGACCACGCGCCTGTGGCGACTACCAGATGATGGCAGGCGATGCTGTCGCCCTGAGATGTTACGATAGCTGTCACCCTGCCATGCTGTTGTTGTATGCCTGTGATGCGCGTATGGCTGAGGAGTTTTGCGTCGAGATTAGCGGCAGCCTGTCCAAAAGCCTTGACCACCTGTGAAGCTTTGACTTGCGATTCTTCGGGAGCGTAGAGCGCAGCGCACACATCCGGCGCGAGCGTTGGTTCGAGCTGGCGCGCCTCCTCGCCCGTCAGCCAGCGCATTTGCAGGCCGAGCGGCTGCCACGCCTTCATGCGTTTGCGCAAATTAGACACGTTCTTAGGATTGCGCACCACCCGTAACGCTCCCGTCCGCTCATATTCCATGCGAATGCCGCTTACATCCTCCAGTTCTGGCGCCAGTGCCGGGAAAAGCGCGAAACTGGCGAGCAGCAGGTCCGCGAACGGCCCCGGCCCCGCCAGCGAACCAAGCGGCGCGAGCAGGCCAGCCGCCGCGCTCGACGCCTCCGCGCCGATTTCGCCCTGCTCTACGACTGTGACTGATACGCCCGCTTTGCGCAGGTGGTAGGCGATGGAACAGCCGATGACACCGCCGCCCACAATGACGACATCTGTTACTGATGGCATATGCAAAAATCCTTCTTTTGCTTAATTACCAGTTTTCTTCATCTTTACCGGACGCCCATACACTCGCGGGCAAACAGGCGCAATGACTCCAGTTTGGTCGCGTCAACAAACCTGATGACGATTTCTTGTATGCCTGCCTCTTCGTACTCCGCCAGGCGCTGGCGAATCATGGCTGGTGTGCCAATCAGTTCGGTCTGGCGCAAATTGTCGAGGTCGTCGCGCTGCGCGGGCGTCAGTTTTGCAATGGCCTCTTCCTCTGTTTCGGCGATGGCACAATCATCAATGAGGGTAGTGCGCCTGATGCTGTTGTAGTCACGCCCAAGTTCGTCGCAATGCTGCTTGAGGACGGCCAACTTGTGCTTGATGTTGGCGATACCACCACCCACATTGCAGGCGTCGGCGTATTGCGCGACCAGCCTGAGCGTAACCTTTTCTCCACCACCTCCAATCAAGAGGGGGATATGCGGTTTTTGTACACCTTTGGGCTGGTTGATAGCTCCTCGCACATGGTAGTATTTGCCTTCAAAGTTAGCTTCATCCTGTGTCCACATGGCTAAGATAATCTGGATGGCTTCGTGCAGGCGCTGCAATCGTTCGCGCGTATCGGGATAGGCATAGCCGTAAGCGCGGTATTCCTCTTCATACCAGCCCGCGCCGATACCGAAATCGAGCCGCCCATGACTGAGCGCATCAACGGTGCTGGCGATTTTTGCCAGCAGCGCGGGGTTGCGATAGCTATTGCACGTCACCAGTTGCCCGATACGCACACGTTTTGTATCGCGCGCCAGGGCCGCCGTGCTACTCCAGCATTCAAAGGTCATCTCCTGTGTAGGCGTGGGAACCGTGTGGAAATGATCGTACAGCCAGATAGAGTGGAAATTCAACGCTTCCGCCTCTTGAGCTACGCGCGACATAGCCTCATACGCCTCCGCCGGGTCACTGATGCCTACCAGGTCCATACGCCACCCCTGCGGCACAATTACCCCATAATCCATTGTCATGAACTGATCTCCTTTGTAGAAGGTCAAATATCGATCCAGTAGCGCATTTTGCGCACTGGCGAGTCTTTGACTTCGATGATGTTCTCAAGTTTGCCGCCGTTGTATTCGATGATCTTACGCGAGCCAATGTTATCCTCGTCGCATGTTACCAGCACACGGCTCAATCCGCGTTCTTTGGCCTTGACGAGACCTAGCCGCAGGATTTCTTTACCGTAGCCGCGCCTCCTTTTTGAAGGGCGGATCTGGTAGCCGATATGGCCGCCCCACAGCAATAACGCCTCGTTCAATTCGTGACGCAGCGAGAGCCGCCCTACATATTCATCTTCATCGATGAGCCAGAAGTCAGACATTGGTACGCGGTCAGATGTGACTCTTACACGCTTGCTCGCGTTGCGTAATCGTTGAAGAAACGCCTCGAAGTTTTCGCTAATCTTATCCAGGTTGATATAAAGCTCGTTCCCCTCGGCTTGAGACTCGCGTGTACCCTCGATGAAACTATCTTTATAAACCTGCGACGGTTCAGTCAAAAATAGCATAGCATTGTTCCTTTGCTGTGCGGCTCAACGTTCGTCTGCTCTATTATAGCGCGGAATCTACAGGACATGGCGACTGCCTCCATCCATCCGTAGGGGCGGGGGTGGTGATGTGGATGGGAGGGGACCCTTGTGGTCGCCCGCCCGTGGAAAGTGATGCGCTGGCATGG
>JBOGTO010000473.1:0-3362 GCA_050695155.1 Ktedonobacteraceae bacterium
GGCGTATAATGCGCTTCATCTGGACAAGGATGTTCACTGGCGGCGCGAACGCCTGAAAGAGTTACTTGTATGATACATAAAAGTGTAGTTGAAACTGCGAAAGGCAAAGTTGCCCGCGTCACCTTTAGCCTGCCCAATAGCGTCTGGGCCGATGGCATCTACCTCGTCGGGAATTTCAATGGTTGGAATAACACCTCGCATCCCTTTGTAATGGGACGCGATGGCGCGTGGAGCATCACCGTTGACCTGGAAATGGACCGCGAATACCAGTTTCGCTACCGGCGCGACGGCGAATGGATGAATGACAATCATGCCGATGGCTACGTGGAAAACCCCTATGGCAGCGACAATTTCATCGTAGTGACACGCGAACACGAAGATATGGCATCCCGGTAAAGGCGCATGGAAGCACAACAGGAGTATGATTACGTCATCGTCGGGGGAGGAACCGCCGGCTCGGTTGTGGCGGCAAGGCTGGCGGAGCAGCCAGACATAAGTGTGTGCCTGATCGAAGCGGGACCGACAGATGAGGGCAACGAGGAAATCTTAGCGGTCAAAAATTGGCCCAACCTGTTAGGCACGGCATATGATTACGACTATACCATCGAGCAGCAGGCGCGCGGAAATTCACGCATTCGTCATAGTCGCGGGCGCGTACTGGGCGGCTGCAGCTCGCACAACTCCTGCATCGCCTTTCGCACTCCCGATTACGATATGGACATGTGGGAGCAAGCAGGATGCCAGGGTTGGAGCGCGCGCGAGGCAGGCCGCTACTTTGCGAAAGTGTTCGAGCGCGTCTTTATTGATAAACAACCCGCCCTCAATCCGCTCAGCCAGGCATTTCTCGAAGCAGCCCAACAGGCCGGATTTGATCTCGTTCAATTCAACGAGGATGGCATATTGCGCGAGGGGGCAGGCATATTTGCCCTCAATGTGCAGAACGGTCTGCGCCAATCAAGCGCTCAAGCCTATCTTCATCCAACGCGCCAAACGGCCAAAAACCTTACCGTACTTACAAATACGTGCGTAAACAGGATCGTACTCGATGAGAGCAACACCGCCCGCACTGTTGAGACAGCTACCTCTAGTATTCACGCGAAGCGAGAAATCGTGCTTGCCTGCGGCACGTTTGACACGCCGAAATTGCTCTTGTTATCAGGTATTGGCCCGGCACAGCAATTACAAACGCTCGGCATACCCGTAAAAGTAGCGTTAGCAGGCGTGGGAGAGCATCTCATCGATCATCCAGAGGGCGTGATTTGCTGGGAGGCGCAACAACCTGTGCCGGAGGAAACCACTCAGTACTGGGAAGTAGGACTATTCAGCAAAATATTTCCCTCCGCGCCTCTGCCCGACATCATGTTTCATTTTGGGGTGGTACCCTTTGATTGGAACACCGTTCCCCTGGGCTATCCAACCGCTCAATACGGCTTTTCGATGACCCCCAACGTTCCACGCTCCAGAAGCGAAGGAGTGGTACGCCTGCGTTCCAGCAATCCAGCAGACGCGCCATTGATTGATTTCCGCTATTTTAGCGATGCGGAGGGATACGATGAAAGCATTATGCTGGCAGGCATGAAGCTGGCAAGAAAGATTGCGCAACAGCCCGCGCTAAAAAGATGGGTTAAACGAGAACTCGCGCCCGGCATCGCAGTACAAAACGATCAAGAGCTTTCGGAATATGCCAGACGCACCGCCAACACTGTCTACCATCCAGCCGGTACCTGCAAAATGGGAGATAGCAACGACCCCTCAACGGTCGTCGATGCGCAACTGCGCGTCAAAGGCGTGCGCCACCTGAGAGTAGCCGACGCCTCGATATTCCCAACGATGATAAGCGTCAATCCATGCATGACCTGCATGATGATAGGCGAGAAGTGCGCCGATATGCTGAAAAATGCATAGTCAAGAAAAAAACCGGATTAATCCTCTTCGTCTTCTTCGTCCATCTCCAATAGATGTTGTTTTGCCTCTCCTGTCGTCTGTGCCATGCTCAACTTGACGATGACATGACGCAACACAACAGGGTCTTCGGTAAAAGTCACCTGTTTTCTGGCAATACGCACTAATCTGGGAAAACGCTCCACAACAATATCCATCACTGTTTGACGTAGTGCTTCCAACTTTCCCTCTTCACGCCCTTTTTCGACCCCCTCTTCCATCCCCTCTTTCAGTATTTCCTGGTAGTATGGGGACTCTCGAATGATGTCATGCATACTGTGTAGCCTCCTTTGTAGCCAATCCAGATCGTTGGTATCCTTTTTACTAAACATATACGAAGCTAATGTACCCCCGATAGGTATTAGCTCTGCTTATTCTCATTGAAGTGTAACATAGAGGTTGTAGATTGTCGAGGAAAGTTTCAGAATCATAAAACATTGAATATTGGAGCAATAACCCGTATAATTTTAGCAAGATAGGTCGCGGAATTGCTTAAAAATTGGGTATGAGGTGCCTGAAGAAGCTACGGGAGGCACAAAGTAAATAATGGCTAATCAGAACACGCATTATTCAATGAACATCCAATGGGATGCAGACGACCAGATTTTTGTTGTGACTGTGCCTGAACTTCCTGGATGCCGGACGCACGGAGCAACTTATGAAGAGGCTGTTCGGCAGGGGCAGGACGCAATTGCAAGCTGGATTAAAGTAGCTAGAGAATTGGGGCGACCAATCCCCACGCCTCAATTCATGAAAATCGCCTGAGACTCCGCCACCGGCAATGTAAACGAAATTCTTGTCCCTTCCCCTGGTGTGCTTTCCGCCTTGACGCTGCCCCCATGTCCCGTAATGATGGCTTTGACGATGGAGAGGCCGAGGCCACTGCCGTCGTGCGTGCTAGAGCGAGAGCGGTCGATGCGGAAGAAGCGGTCGAAGATGGAGGGCAGGTCGGCGGCGTCAATGCCGGAACCGCTGTCCTGCACCGAGACATCGAGCCATTTTGCGCCTCTGGCGTCAGCTTCTAAGCTCGCGGCTACACTGATGCTGCCACCGGCGGGGGTGTAGCGCCGGGCATTGTCGAGCAGGTTGAGCAATACCTGCGTGATGCGGTCGCTATCGGCCAGCACAAGCGGCATAGCGGGGGCGATCTCGTTGCGCAACGTGATGCCCGCTTGCTCGCATTCGGGGCCGATTACTTCCAATACTTCGTCCACTAGCACGCGCATATTGAGGGGGGCGAGGTCAAGTTGCAGACGGCCCGTTTCGAGAGCGGTCATGTTCTGCATGTCGCTCACCAGGCGGCGCAAGCGCTGCACTTCGCGGCCAATCAATTGCGCGGTTTCGTAGCGGGCCTCCGGCGCGGCTATTACCTCGTCGGCGATAGCCTCGCTGAAACCCTGGATGGCCGTCAGGGGCGTGAC
>JBOGTO010000474.1:0-3553 GCA_050695155.1 Ktedonobacteraceae bacterium
CATCTACCCCACTCCCGCCCCTACGAGACACCCTTAAAGGCATAGCTACCGGGTCCGTATACATCATGCCAACATTTTTGAAAACGTGCAAGAGCCGTTTATGGCATAGTACAATAACTATGAGGATAGATTGTAAGCCCATGATGTGTTTGATGGTTTCTGAGGAAGAAAGGAACCAACCATGAAATTTGATCTCGACGATGAGCAATCAGATATACGCGACACTGTGCGTCGCTTTACCGAACAGGAAATTACGCCCAATGCGGAGGTATGGGATGAGCAGGCATATTTTCCGCGCGACATCTACACAAAAATGGGCGCGCTGGGTTTGATGGGCATGGCGACGCCTGAAATGTACGGCGGGAGCGCGCTCAGTCGCCTGACGGGCGCGCTGGTGTACGAGGAACTGGCGAAAGGCGAGATGGCGACGGCGGTGGGCCTGTCGGTGCATAACATGGTGACGGGCAGTATCGCGCGTTTTGGCAGCGAACAGCAGCGCCATCAATGGGTGCCTGCGCTGGCAGCGGGCAAGTTGCTTGGCGCGTTCTCTTTGAGCGAAGCGGCGTCCGGTTCCGACGCCGCCAGCCTGCAATGTCACGCGGAACGGCGGGATGATGGATATGTACTGAATGGCTCCAAAATGTGGGTGACGAACGGCGGCGAAGCCGACATTTACCTCTTGATGGCGCGTACTGGAGGCAAACACGTTGGTTCGGCTGGCATCTCCTGCTTCGTCGTCGAAAAGGGTCTGCCCGGCTTCACATTTGGCAAAAAGGAGCGCAAGATGGGCCTGCACTCGTCGCCTACCCGCGAATTGCTCTTCGAGGATTGCGTGCTGCCCGTTGCTAACCGCATTGGCGAAGAGGGACAAGGCTTCAAAATCGCGCTCTCATCGCTGGATGGCGGGCGCATCAACATCGGCGCTATCGCGGTCGGCGTGGCGCAGGCCGCCTTTGAAACCGCGAGTAGTTATGCCCGCGCGCGCGAACAGTTCGGTCAGCCCATCGGAGCGTTCCAGGGCATCCAGTTCATGCTGGCAGACATGGCGATGAAGATTGAGGCCGCGCGCCTGCTAGTTTACGAAGCCGCCTACAAGCTGGACGCCGGACAGAATGCATCCATGAACGCTGCGATGGCGAAGTGCTTTGCCACCGATATGGCAATGGAAGTCACCACCAACGCCGTGCAGGTGCTGGGCGGCGCAGGCTACGTGCGCGACTATCCAGTAGAACGTTACATGCGCGACGTAAAGGTAGCACAAATCTTCGAGGGTACAAACCAGATTCAGCGCGTCGTAATTGCCCGCGCGTTGCTGGGAAATATTCGTAAGTAAATGACTCGACAGGCCCTTTCCGGTATGATCCACTCTCAATAGAATGAGAGATTGGGGGGGATCTGGGCTTGCATAAACCGTGGGATCGTAAGATGAAAAGATTGTTCAAGGAGGTTCCACAAGACCTTCTAGAATGGATTATTCCGGGAGCGCAGTTCAATTCCGTTGTTTCAGTAGAGCTTGACGGCGAACCCATCAATGCAGATTACATCTAAGATCGCACGAAAGCCCCCGTCTTTCAAGCGGGGGATGAAGTGCGTTCCTTGTTGACAGAGTATGTTGTATCGTGTATAGTAATCTACATGGACTACATGCACGAACAGCACACGGTACACCTCATCGTGTATCATCTCATCTGGTGTCCCAAGCGGCGGCGGCGCATTCTGGTAGGCAAGATTGCGGAACGCTTAGAGCAACTTATCCGTGAGGTAGCCAGTGAAAACAAGTGGGAGATTCTTGAACTGGCGATCCAGTCAGATCATCTCCACCTGTTTCTGCGGGCGAATCCCTACACCTTGCCTACTGATATTGCCCGGCTCATCAAAGGGCGTTCCTCACATGTGCTGCGAGAAGAGTTTCCGTCCCTCATGAAAATGCCGTCCCTGTGGACACGCTCCACCTTCTACAGTACGGCGGGAAATGTGAGCGCCGAAACCATCCAGCACTATATTGAAAGGCAGAGCAAGTCATGAGCAAAATGACTCTCCAAGTTCGCTTGTATCCAACGCCGGAACAAGGGCGCTTGCTCATGGCGCATTGCCTGGACTACATCAGTACCGTCAACGTGCTGGCATCCGCCCTGGATGCGGATATGCTCCCTGAGCAGTTCAGCACGAAGGATTTCCGGGCGGCTCTGCCAGGCGCCGTCAAAAATCAAGCCTTGCGGGATGCTCGTTCCGTGTTCAAACGCTCGCTTGACCTGGACTGCTTGCCCGTCTTGAAAAAGCCCATCTGTCAGTGGAATAACCAGAACTGGCGTATCGAGGATGGACTACTCATTCTGCCTACCTCCCAGGATGGGAAAACGCACCAGATACACATGGCTTGCGCCGCTGTGCCGATGGAGGGGAAAGCGGGCATCTTGCGCATCAAGAAAAAGCGTGGTAAGTGGATGGCTGATATGGCCGTGACGAGAGAGGATGCGCCTGCTACCGATGGGCAAGCGATCATGGGCATTGATTTAGGCATCAAGGTTCCGGCTGTGACCTATGTACGTGGGAAAGGAGCGCGCTTCTTCGGCAATGGCCGCTCTCAGCGATACATGCGCCGCCGTTTCTATGCCCGCCGCCAGAAACTGCAAAAGGCCAGGAAATCATGCGCCGTCAAACGGAGCAGGGGCCAAGAAGCCCTCTGGATGAAGAATATCAACCATCAACTTTCGCGCCAGATCGTCAACCATGCCCATGAACAGGGCGTGGGTCGTATCAAGATGGAATCCTTGCGCGGCATACGCAAGAACACGACACGTAAAAATCGTGGGGCAAACGCCCGCAAAAACAACCGCATGAAGAATAGTTGGAGCTTCTCTCAACTTTCCCTATTCATTGCCTACAAAGCAGAGCGTCAAGGTATCAAGGTTGAGCAGGTAGACCCGGCCTATACGTCCCAAGAATGCCCCGCTTGCGGTGCCAGGAACAAAGCTCAGGACAGAACGTATCTCTGTTCTGATTGTGGCTGGCATGGACATAGAGACTCGGTTGGAGCGATCAACATCAGCCGCAGGGCTGGCCTATCTGATAAGCGGATAGGTGCCACAGGAGCATGAGGCTCGGCCTGTGGACGGGCGTCCTGACAGCGCCCCTGAACTGTGAAGCGTTGATCTCGAAGCAGAAATGGATTGAGAGGGAGCCGATCAGAACCCCCGCTCTTTTAAGGCCGGGGAGTGTCAGTTGAAGAAAGAGAGTACAATTGCTCAACCGTATCTGACACGAGAACTTCCCGATGGGAGATTTATTCACCGTTTTGAGTTTGAAGTAATTAAGCTATGGGAGCTTCCGGCGCGGGAACTGAAAGAGAAAGGGCTGGTAGGGTTGTTCCCATTGTTAGTTCTGACGCGAGATGGAGCGAAACGAGATCTGGTTGAAGAGGCTATTACCGTCCTTAATCCGCCCGGTAAAGAACCGAAAGGAGAACTTCTGGCGTTGACCTACGGGTTTGCGTCATTGACATTTGAGAATGAGGAAGACCAGGAATGGCTCATTTGGAGGTTTGCTATGTTAG
>JBOGTO010000475.1:0-5747 GCA_050695155.1 Ktedonobacteraceae bacterium
CAAACCAGTCAGCAAACGATGCGCCGAGCGGGCGGGTCATGATGTAGGCAAACCAGAAAGCGAAAATCGCGTTTAACCTGAACAGCCAGTAGGCCAGAGCCGGGAGAGCGAACAGGATGGCAAACAGCACGCCTGATGAGAAGTAACCCAACCCAAGCGTTGCTGCCGTCAAGTCTCCTACGGCGGTGCCGAGCGCGAACGTCGCCATGACGGTGGCCCAGTAAAACAACTCGCGGCGAGTGGTGGTGATACTATGGATAGAGAGCGTTCTCTCGCTCGCATACCAGGCAACGAAGATAATGACAAGCGCGAGGATAAAGAACGCGGTTGAGACAACATACGGAATACCCAGGACAACATGCAGGACATCGGCTGCCATCGTGCCAAAGATAGCCACCATGACGACAGCCAACCAGTAGACCCAGGGGATATAGCGACGCACCGCAAGCTGGAGGGCCAGCGCGACAACCAGGCCGATGCATCCGAGAACTACCGCGACATACGGGTTGATGTGAAATACCAGGTAGTCAGACGTGGACTCGCCCATCGCGGTCGATAACAATTTAATAATCCAGAAGTAGATGGTGACTTCCGGCACCTTTCGCATGGCTTGCTTTGCAATCTGCGCAGGTTGAGATTGGGGTAAGGTTTTGCTCATATGTGATACTTCTCTCCGTGTATCAATTTTTCTTGAGAAGTATAACATAAACTCCATGCAGGGAAAAGCTGGAATCGTGCCGGAGTGGGCGTCATGTTTTTGCGCGGCAGATCAGCGATCAGGAGCGGGCGACCATAAAGGCCCACCTTTCCCAGCCTCACCCTCGCTCGCCCTTACTAGTCTGTCAAGCTTGATCAGGCTACTCTGGCTGTCATTCTGAGCGCAGCGAAGACTCCCACTGCTCCAGCGAGATTCTTCGCTCCGCTCAGAATGACAGATCAATACCGATCCTGGTCATTCATATTCATCAGGTTATGATTGCTTCTTTTCCGTTTTAGGAACACGAGATTTTTTTGCGCTTTGCCGCTTTTCCCGTTTCACTCGCGGCCCATACACGCGCTCTGCCATAGCTTCAACCGTCTCCATTACCTCTTTCATTACCGGTTTTTGCTGGAAGAAGATTACCTCGCTGGCTGAGTCTTGAAAGTCTTCTTCGGTGACTTTCAAGCCTTTATATACCAGCAGGAGGAGGTGCTGGCAATTGGCGGCGCGTACCTTTTCTACTTTGCGTTTGAGATAGTTGGGGTGCCAGAAGCCTACCAGTTCGATGAGAATTTTACGCGCCTCGTCCTGTTTATCGACCAGCACAAAATCGGGGATCATCACCGTATCTCCAAGTAGCAGCACTTCGCTTTCGCGGGTGAGCAGCCAGTGTCCGCGCTTCTCGCCAAACTTTGCTTCAAATTCGTGGGCAAAATCGGCTTCGAGGCGGCTGTCGAAGAGGCCGCTGCGCTTGAAGTGGCTGCGCAACGAGCTGGTGTGATCCAGGCGATATTTCAGGGGAGTGAAAGATACCGGGGGGTGTACTTCTGCCAGCATCCGCCAGCGATCACACAATAGCAAGGCTGGCATAAATGCTGCGAACGCTCGCCCATAGCGTGTGGTGGCATGGACAAACGGCGAGATAGGTCCATCTAATTCCAGGTGATAACCCTCACCCTCTCGCGTCGCCCAGAACATTAGTTTGAACAATTTGAGGTATTTCCACAGGTCTTTGTAGCTTCCGGCGACATCGATGCGCAACTGGCTGGCCCAGTAGAGTACCCCGCGTGTCAATTCCAGGTTATAGCGAGCCAGCAAATTCTCAGGTGTCCAGGACGGACCCAGGTCCGTCAGGATGGTATGTGATGGTCGATCAGCGAAGATGGCTGTTTCCACCTGTTCCTCGCTGAGACCCAGTTCAGTAGCGGCACCCTGCACAACTTCCTGGCGTGTCTGCGTATGGAAGACATCGCGGCCCTCGAAGACCGCGCCGTACACAAAGAGTCGCTCACGAATAACAGCAGGAGGAACGTTAGTTGCCGGAGGAGTGAAGGTGGCCGCGTCGGTCAATACTTTTGCCAGCCCACGCATCACCACGTAATCCAGGCTGTCTCCAATATATGCCTCCAGCGCCCGCGCCCAGGAAGCATGTGAACATCCAACCTGGCTGTGCAGGAGCGCAATCAGTTCTCCAGCTGTTTGTTGCCAGTGGGGGTCTCGCTCATCCAGGAGTTCAATGGTGAGGGTGGTTGAAGACCAGCGCAGTCGCGGCGTGATTAGATCAGCGGTTAGCATATGGTATCTCTTCCTGTCCGCGCCTGCGCCTCTGCGCTTTCCCTTCGTCGATGGTTCCGCGCGCGATCACCTCGTAAAGCACCGCCTCGCGGTTCTCCACCTTGCGCAGCACGCGGCCCAGGCGCTGGATGTACTCGCGCGCTCCCGCTGTGCCGCCAAGCACAATGGCAACCTTGGCTTCTGGCACATCGACGCCTTCGTTGAGAACGCGCGAGGTGACAATCGCGTGGTAATGCCTGGCCTGGAAACCCTCCAGAATGTGCTTGCGTTCGGCGGTTTTCGTCTCGTGGGAGATAACGGGGATCAGATGCCTCGCCGCGATCTGGTAGGCTACGGCATTATTTTCGGTGAAGATGAGAATCTGTTCGTCCGAGTGTTCGCGCAGGAGTTCGTCTAACACCTGGAATTTTCCCTCGCAACCTGCCAGGAGGCGCAAGATGCGTTGACGCGCCAGCAGCGCTCGCCGGGCATCGTGGTCAAACGTGGAGAGTCGCATGAGTTCGCGCAGCCAGCTTGCCCCATGAGAGCGTTGCAAATTATGCTCGCGCACATAGCCCATGTAAAGCGCGTGGTCTTCCGCATAGGCTGCTCGTTCGGTCGCTGTCAGATTGGCTCGCACCCGTTGCGTGCGATAATACGCCAGCTGCTCGCCAAGCAGCTCCTCAATGCGCCGCGCATAGACGATGGGTCCGACCAGTTCATCGACCCGCCAGCGTCCGTTGGTCTGTTCATGTTCGCCCGGATAGGTAGCCGTCAGTCCCAATCGCGCCGGAGCGGGGGCCATCAAGGCCGCTTCGCCCCAGGAGGGCGCTGGCAGGTGATGCACCTCGTCAAAGATGATGAGCTTAAATTCCTGACCATGCTCCGCGATTAGATCGCCTGCCGAGTGGTAGGTTGTCACGGTAAGCGGCAAAATGTTCTTTTCTCCACCGTAGAATACGCCGATATCCGTTTGAAAGGCGTTGACCAACCGGGCGTACCACTGGTGCAACAGATCAATAATTGGAGCTACGACCAGGGCCGAACGCCCAACGCGACTAATCGCATGGATGGCAACGAACGTCTTGCCAGCCCCCGTTGGCAAGACGATACTTCCGCGCCGCGCAGAGGCATCCCATGCGTCCAGTGCCGCAAGTTGATAGGCGTGCGGCTCACGCTGGTCGTGTAGAGGAGAGGTCAGGTGTTTCCAACGCGGAACCAGGTCGCGGATGCCCTGCGCTCGTAACCAGGGAAGCAGCGATGCGTAGTGGCACCCTTCGCAGCGCCAGCGGCCTTTCACCCATTGAAAAGGGGCAGGCACCGATTCGTGCTGGTCGGTATCGCCCAGCACAAGTGTGCCACCTTGATAGAACAGCGTCTTATTACTCATAATTCACCTGCTATCTATTTCTACGGCTGGCGATGCAAAACGGTAAACAAGCAGCCCCTCTTTACTAATGATGTATAATTTTCAGCATGAGAAATTTCTGGAACGAATTACATAAACCCATTTTTATCCTGGCACCGATGGAAGATGTGACGGATACCGTACTTCGACAAGTTATTGCCCGGTGTGGGAAGCCTGCTGTTTTTTTTACTGAATTTACCAACGTCGAGGGGATGTTCTCAAAAGGAGAGCGGCATGTTATTCACCGGCTGCAATATACTGAGGCGGAACGGCCTTTAGTGGCTCAAATATGGGGAACCTACCCTGAAAACTTCTTCAAAGCGGCCAAAAAATTGATCGATATGGGTTTTGACGGCATTGACCTGAATATGGGCTGCCCCGCGTCTGGCGTCATGCAAAGGGGAGCCTGTTCTGGGCTTATTAATAACAGGCCGCTTGCTAAAGAGATCATTGACGCCACAAAAGAGGGGGCCGCAGGTATCATACCGGTCAGCATCAAGACCCGGCTTGGTTTTCGGAGCATTGACTTTAGCTGGATTGCCTTTGTGCTTGAACAACAACCGGCTGTGCTAACCGTTCACGCGCGCACCGTTTCAGAAATGTCGAAAGTCCCGGCGCACTGGGATAAGCTAAAAACAGTGGTTGACATGCGCAATGAGATGAACAGTACGACGCTGATAATAGGAAACGGGGATGTGAAATCTCTCGGCGACGCGCAACAAAAAGTATCAGCAATCGGAGCAGACGGTGCCATGATCGGCAGAGGCATTTTTGATAACCCGTTCCTCTTCTCAGACACTATCACGCTAAGCGATAAAACCCCGCAAGAAAAAATGCAGCTTTTGCTCGACCACATGCACCTCTGGATTGATACATGGGGAGAGAACAAGCACTTCCCGATACTGCGTAAGTTCTTCAAAGTCTACGCCAACGGCTTTCCGGGGGCGCAGGATTTACGAATGCAACTGATGGAAACGCAAAGTCCTGAAGAAACTGAACAGGTAGTGGCGTCGTTTCTAAGTGCGTCTCTTGTTGATCAGAAATCTTAGCTTGAATACAAGCATGGATATGGGCGGGGTATATCCCGCCCATATCCATGCTTGTATTCAAGCTGTCTTCCCGCTATGTAATGCTTTTACAATTGCGGCCATCCAGGGGTAGTGTTCTCGTAAATGCTCGGTCATGCGGCGCAGCACCTTCGCGGCAGTCCACTGCTCGCCATGATGGGTGTAGATGTGCTGACGCTGCTCAGGCGTCAGAGCGCGCAAGGCGAGTTCGTAGTCCATAGCGTTATCGAAGAATGTCATAGTGATGTCGGCAGGGGATGTATCGCTCGCTGGTTCGGTCGGATGCTCGCTCAAGCGAGAAATGTACCAGCCCTCTGACTCTAACAGATGCCGCATATGTTCGGTCAGAGACCAGGATTCCGGCGAAAGCCTGTGCATCTGTTGCGCGGGTGACACCTGCTCATAGAGTTCGAGCAGGGAGGCGCGAGCAGAGGCAGCCACATTTAAGGCTGTATCGATCTCGCTATCATCGGGCGGCGCAAGGTCGGCCTCGAAGCGTGGGCCAATGTCATTTTCCGCTTTGATATGTTCCGCCACCACAAACTCAACCCGACCATCGAACTCGTCAAGCACGGTGATATCGCTGACTTTGACCCATTTTAGATAATCAGCAATCGCCCCCGGAATGGTTGTGAGCAATGCTTGATACGTTGGAGCAGAACAATAGCATCCTGGTAATTCACGAAAATAGGCCATAGATTCGCCGGGCCACTCTTCTATAAGCGCGTTAAATTGCATGTTTAGTCCCTCCCTTTGTTTTGTTTCTTTCATCATACTTTATACAAGACAAAGAGAGGATATATATCACCAAAAGAGGCATAAATTCCTATATGGCGAAGCAGATTGTTGAGATCAATACGAGGTAGGGGCGGGAGTGGTGTGGATGGGGGGAGGGGGCGCTTGCGTCGCCCTGGGGGACACACGATCTGACGGAGGGCGACGCAAGCGTCCCTACAACTTTTCGTTCGCCTCGCTTGCGCCATTGGTACCTACCCTGATACAATTATTAACACACCGG
>JBOGTO010000476.1:0-2461 GCA_050695155.1 Ktedonobacteraceae bacterium
CGGGTACACCCGCGCAAACCCACCTCTCCACACAAAAGAAGCCAGCCTGAACAGCAAGCAGAACGACTGTTACCTGGCCCTGCTTTTCGAGCTTGATGGTTGACAAATATGGTATATTACAGGTGTCCAACGGACGAAATGCCGGTTGGACAGTACGCCGATGTAGCTCAATGGCAGAGCACCGCTTTTGTAAAGCGGCTGTTGGAGGTTCGATTCCTCTCATCGGCTTTTTTTATTCGTCACAGACCGGACACAGCTTTTGACCCGGTTATAAAATTGTCCCAAAAAAAGCTTGCGCCTGGCAATAATTGCTGGTATAATCAGCATCGTTAGATAAAAAACACGACCTTCACGCCTCATGGTTTTACGCAGTTCAACATGTAGTTTGGAACAAAGAGGTTTCTGTATGGCAACACACAACGACTATGGCCGTTCTTCATTCCTTATGGAACAGTACCAGCATGAAATGGAAGTCATAACTGCTGCTTTACAAGATGAGAGCCAGGATGAACGCGAAGAACGTCTTAGTCTTGTCGAAGGTTCCTGGTCATTGAGCTGTGCTTGCTTTCAGGGAGAACTTGAGGTGACTGAGATTCCCGCCTACGCTTCTGTAGCGTTTGCTCGGCCTTAGTCGTGTTGTAAACGTAATACAGAAGACTTGTAGTGTGCAATGCCTCATCCACCAGATCTCCTACCGGATGCGCTGACCTATCAGACACCCGTGCAATTCGGCATGGTGTACTGGGTAAATTTTGGATACCCTTCGCTGCCGCCAGGCATCGAGGAGAAGCGTATCCTTGATTGGCATCCCGCGCTCGTCGTCTCCAGCGATCCGTTTTGCCGCCATGCCGGAGCCGTCAATGTGGTCGCCCTCACCTCCTATCGCGGAAAATTGCGCCCATATCATCACCTGCTCTTAAAGCGCGATTACCCGTTGCTTGACACCGACAGCCTCGTCAAGACAGAATTACTATATGCCGTGCTGCGCAGCCTGCTGGCCGACCAGTACGCCATTTGCAAGTTGAACGATGCTGATTTGCGCTCGATCATGAGCAAGATTGCCAATAGCCTGGCGATCACCATGTACTATTCGCTCCATTGACCTCTTGAGAGAGAGGATGGCCTTTTATGAATGTTGAGTTGGAACAACTGCGCCTCCTGCCCTCCATCGATGAACTGCTGCAATCCACGACGGGACAGCAGCTTATCCGCGACTATTCGCGCTCACTAACCCTGCGTGCGGTACGTGCCAGCCTCGCTCACGCACGCGCTATCATTCGTGAGGGTGCGCTTTGCCCATCGTATGACGAATTGTTAGCCGACACAGCGCGTATGCTGGAACGCGAAAACCGGCCAAATCTGCGCCCCGTCATCAATGCCACAGGCGTTATTATCAATACCAACCTGGGCCGTTCGCCCTTGAGCCAGGCCGCGCTCCTGGCTATACAGGAAGCGGCGAGCGCGTACTCCAATCTTGAGTATGACCTGGAAGCGGGCGAACGCGGCTCCCGCCATACGCACGTCGCCGCGCTGCTCTGCAAGTTGACGGGAGCCGAGGCCGCGCTTGTGACGAACAATAACGCGGCTGCTGTGCTGCTCGCGCTCAGCACCCTGGCAAACGGACGCGAGGTGGTTATTTCGCGCGGCCAACTGGTGGAGATCGGCGGCGGCTTTCGCATCCCCGATGTCATGCGTCAAAGCGGCTGCCAGTTGATCGAGGTCGGTGCCACCAATCGCACGCGCCTGGGCGATTACGAAGCGGCCCTGAGCGAGCGTACCGCCATGTTATTAACGGTACATCCCAGCAATTTTCGCCTGATAGGCTTCGTCGAAACAGTATCCACCGGCGCTCTGGCCGAACTCGCGCACCGTCACGGACTGCTGGTAATGGATGATCTCGGCAGCGGCTGTTTGCTGCATAGCGAACACTACGGATTGGGACACGAACCCATGCCGCAGGAGAGTATCGCGGCAGGCGCGGACGTGGTATGCTTCTCTGGCGATAAGCTGCTCGGCGGTCCGCAGGCAGGCATCATCGCGGGCAAAGCCGACGTTATCAAACGCATCGCCAGACACCCGCTCATGCGCGCCGTGCGCATCGATAAAATGACGCTGGCCGCGCTGGAGGCCACGCTGCGCCACTACCAGCGCGAAGAGGCCGCGACCCACATCCCCATCTGGCAAATGATCTCAGCAACCCCCGCTTCGCTCGCCACTCGCGCCACCAAATGGGCCGCACAATTACAGAAGCAGGGCATTATGGCGCATACGCAGCGCGGCGAATCAACCGTTGGCGGCGGCTCGCTCCCCGGCGAAACGCTGCCCACCACTCTGCTTGCTCTCGATGCCGCGCATGTTTCCCTCCCATTAGATGAACTCGCGCAACGCCTTAGAACGCGCCAGACTCCCATCATCGCCCGTATCCAGCACGATATGCTGCTACTCGACCCACGCACAGTAT
>JBOGTO010000477.1:0-14738 GCA_050695155.1 Ktedonobacteraceae bacterium
TCATAATATAAGGTAAACAAGATGTGCCTTTCTATACCAATGAGCATGGCATAGAGAGGCACATCTCAAGGTTAGTTTTTACCGGACAAATGCCGGTAGCAAAGCTGCAATAGCGCTATGTATTCAATTCAGTCACAATCATACTAATCTCGGTGATCTCAACTTCCACTTGTGCCTCGTCCTCATCAACTGACCGGCATTGCTGTACTGCATGGATTACGCGCCCATCCTCTGTTATCGTTGTAGTTCCTCCGGCGGGGGAACTCAATCGATCCCATGTCGTACCTAAAGAGGCTGCGCGCAGAACATTATCACGTACGCTGTCAGGCATCGCTGTGGTTCGCTTTTTTTCGAGAATACGCGCTACCAACCCGCTGATAATGGGGGTAGCGAATGATGTGCCTACCCAATACGCCCAGGCGTAATCGTTAGGGGCAGCATAATACAGAGCAGGCGGATCAAGCGAGAGCGGCGGATAATCAGCCGAACTGTAGATGCCTCGCAGCGCATCTGTAGTATTCACAATAGGATGGTTACTGGTAGGATTGGGAGGGCTGGGAGGCTGCACATCCGGCACTTCCCCGCCGTAGACCGCGATGCCACGCGGGCCGGGATAACAGCTATACGAGGTCGCCTGCCCTTTGCCATCCACAGCACCAACGGGAATAACGCCCTCCATGTTATATGGCGCATTGCCAAATTTTGCCGGATAAAGCGCATTGGGTCGCTTCCCGCCCGGTATATCACGCAGGTCAGCTTCATTACCTGCGGAAGCTACGCTGATAACGCCGAGATTGCTCAGGCTTAGAAGAGGCTGTTGCAAGCTTGACCACACATTAGTGGAGCCACTGAAAGCGGTACTTATTCCCTTTAAGTTCGCTTCCTCATCAGTAGGTATTACCAGGCTCAAGTTGACAACAACGGGTTTATTATAGAGGTCTCCTGAGCGAAGCGCCTTGCGGTAATATATGCTCCAGAGAGCATTCGCAATCACCTGGACATCGCCCACACAGAGATCGTCGAGAACGCGGATGCACTCGATCTTCGTATCGGGAGCAACATCATGCACAATACCGGCGATGAACAGGCCGTGATCCACCAGTTCAATGGGATAATGCCGTCCATAGACATCCTTGCCGACGAATGTGCCACTGGTAGCGCCAATCTCTTGCGCATCTTGTACGCCAGACATGAAATTGTAATCGAATTTAACGGTCTCATTGACTTCCTTCAGCAGCACATTATCATCTCCGGCATCGCGCGCTGCCCTGGCGATTGCCCCACGTTCCGGGAACGAATCCAGGATAAAGACCGTCACATTGTTGCCTGTTTTTGATTTTAGATCATCAGGAAAGAGGTCAGGCAAATCAATATGCCAGTTGGAGCAGGAGTCTGTTACTGGTATAGGCGGGGTGAGAGGACAGCCTTGACCTGCACCGCCCGGACACCCTCCCGTCAACCAGGTGGGGCTGGCAATGGTGATCTGGATAGGTTCATCCTTATTGAGTTCTCCCAGGTGTTCGTTAAAAGCTCTCACGATCTGAGGAATAAATTTGCCTGTATCCGAATCGTCCATTTTCATAGACGCGCCGCCACTTCCACCATGTGAAGAGCGTGTCTTAATCTGAAAGAAGCTGATAAAGCTGGTTCTGATGATCCCGTATGGTGACTCGACAGGACTGGTAAGGCCGAATGGATAGACGCCGTGGGGGAGTTGCAAAAAGTCTTCTGGCAATTCAACCCCCTCTAAAATACGACGTGGCCGGGCAGGCTTCATTGGATCTGAATCATCGCTTTCATCCAGAAGATGCAGTGTGACCGGCACCTTCTTGCCTTCGAGGAAATTATTGAGCTTGTTTAACTGCGCCGTCGCATCAAACGCTACTAGCGGTCCTTTCTGGAGCAGGCCACCTTCCTCGATAAGGGGCAGCGCTGATTGGAACAAGATAGTGATCTGGTCGTCGCGCCAGAACGAGTTGTGCATTTTTTCCATCGACCTGTGCTGCATATCCATTTTTGCCTCCATGCCTCTCTACTCAGTTGCTTTGTAGAGACTATGCTGCTTGAAACGCTATTCTGACACTTCAACGACTGCAGGTGATGTTTTTGGGGGTTGAGTTGCCGATGCTAAAAATATCTCCCGTTCCCTCTGGTATTTTACAGGGCCAGTGTCCCCGACAAGGCGGAATGCAGCCCAGAAATACGGATGCGTATAGCTCGGCTCCTGACGCAAAAGCTTACATTGAGCAGCGCGCAATGCCTGTACTTTACTTTCCCCCGCCAAAAGATGCTGGTAAAACAGTTTCATCAATTCGTTGGTTGCATTATCCTCCACAGGCCACAGGCTTATGAGCAACGAAGCGGCCCCGGCTGCCAGAAATGCCCTTCCCAGCCCCAATTGCTCATCGCCTCCGCTGCTAAGAGCTAATCCAGTTTCGCAGCCACTCAATGTTACCAGTTCGCATCTCTTCAAATCCAGGCTGAAAGCATCAATGGCGTTCAATTGTCCATCGGCCAGGCGCACATAGGAAAAATTGGGCGCATCCAACCTGCTCTTGCCGTGAGTCGCAAGATGAATAACAGGGCTACCAGGAGCTTCTTCGATGAGCCGCGCAATGGTTGCCTCATCTTCAAGATAGCAGTGTCCATTAAGCATCTCCGCAATAGCCTCCGCTTCATCCCGGACACGGCGCAAATCACCATTGCCAGAATAACCAAGCACCACCGGCGGCTTGATTGTGGATTCTCCAGGAAGAGAAAGTTCATTTACATCCGGGCTAAGATGCGCAAGTAAGCTACTGGCCGGAAGATAACTTACCTGGAAATCCTCGATGAGAAAGCGCCCGTCATCATAGAGCGCGTGAAACGGTAACTTATGCAAAGGTCCATAAGGAACGATGATAAGATGCCCCGATAAGGGAGGTAGTAACGAAGCAACAGGAGCAATCAAGAGAGTATGAAGCTTGCTCAAGAGGCGGCGGATTGTCTTCTGAGGCGGATTACTCGCATCAGGCCATCCGCCTGTTTGAAGGTGAGCATGGAGTAAAGGGAAAAGGTATTCTAATTCCCTGGCACCTTCAGGATTTTCATAAGTTACCATGCGATCTGCGGTCAAAGCAAAGATGATGAGCTTCTCCTTGTACAGATAATAGGTGAGCAGTACTTGTTGGGGCGAGAGATGTTGCCGCAACCACATAGGATCAATTTCCTGAATCGGAAACAAACGCCCCTTTGTTTTTAGCTTTCTTGAATCAGGCTGGTTATCTACCCTGCCTACCTCTATTTGATGGAGATGGAGACGCTCGAATAGCTCGTTTACTTTCCTCTCACATTGCCATAATTCTTTCTCTATAATCGCTTTATCAAGAGCAGGCGATATTGAGGTATCGATTTCTGTCAGCAGTTTACTATATTTACGATACTGCTCCTGCCAGTCATTTAGCTCCAATTGTGTTCGCAACACGTCGCCGGGGACGGATTCTCTATGCATCTCCTCTTTATTGAAAGGTAGCTTTATTTTATCAAGATGTTGTCGAAGTGTAAGTGAACGTACCCGTTCAAGATAACTAAAAGCCTTTTCAGCCTGCCCTTGTTGCAAGCACAGCATTATCATATCCTCGTAGATTGCCCACGTAGTATGTAAAAATGAAGGTGAGAGGTCATGCACCAGATTACCAAGCATACGCTCAATCTGAGCAATAGCAATCTGATAGTGCCTGGAAGTTTTCATAGGATTATTTTGAAGTGTAAAGATTCTTCCCATTAAGTAATGGCCCTTATAGACCTCTTCTTGCAAATTGTGTTGACGCGCTTGTGACATGGCCTCTTTACAAAGGTTAATAGCATCTTCAAGGGAACTATCTGGCTGCTCTTCCCGCTCTAACAGAGTCTTCTGAGCTTCTTCTATGAGTGCGCTGCTCATCACAAGACCTGCACGAACAGAAAGCGCCATCAAACACTGTGAATCGAAGTAACTCTTGACCATAGAAGCCAGATTGTACGCGGCAGCAGCAGAGCCCATCTCCAGTAAAATTTCAGCCTGATGCAACCTGGCAAGATAGGCAAATGGTTCGAATCCTCCATTTTTAAAGAGGTCCCAGGCTTCATCAAGGACAGCCAGCGCTTCACTCAATTTACCAGCAGCCACCAGAGTTATAGCATGTTGATGGAGAGAATTACCGATGCTCTGCGAGATACCAACTTTTCGATATGCTTCGACTGCCTCTTCAGACACAATACATGCTTCTTGCATCCGGTCGAGTTTGACCAGACAATTCGCCATATAGATTTTGAGCATGGCTAATCGCAGAGTACTATCTTCATCACTCTGCACCAATCTATCACGAGCCTGATAGTAGTGCCTTAGAGCAGAGCCATAGTAACCCTGTGTATAATCGAGTTCAGCCAGATTAATCTCTGCAAGAGTAGCCAGGTCTGTTACCTCGAGTAAATCGAAGCCAGCAAGCGCCTTCTGATTTAGCTGATAAGCCTGTTCAAACTTACCAAGCCAATAGAGATGGACGGCTTGATTGAGTTGAGCAAGAGCAATAGAGCGTTGAACAAAGACTCCGCTTTGATTGGTCACAGTAGGATAGATAGTTAGCATATTTTCATACAAGCTGACCGCATCCTCATTTCGCCCCATGTTGCCCAGAATCATAGCGATATTATGATCAATTACGCAGACCCAGTAAGGCTCACCAAGTTCCGCAAACACTTCACGAGCACGATTCCCCTCTTGCAATGCCTCCTCCACGCGGCCCAACCATGCACAGGCCAGTATCCAGGTGATACGCGAACTCGCCCAGTTCCTTTCATCTTTCAGCTTTAAAAATTCTTCTCCTGCGGCATCCAGAGCATCCATCGCAGCTTGATGATGGTCAATACGTTCCAGCGCGTCCCCTTTGGCCTTCAATCCCAGCGCATGGGATAATAGATGTCCGGTATATTCGCCATAGAAGATCAGCAATTCGGCGATTTTGAGGGAGAGGAATGGCGAATAGAGGACACGCAGAGCTTCTTCCGCCAGCAGTTCGCCGGTGGCTTTGTGGTCTGATAGCTCTGCGATGTGTTCCTGGATGTAGGCGCGGCCTTCATCTAAAGGGAGGTCGCGCAATTGTTGTAAAAATAGGTCGGTCTCCATGATCGCTGGTCAACCCCCAGATTGACTACCGCACGATATTAACGGGATGCACAACGCTGGCAAGAAAATACGGGTACGTGTGAGTATCAGGTTTCTTCGATGGTCAGGCCGTCGATAATCATTTCGCGGCCTGGGAGATTAATTACCATGATGTAATTACCGGCTGGGACGGGTTTGAAGACGATGTTGCCCATGTCATCAACGCGGGTTTGCAGGAAGGGCAGTGTCTTTGGAATGGTGCCGTTTGAGGCTACCGGAATTGGCGCTTTGTGTAATTCGGCAAGCACGCCTTCCAGGGCGTCCACGTCCTCGCCGGGGCTGGAACTGGTCAGGATGCCGAGCAGCATACGCTCGCCATTGCCCGCGCGGGAAAGGTGCAGCGAGAGATCAACTGACTCGGCTTTGTACAGGCGCGGCCACGCTGTTTCTAGCGAGTCGCCGCGCAACACAAACTGTAACTGCGGGCGCTTGACGGGCGTGGCAAAAATGCGGCGCGCCAGGGCAAGCGGCGAAAAAGCTGGCACAGGAAACTCGATAGGCTGCGCCATAAAACGCCGCGTTTCCTCGACTTCGGCCATACAGAGAGGACAGTCCAGCAGGTGACTGGCGATCTGCTGCCGCCTCTCAGCCGAAAGCTGTTCCCCACCTCCACCCATTACGCTATAGAAGCTCAGTTCGGTGCTGGTTGGACATTGAGTGCGATACAGACGCGCCACCAGGCTGGCATTGGTTTGCCGGTAGTGAGCAACTTTTTGCTGGCAGACTTCGCACTGATCGAGATGATGCTGCGCCCCCGGCGACAAAGCCTCATCATCGAGGGCAAAGGCCATAAGCTCTTCGTCGGTAGGAGCGTTCTCATGTATAAGATCCATCATGCATCTTCCTCATTTTCTATGCTGGCACGAAGTCATAGACCAGTAACGATGTGTTGCTGGATAAACGAGGTAACGGCGATTTTTTACGTATCACTTCTTTTCCTCATCACTCAGCCGCCAGCGGATCTGGTCTTTATTGCGTTCGATACGATCAATGATATTACGATGCAGGTGATAGATTTCTTTTACATCGCTAAACACGCCGGGAGAATGCTGCATGATCTCACGCGGCTTGAGGTTGCAATGATACAGGAGAAAGGCCAGTTCTTTTTCACGCGGAGTTGGCAGAAAGCTCTGTAAGACTTCCCACAGTTCGCGCCCGTCGTCTTCCTCGCGCGCCACAGGTTCGTCAGATGAGCCAGTACCCGGTTCGGGCAACTGCACCATCTGCTTCTCATAAAAGCGCAGCGTATCCTGCACGGCGGTGCTGAGACATCGCTTCAAGTAATCGAGCGCGGCTCCCAGCGTCTCAAAGTTGGTGGGCTTATCATGCCGGGCATTCCAAAAACGGGCAAACGCCTCGATGACATAATTTTCTTCACTCTCGTGGCGCATGGCGTTGTCGTAACGGGGGTGACTGCGCAGCCAGCCAATAGCCATGCCCCGAAAGCTTTGCACTAATAGTTCGCTAGCCCGGTCATCCCGCTTTTTCAGCGCGCGATAGAAAATTTCCAGGCAATACCTGTCGTTGTAAACTTGACCTTTACGGTAGTTAATCATCTCTTGCTGGCAACGTTTTTCGAGGGTCGCCAGGCTCATTTGATCGGGAGGGTCATTCATCTCTATACCCATCGCTCTCGACCTGCTTTCTGCGAGAAGCCACGCTATAAAACAGTGTTACGACACAGTGATAGACGTAATGAGCATGTAAAACTCAAATTGCCGCGCTCTGCCCCACACGAATAGCTGAGAGGAGAAGACACCGGTGATACCGATATTTTTGTGTAATGTTGAGATAATTTTCCAATACTAGCTTACCGCCTTGCATACAAAACTGTCAAGGGTGCGTGAATACATTTATCAAATCCCCACGTACTTAATAATAACCGATGCGAGCGCCAATTACATATGATAAATGACCCATTTATGCTGTTAAAAATTCAGCAGAATTACTGTGATATTTGACCCATTTATAGTTCCACTTGTAGGAAAAAGCAAAAGAGGGTATAATTTAATCAGGTAGATATGTTCCCTATGAGGCGAAAAAGCGGGAACGGCCATGAATAAGCGAATCTTGCTTGGGATCGATGCGCCAATTACACCTGCGACGCAACATGCGCTACGCGCGGTCTGCGAGTTTATCGATCAGACCCTACCAGAGATGCGCCTCATTCTCCTGCATGTGATTCCTCTTCCCAACATCTCTTCACCCGCGCTGGGCATGTACGTCGGCCATATGCAGCCAGCGCCCTACACCTCCGATCAGCGCTCCTGGGGCGAACTTACCTTACGGCGCGCGCGCGTCGAGTTGGAGAATCGCGGACTCCAGTCAGAACAAATCGAGACGCTGCTGCGCATGGGAACCCCGGCAGAAGAGATCGTCAAGGTGGCAACAGAGTTACAGGTCGATCTGATTGTCGTCGGCAGCCAGGGCAATACCACGCGCCAGCATGTGCGGCGTTTCTTCGCAGGCAGCATTTCGCGGCGTATTCTCGATCTCGCCGCCTGTCCCGTCATGGTGGCCGTCCTGCCCACGCCTCCGCATAGTAAAAAGCCCCACGATCTCGTGAAATGGTACGAGGAATCGATTACCCGTTACCTGAACGAACACACGGACGATCTGACCGTCTTCACTCCCCAGGAGGTCATGCAGGCTTTCGCCCCCCCATCCAAAAAAGAGCCGGGGCGCAAAGAGCGAGCCGCCGCCATCCTCGCTCTTGAACGACTGGCGAGCAGCGGCCTGCTCTGTCGTCACGATGTCAAAGGCGAGATGCGCTACGTCAATGATTAGGTGACATCCACAGGAAAGGAACGAGGGCGACCACAAGGGTCCCCACCCCGCCCAACATCCACCCCCGCCCCTACAATGACTACGACATGTTATAACAATTTTTCCAGTTCCTCCGGGGTCGTGACGGGCGCGAGACAGGCGAAATGCTGGCACACATAGGCGGTGGCTTTGCCTTCGCGCATGGGTCGATCTTGCAGCAGAGGCACCGCGCTGGCAGAGGCGGCGTCTCCGGCAACGGCGCAGGCCAGTACGCTGTTGGGAAGAAAACGGCTGTTGATGACACGCAACAGCGCATGGGTATCGTCCGCCTGCGGGTCTCCAATGATGGCGAATTCTTTGACGGGCGACAGGACAAAGTCGAGCGCGCCGAGCGCGTGACCGAAGGATTGCGGGTGCTGCGCCATGATGTCGGCTAGCGCGCGCAGGTAGTCGTCGGCGCGCTGGCGATAGGCTTCTTCGCCCGTGAAGGCCACCAAGCGCAACAACACGTCGATCGCCATGCTGTTGCCTGCCGGAATGGCGTTATCCATAATATCTTTGGGGCGGCTGACCAGTTCTTCGTGATCGCTGCCAGTATCGAAGAAGCCCCCGTTTTGCGCATCGGCGAAGAGCCGGATAGCCTCGTCCATTAAACGGCGTGCCTCCACGAACCAGCGCGACTGGAAATCGGCCTCGTAAAGCGCCAGCAGACCATCCGCCAGGAAGGTGTAATCTTCCAGGTAGCCGTTCAGTTTGGCGCGTCCATCCTTATACGTGCGCAGTACGCGCCCCTCGGACTGCACCTTCTCAAGCAAAAAGCCGGCATTCTTGACGGCAATTTGCAGGTAATCGGCGCGCTCGAGGTGACGCGCCGCTTCGGCGAAACTGCGCAGCATCAGGCCGTTCCACGAGGTCAATATCTTCTCGTCGCGTCCCGGCTTGATCCGTCGTTCGCGCGCCTGAAAGAGCGCGGCGCGCCCGCGTTGCAACGCCTGCAAGAGGCGTTCCAGGCTTACCTGCGCCGAATCGGCCACCGTTTGCGCGTCCTGCTCGACATGTAAGATGTTTTTTTTCTCAAAGTTCCCACTTTTTGTCACATCATAATAGAGCATGAAAAGCGCGGCATCCTCTGGCGGCAAAATGGCCTCAATCTCGTCGGGCGTCCAGGTGAAAAATTTGCCCTCCTCGCCCTCGCTATCGGCGTCCTGCGTGGAATAGAAGCCGCCCTCCGGCGAGACCATCTCGCGCGCCACGTAGTCCAGCGTCTCTTCAACGATACGGCGGTAAAACGGATCGCCAGTTAAAAGATAGGCGTGCAGGTAGACACGCGCCAGCAAGGCATTGTCGTACAGCATCTTCTCGAAGTGCGGCGTCAGCCATTGAGCATCGACGGAGTAACGGTGGAAGCCGCCGCCTAACTGGTCATAGATGCCACCGTTTGCCATTTTGTGCAGGGTGGTCTCTACTATCTCCTTCTCAGGCAGGGTGGCCTTGCTGCCGATTTCGCCGCGCACGCGATGCAGGTGCATACGCAGCAGAAATTCCAGCGACATGGTATTGGGGAATTTAGGAGCGTTGCCAAATCCGCCATGCGCCGGATCATACTCCGACGCCAGTTCGCGGCTGGCCGCGCCCAGCATCTCCAGCGGCAACGCGCCAATGGGAACCGCGCCGCCTCTGCTGACAAGCGGCGAATTACTGCGCTTTTGCAGGAAATCAGCAATCTGCGCCGCCTGTTCCTCGACCTGCTCTCGATGCTCCGCGTAAGCTTCGGCCATCGTCAAAAGCACGCGCGGGAACCCTGGCATAACTTCGCGCCCGTACTGGCGGTCGCGCGGCGGGAAATAGGTGCCGCCATAGAAAGGGCGTCCATCGGGCAACAGGAACATGGTCATAGGCCAACCGCCCTGCCCGGTCAGCGCCTGCACCGCCTGCATATAAATGGCGTCAATGTCGGGTCGCTCCTCGCGGTCAACCTTGATAGACACAAAATGGTCGTTCATGAGTTGCGCGATCTCTTCATTTTCAAAGGATTCGCGTTCCATCACATGGCACCAGTGGCAGGCGGAATAGCCAACGCTCAACAGGATGGGCCTGTCGAGTTCCTTTGCCTTTTGTAGAGCTTCCTCGCCCCAGGCATACCAGCCCACCGGATTATGCGCGTGCTGCAATAAATAGGGACTGGTCTCATGTATAAGCTGGTTGGTATGTTTATGTTGCGATGTCGTATCAGACATGATTTTCTCTCCTTTAGGGCATTGTACGACATATCAACAGGAATAAAAAATCTCGCTTCATTCTATTCTGGGCGACTCGGAATGGTGCGGTAATATTCGAAGGCGTAGAGATTGCCATCCATGTTGCCGATGAAAAGCATGGCATCAGCGATGGAGGGCGCGCCATAGAAGATAGAGCCGGAGTTGTTATCCTGAAATTCAAATAGCGTATCGCCCGTCCCGGCATCGACCGCCGTCACATAGTGGCCTTCGCCCACTACCACTACCCCCGGCACAACTGCCAGAGCAGCCATAGCACGCGCATCCCCCAGGCAATGCTCCCAGACGAAATGCCCATTAGATGGGTCAAGCGCGCGCAAACTGCCCTCACAGTAATTGCCACCAATAGTGGTGTTGCCTCCACCAATGTAAAGACGGGTGCCGTCCCACGCGGCAGGCGCAATGGTACCCGCGCCATCGCAGGTTGAACAATCAGGCCCTCTGGCTATCTGATCTTGCCACACCGGGCCATTGCCCAGCGCGCCACGCACAAACGCATAAAAAATGCCATTCTTATTGATTGCGCCCACCATCTGACGTGTCGCTCCGTTAATGGTCGCGCTAAAAAGTGTGGGTGTCGAGCCGAAATCACTGTCGCCGTCACCCACCATTTCGGATTGTGGCACCTGCCAGGCCCCTATCACTTGCAGCGTCGCTGCTTGCAGTTCAACCAGCGCCATAGCATACGGCTCGCCTGATGCGCACAAACCCAGATTGCCGGTAGCAATATACACTTCACCCGTACTTTCGTCGATGGCCGGCGATCCCCACTGTGTCCCGCCCTGGCAACCATCCGGGGCAATGCTGAAGACGTTCTGCACCTGACCTGTAGTAGCCTGTATTTGGAAGAGCTTTCCTTGCACAGACGGGCAATCGCCAAAAGAAGAGATACCGATATAGATGTTTCCATCATAGAGCGCGGGAGAGTCCCAGATGAAATCGGCTGGCAGGTCTCCCAGCACATCTTTCCACAGGATATGACCATTGGCAGCGTTCAACGCATACAGGCTGGAGTCTCCACCGCCCACCAGGTCCACCAGCATGGTTTGCCCATTGATGTTTAGAGGAGCGATGGTTGCGGTGCTGGCTACACCGGCGCTATCGGGATCACAATCATCAGCGGCATCGTTGTCCACTCCCAGATACGTTGACCAGAGTCTTTGCCCGTCGAGAGTTGTAGCATGTTCGTACCCATCCCAGGAACCCCAGTACACCATACCATCAACTACAACCGGCTGCGCAGTCACGCCGCCCTGAGCGTGTTCCGTCCACATCAGATGTAATGCTGATACCGTCTGAGTGGTAATTCTGATTTCACCGGCATTATAGCTACTATTATCCAGCAAATAGTCCGGCCAGTCTCCCGGCTCAATTTGTGGGGCTGGCGGCGGCGTTGGAGATGGCGTCGAGGCTGGCAGCGCCGGAGTAGGAGATGGCAGTGAAGTTTTCGGAGTCGAACTTGCCAGTGCCGATTTATGTGCTGGTTGGGACGCGAGGTGGCCGCTGTCCTTTGAATCTGTTCGCCCGTTTGCAACCCCGTAAAAAATATAGACAGACGCGAGTAGAATGAGCAGCGCCATTAACAACCTGTCAATGACGCTCAAGCGGTTACGAATTTTAGCCCGACCAGGCTTTTCACGCATACTCATAAATATTCCCCCAGTAGTAATGAGGCGTTCCGGGTACCAACCAAATTAGCATACTTCCAGGTAGAAGTGAACCCGTAGAAATACCTAACCGAACGGTTGGTTCCTTATTCAGAATACGCATGGACGAGGTAAATTGTATACTCTACCCCTTGACATTTGCCATAAAGGAGAATACAATTATGACCAGATAAACGAATTTAGTCATTTTGTTTATCTGGTCATACAGTCATAAAAAGAGGGAGGGTGTATAGTGGCGCACCAACGCAAAAATGGGCGCGGTCAAACGGAGGAACGCTCGAAGCGGGAGGAACGCGCGGACAGAATTCTGGACGCGGCGGGAGAATTAATGTTGCGCTGGGGCTATAACAAAACGACGATTGATGACATCGCCCGCTATGCTGGCGTGGCGAAGGGAACCATCTACCTGCATTGGAAGACGCGCGAAGACCTGTTTACAGCCCTTATGAAACGCGAATATATTCGCCTGGCAGAGGACGTTAAGCAGCGCGTCGCCAGCGACCCCGAAGGGGGAACTATGCATGGCATAACGAAACACACGATGCTGGCTACTATGAAGAGTCCGCTCACGAAAGCAGTACTTTTGCGCGATACCGACTTGCTCGGTGAATGGCTGCGCAAAGAACAAGAGGACAGCGTGACCTTCTCCCAACAAATCGGCCGGTCGCTCGCGCTCATTGAACTCTTCCGAGGTCGTGGAGTAATGCGCGATGATATAGATGTTCGCAAGCTGATGTATATGCTCGACGCCATCACCATAGGGTTTTTAGTGATTGACCAGTATATGCCTGACGATTTCAAATATTCTGACGAGGAGATTGTGGAGATGACGGCTGAGGTGGTCGAGAGGACATTCGCGCCATCGCCGTCTTCAGATTCGCAGCCAGACGAGCGGACAAAACAAGAGGTGTCCAATACTTTAATTTCGTATATCGATGACGTCTTAACTTTAAGAAAAAAACAAAATCAAGAGGAGGTCTCATCATGACTACTCAAGAACCGGTAATCGTAATTGATAACCTCTACAAGTCGTATGGGAACATCCAGGCCGTCAAGGGCATCTCCATGCGCGTAGAGCAGGGCGAAATCTTTGGCTTCCTGGGGCCAAACGGCGCGGGCAAAACCACCACCATACGCTGTATGCTCGATGTCATTCGTCCCACCTCCGGCACGCTGAGCGTACTGGGGCTGGATGCGCAACGCGATAAAATGGCGCTGCACCAGCGCATCGGCTATCTACCCGGCGACGTGCGCCTGCCGGGGCAGATGACCGGCAAACAGGTCATCAACTACTTTTCGCGCTTGCAGGGGCGCGAACCCGTGATGCTGGATGACCTGGTGAAGCGTTTCGATGTAGAGATGAAGCGGCCACTGAAAGGCTATTCCAAAGGGATGCGCCAGAAGATCGGCATCGTGCTGGCCTTCATGTGCGATCCCGAAGTGCTGATCCTGGACGAGCCGACTTCCGGCCTCGATCCACTCTTGCAGCGCACATTCAACGAGTTTTTGCTGCAAGAACAGGCGCGTGGCAAGACCATCTTCATGAGTTCGCACATCATGAGCGACGTTGAGAAAGTATGCCAGCGCGTAGCCGTCATTCGCCAGGGCGAGATCATCACCATTGAAGAGGTAGAGAAGTTGCGCCAGAAGGCCGGTCAGCGCATCATCGTTGAATTTGGCGATGCCGTGAGCGCGGATGAAGTGGCGCGTATGCCAGGAGTGAGCATGGTGACTAGCCACAATCACGCCTACCATTTCAACGTGAGCGGCAGTATGGACGCGCTCATCAAGGCGCTCAGCCATCACGAAGTGTTGCGCCTGCAAGCTGAAGAAGCCCCGCTGGAAGAAGTGTTCCTCAAGTTTTACGAAAACCCACAGGCGGAAACATCCACGCCTGCCATCCTCTAAAAAATGCACAGGTGAAAGGAGAATCGCACATGGCTACCGCAACCATCTCAAAAAGCATCGCCGCGCCAAAGAAACGCGCGCGCGGCCTGACCATTACTTTGCGCGCGCTGGCAAGCGACAGAGTAGTACTCTCAGCAGGAGTATTCTATGCCATCTTCGTCGCAGTGATCATAGGCATTTTGTATCCCTCGTTACAACAAATAAATTTCGGCGCATATGTAACATCGAATGCCGCAGCCGGGCTGCTGGGCGCGAAGCTTACCAACGCCAACAGCTTCCAGGCGATCATGGCGCTTGAAATGTATAGCTCGATCTACGCGCTGATCTGGGGCGGCATCGTCGCCTATATCGCCGGGGCATCTCTGCCTGCCACTTACGAGAACGGTACGCTCGACCTGGCGCTGGCGCGGCCCATTTCGCGCGCGCGCTACTACCTGGAAATGTGGCTGAGCGCCGCCCTGGGCGCTCTCATCCTGAGCATAGCAACGGCAGGCGCGGTGGCGATTAGCTCGCTGTTCGTGAAAAACGCCCACGTCGATTGGGGCTGGCTTATTACCGCGCAGTTGATCGAATTCGCCTTCATGTTCATGGCGAGCGGCATCGGTGCGCTATTCGGCTCATTCATGAATGCCAGCCGCGCCGCGGGCGGCGCAGCCATTGGCATTCTGGCGTTGTTCTATCTGATGAACACGATGGGCGGTCTCTCGAATACTCTCTCCTGGCTGCAAAAGATCCAGCCTCTCTACTACACTCAAAGCATTCAGGCGCTGGCAAACCACGACATCACCTGGTGGTATCCATTGGTGCCGACAATCGCAGGACTGGTCTGTGGCATCGCCGGCCTGCTAATCTTCAACCGGCGCGACCTGCCCACGACGTAAATGCAATGTCTTACGATATGCGAGCGATCAAAATGGCGGCTCTGCCGCCATTTTGATC
>JBOGTO010000478.1:0-11355 GCA_050695155.1 Ktedonobacteraceae bacterium
GGACAAGCACAAGGCCCCCGCATCCTCACAACCCCGCCCCTTGTCCCTACAGAAAACGTCCCCCTTTCCCCCATTACCGATTTTGATCAGCAACATTCATCAGGATGGCGGGGACGCAAGCGTCCTAACACCCATGATTACCCTGTTCGGACATCAAAATTCAAAGGGTGTCACTACTGCAATCATATCCCCGGTTGCGGATAACATCCAGCCGAACCGCTGTGCGGGGCTCGTTTGAAATGCGCGGCGGAGAAGGACATGTCTTCGCCCATGATACCGTCATAATGGAACGCGGCAAGACCCACGCTGGCGCAATCGTCGGGGGTTGGCAGAATGGTCAGATCCAGTTCGGGGAACATGCCCGCCTGCTTCTGCACTTGTAGCGTGTAGTTTTTCGCCAGGGGTGGCACGTACCAGGAGAGTGTGACGGTCATCGTACAGTTCTTTGGCACGATTACCCAACCACCAAACATGGCGCGTCCTGGCTCGTCGCTGCTGGTATTGGTGGGTGGCCCGATGGTATCGAGCGGGTGCCAGCGCCCGCCATCGGGGTCGTTGATGGTGGGAGCCTGCGCCCCCGGCTGGTAGAGTCCATTGGGGCAGACCAGTTGATCTTGCGGGTACACGCCGGTGGGCGAGCATTGTACGCCCACGCCGCCGCAGAGCGGTGTGCCGGTATCGAAGCCATCACCCGATAAGAGCTTGCTATTGGGCGGGACGTAGACGCGCACATAATCGTGATAGGTGTCATAGCCATACACCGGGCCGAGTTGATTGTAGACCAGCCGCAATTGCAATTGATGCGTTGCGCCGCCGCTAGCGTCAAGCGTCACGGTGTCATGCATGGTGGTCTTCACATATTGCGAGGCTTTGCTGGCACTGATGTTGGCCTGCACCACGTAAACGCTGTCGTGTGTCGTCGCGCGATCAATCTGGGCGGCGTCGTTATATTGCATGAGCAGGTTTTCCGCCTGGGGATTGCTGAAATACACCTGCAAGTCTTTGGTTTTCAGGTCGTGCAGCACTTCCTGCCCTATCGCCAGCAGTTCGTCAGGCGGCGCGTGGCGCACCTGGTCCATAATCAGGTGCGCCAGGTAGCCGGTAAAACGCTTACGGTCAGAGGTACTGGTATCGCCGGGCTGGTAGACGACCTGTTTAGCGATGCCGGCGTTATCCTGCTGGTAATAGTGCAGGCGGTCTTCCAGATTCTGCGCCGTAATGGTGTCGTTATAGCCGGGGACATGAATTGGCCCGATAATTTGCAAGACATGCTCGATCAAAAACGGCGTAAACAGGATCACACCATCGACATTGTGGCCTACCTCAAGCTGGTATTGCTGTATGGCGATCTGGGCCGAGGTCGGGAAATCGGCAGAAAGATTGGAGTCGCGCAAGCCCCAGTTAGCAAACGGCCACCACGAACGGTACTGGGCTGGTGCCATCATGCCAAGCGTTTTGCTATTGTCAGTATATTCGACCAAAGAGATGTCTTTCAGTGTAAATGGCCCGACGCGCCCGCCGTTAATGGTCAATTCCCCGTACTGGCCGGTAAAGCCGCCTGTTGGTCGCAGTTCGGCGCGATCCATCGTCTGCACCAGGAAGGTGCGCGGCGAATCGACGCCCAGCAGCCAGTTGGACACGCCTAGCAGGTTTTGTGCCTGTTCAAGATCGGTCTCGGCCTGCGGGAGAAGCTGTAACAACTGCCCGAACTCGTCGCGCTGGGCCGCGCTGACGGGCAGGCTGTCCAGCGAGAGCAGGCGCGATTGTTGCTGGATGTCGGCCAGGCGCGGCAGCAGATCGCTGATGGTGGTACCCACCAGGTTCAGCATTGGCTGCGTCACCAGTGGCTTGCTCGAATTGGTGAGCAAAGAGCCGCGAAAGGTGGGAGCGAGGTAGAGCGCGGTCGAAATCAACTCCTGTCCCATATGGGTGACATCGACGCCAATGCGGCTGGCGGCACGCGCCGTTTGCACCTGTGGAATGAATTGTGGGAGATACGAAGTGACCGTCTGAATAATGGGAGTATGGTCAATTTTATATTGCAGTTGCTCGAAATCGGTCTGCGCCGCGTCCAATTCTTTCCGCGCGCGTATCAATTTTGTGGTATCGAGAAAGCCGCTCGGATGCGTTTTGACGCCCGTGAAAATGGTTTTCACGTTCAACAGGTGATTTACGCCGTCATGCGCCTGGTCCTTCAGTTCATTATATGCCTGATAGCCGCTCACGCCGTAAGCAATCAAGAAGCCAGCAGGCACAAGCACACCCGCCAGTACGACGGCCAGCACCGCTAGCGTGATAATACGGCGTCGCTTTGAATATGGACGACGCTTGCTCTTTTTGGGTACATCAGGGCTAAGCGCCGGAATGCTGGCTGTTGAGACTTCGTCGCTTGCTCCGGGAACAATCGCTGGCATAGTAGCGGTTGGCGTTTCGTCAACACCATCGGGGTTACTCGCTGGCATCTCAGCAGTTGGCGTCTCGTCTATTTCATCAGTGCTGGCTGGCGAAGCGCCAGCATCATCAGCAACACTCGCCGGCATCTCAGCAGTCGGGGTCTCGTCCACTTCATCAGGGATTGCCGTCGCCATTTTTTCAGTGGTAATTGCCTCGATCTCAGATTGATTGGGTGTATTATTAGCCCGGTTATCGGGCGATGTCACAGACATTGAAGTATCTCCAAAAAAATAGCGCAAGCAGGCCAGTAAATAGGCGCAAATCCCCACTTTGCAACACTGGTATAACGTTTATGACAAGTTGTTTGTTTCATTTTTGTGAAAAACACATCCAAATGGCGGGAAGCATGGTGTAGCCTCCTATTAAGACTATGATACACCTGACATCCAGAAGACTCCACCCCGGACGCCCACCAGGGGCGTCCCTACATGACATGTGCGCCCCACCCATCCTCTAATGTAATCGATTGGGACGGGGGATGGGGGTGTCCGTGTAATGTAGGGACGCCCCTGGTGGGCGTCCGGCGACCGCCTGTGGTTCCTACAGGTTCTTATAATTTGCGCGTGGGTCTGCCGCGTATGCGCGCGGGCGGTGGGATGTAGGCCGGGATGACAGTGATGATGTCGCCGATACGCACCTGCACCTGGTGGTAGCGCATAGCGGGGTGGTGATGCTGCGCGAAGAGCATGAGCAGGTGATGCGCGATTACGTCGGCATCATCGGTATGATTGGAAAGGGCCATTTGCCCGATGATGGCTTCTTCGGCGGCGGTTACGGCCACTTCCTCGCCGTCGTTGCCCATGACCAGCTTGCGCGTTTCCATGCGGGCCGTGCGGTTGGGCCAGAGCATGAGGGCGATGACGCGCCCCTTGATGTGCTGCTCGCGCAAACGCCCGCCGAGGTAGTCGGCCAGCTTGCGAATGGCGGCGCAGGTTTCGTCAGCATCGGCGGCGTGATGGAAACGCACGCGCGCGTTCTGGCTCATGGGCGGCGCGTCCGGCACAACCAGGCTGACATCCTCACCATTAGAGAGGTGGAAAAGCCAGCTTCCGAGCTGACCCAGGCGGCGGCGCAGTCCTTCTTCCGCCAGTACGGCGATTTGCGCGAAAGTGGTGATGCCGAAATCTTTCAGGTGCGCTACCATTTCGGCGATAGCTACCGAATCGATCATATCGCCCTTGCTCTCAATTTCGGGTGGGCGCGATGCATGGCTATCATGCTCGCCGGGTTCAGGGAATGCGCCCGGTAGCGTTGCGCCAGCCGCGCGCACTTGCAACAGCAGAGAGAGTGGAAGGGTCTGCACAAAGGATGCTTCACGCCCCGTTGGGATATAGAGAACACCGGCGCGGCCATCCTTGCGGCTCAACAGGGCGGCCAGTTCGGCGATGGCCTTGCCGTTGGCGATGCCGATCAGCGCGGTCAGACCCAACTCGGCGATTTCAGCGCAGAGACGCTCGGCCAGCGCGACGGGCGAGTCGAAGGACAATTCGCATCCGCGCAAATCAATGTAGGCGTCGGACATAGGAATGCTTTCGATGATGCGTGAATAGGCGCGATAGCGTTCGCGCAACTGGTGCAGCACCGGCTGGTAACGATCGTAAGACGCGGGCAAGAAGCGCACGCGCGGCGCGATACGGTACGCGCGGCGCAGGGGCATACCGGGGCTGACGCCCAGGCGTTGCGCGGCGGGCGACACGTCGATAACACGCCCCGGCTCGTTGGGCCGACCTGTGCCGGTGCCAACGACAAAGGCGACCCCGCGCAGTGGCGGGTCAAACGACTCTTCCAGCGTGCAGTAAAAGTGACGGATGCGCACATGCATGATGCCCTGGCGCAGACGCGCCAGTTCAGCAGCATGAGCCGCGTCTTGAAAATTTGCTGGTAAGCCCGCGTACTGTCTTCCAGGAGCTGTGCCATTC
This sequence comes from Ktedonobacteraceae bacterium, assembly GCA_050695155.1. GTDB lineage: Bacteria > Chloroflexota > Ktedonobacteria > Ktedonobacterales > Ktedonobacteraceae > CF-113. The sequence goes on from JBOGTO010000478.1 coordinate 4,374, forward strand.
ATGGTTGATGGCGTCTGAGTTGCAGGTATATTTAACTGATAGTGTTGCATAGTGGCCTTCTGGCTAATTTCCGGTTATGTACAGATTATATCGCAAAAATCTTAACGTTGTTTCCTCATCTACTTCATCCACCCAACCCAAATAAATGCGCGCGCCAGCATCACCAACTAGAGTTGCGGATACATACTTCCCACCAACACTCTTATCTAAACAAACGATGTAGAAGGTGCAAGTTTGCATATTACTTGCATAGTATATGCTATAAGCTTAACGATTTGTGGCCTATGGCAGGTAACAGTTCTTTAGAGTATACTTGTACATAGACGCCTGTGGAACCAACTTTTTGATATTTCTTATTCTTAACGTCTTTACTGATCGACACGCATAGACCCCCATTATATCACCATCACGCAAAGACAGGAGAGACCAGCACATGCAGGATCGCGACAGATTTGACAAATTCACCGAGAGGGCGAGAAAAGTTCTTAGCCTTGCGCAGGAAGAGGCGCAGCGTTTTCAGCATAACTATATTGGCACGGAACATATCCTGCTGGGCCTGGTACGCGAGGGGGAAGGCGTAGCGGCCCGCGTCTTAGTAAGCCTAGGCGTGGAGCTATATAAAGTGCGCCAGGCGGTAGAGTTCATCATCGGGCGCGGCGACCGCATTGTGCTGGGCGAAATTGGTCTGACGCCACGCGCTAAAAAGGTGATCGAGCTAGCTGTTGATGAAGCTCGCCGCCTGGATCATCACTATATCGGCACCGAACACCTTTTGCTTGGATTGGTGAGAGAGGGCGAAGGCATTGCGGCAGGTGTGCTGGAAAGCCTGGGCGCTAATATGGAGCGAGTGCGCAGGTCCACACTAGCGATCCTGAACCAAACGGATCAAGAGACAGTGCGTACAGTGGAGGATACTCCATCTGAGACTGCCAGGGGCGGCGCATCAACTATCTCAAGTAACCTGTTAATGGAATGGCATGACGAGGACGATCATACCCTCGCGCCGAGTTCTGACGCGGATGATCCCTATGATAAATTTACGATACGCGCCAGGCGCTGCATGACCTACGCGGAAGAAGAGGCGCGCGCTTTTCAGCACAACTATATTGGCTCTGAACATTTACTGCTTGGGTTGTTACACGGCTGGCAAGGCGTTGCTGCCCATGTGCTGGCCCAGCTCGGAGTGAAACTTGAGGCATCCCGAAGGGCGGTCGAATTTATCATCGGGCGCGGCGACAGCATTGTGCAGGGCGAAATTGGTCTAACCCCGCGCGCCAAAATTATCATCGAGTATGCGCGCGAAGAGGCGTCTCGCCTGCATCACGACTATATTGGCACCGAACACCTGTTGCTGGGGCTGGCGCGCGAAGGTGAGGGTATCGCGGCAGGCGCGTTGGAAAGCATGGGTGTGCAATTAGAGCATATCATCAGGCTAACATCGCGCGTACTGGGCGTGTCAATTTCTCCAAATGTGCCTGATATGTCCACTGCAATACCATCGCCTTCGTCCGGCGAGAATCGCTTTGACAGGTTTACCGAACGCGCCCGCAGGGTATTGTCGCTGGCGCAGGAAGAGGCGCAGCGTTTCCAGCACAACTATATCGGCACCGAACATTTGCTGCTCGGGCTGGTGCGCGAGGGCGATTGTGTCGCGGCCAAAGTGCTGAGTAATCTGGGCGTCGAACTATCCCTGGTGCGTAGCGCTATTGAGCATATTATCGGACGTGGAGACCGCATTGTGCTGGGTGAGATTGGATTGACCCCACGCGCCAGGAAAGTCATTGATCTGTCGATAGATGAAGCCCGCCGCCTCAATCATCATTATATTGGTACGGAACACCTCTTACTAGGGTTAGTTCGGGAAGGTGAAGGCATCGCAGCAGGTGTGCTGGAAAGTCTGGGCGTCAACCTGGAGAAAGTACGCATGGCAACCATAAGCGTACTCAGCGGGTCAGGAGCGGCACAGGCTTTGTGGAAAACAGATGCGGAAACCATTGTACTAATCGATCAAGAGGTAGCAAGCTCGCAAGATGAAGATGATACCACTCTTGCTCCGACCAGGGAAGAAAGCGAAGCAAGTCACATCCCTGGCGCATTCTCCATACGCGCCAGGAGAGCGCTTGATGCCGCGCAAGAAGAGGCGCACAAGCTACAACGTAACTATGTCGGTACCGAACACCTGCTGCTTGGCCTGATAAGCGAAGAGAAGGGGCTGGCCGCGCTGATATTGCAGAAATTGCAAGTTGATCGAGAGACCATTCGCAGCGCCGTTGAATTCATCATCGCGCATAGTGGCTCGCGTGCCATTCCTGATACGGTCGGATTCACCCCGCGCTCGCAGAAAGTGATCCTGTATGCAGTCAATGAAGCCGGCAAGCTGGGTGAGACGCTGGTCGGCACGGAACACCTGCTGCTGGGCATGTTGCGCGAAGGCGAAGGCATCGCGGCGGGTGTGCTGATAAGCCTGGGTGTGAGCTATGAGAAGGTGTATGCTCCTCTGGCTAGAAGGCGGAGACAGTCGTAATCGAGGAAGGCCGGGTGAGAGCAGCGTAGCGGCTCGTATCACGGGTCCGAGGGCGACCGCAAGGGTCCCCACCCCACATCCGCGCCTCCCCCGCCCTTACAATGACTACGACGGGGAGAGAGGTGCGTTCATTGTAGGGGCGGGGGTGGTGTTGGGTTGGGTGGGGACCCTTGCGGTCGCCCTCGTCCCAAAGTGCTAGGGCAACTGGTTCAGCTATTCCCACCCCAGAAAGTACAGCAGGTCGCCCAGTACGAAACGCTGGCGGATGAAGTGGCCGTTGTGTACCGCGAAGTCGTATTCTTTCTGGCTGATGGGCGGGTCTAATGCCTCGACGATGAGCGGCGCGCCTGCTTCAGCAAGAATGCGTTGGATGACTTGCGGCCCGCGTACCAGCGAGGCCAGTTTTGGGCGGAACGTTGTCTGCCAGTTGGCGCAAAACTGTTCAAAGTGCGGGCGTTTCTCTCGCCACAGGCTTAGCTTCTTGCTGTAATCGCTCCAGCATTCCTTCGCCATCGCGCCTGTGGGATCGATAGCGCGGAAGATGTGACGAATATAGCGTTGTAGCGGCTCGTCGGGGGGATAGCAGGTGTCGATAGTGATGGCGGCGGGATCAAACTGGTCGAGGAAACGCTGGTAGAGCGCGGCGGCGGTGATGGTTGCTACGCCCACCTGCGCGCCGTGCAGGGCCAGGCCGCGCTCGTAGTGGTCGGCAATCATATCTAAAACGTGTGAGGTCACATGTTCGGTGCCGGAGATGGGGGCCGACATGTTGACGATGGATTGGGCAATGCCTGCCAGCAAGAGGGCGCGCATGACCACCGCCTCGCCTTCGTGTGAGCGGTCTCCAATGCTGGCCGCGTGTTCCAGCAAGATGCTATCCAGGTTGTCGAGTAGAGCCAGCGGAACTTCGCTGTAGTATTCGACGAGGCCGAGCGCGCTGGCAAGATACCAGTCGCCATAGGCCACGAAACGGGCGCAGCAATCGCCCAGACCCGCCAGCGTCATCTCTTTAGGAGCGGATGCCAGCACGCGCAAATCACATACAATGGCATCGGGATAACATGAAGGCACGGTGCGCTTGACGCCATCCTTGAGCAACACGGCCATGTTGGCGGCATAGGCGGTGACAGAATTAGCGGTCGGGATGCAAATATAGACCATGCGCGGGCGGTCGGGGTGCTTCTGGTTATACATATGGGCGGCGTGTTTGGCAATGTCCGTCACAGTTCCCGAACCAAGCCCGATGATAGCCCTGGCCGGTTTCCCCAGGTCGCCCTCTTCCAGGTGCCAGACAGCGCTCTCCACGCTTTCAAAATCGGCATGAACATTTCCGTAATCTTCGTCTTCCAGGTGCAAGGTAGCTTCTGAATAGCCAGCGACATAGAGCAATTCGCGCACAAACGGTTTCAATTCCACGTCATCACGCCACATAGGAGTTTCATCCCTGACCAGCTCAATATGCGCGCCCGGCTCGACTCCGGCGCGTCGTAGCACATCGGGCAAATCTAACAACGCGCTGGAGCCAATGATAATTTCGCCAATGTCTACAGAACGCAACGCGCCCTGCGCGTCGTCCTGCGCGGCCAGCCAGTTTTTCAGTGCCGGAAGATCTACGGGGTCGAATGGAAAAGTTGCGCCAGTCATCGTTTTGCCGCCTTTCGGAAAGGTTCTTGCAAACTCGCATAAATATCTCGATAGAGCGCGTAGGCATCGTCATACGCCTGGCGATGCGCGGCGTTGGGTTCGATAGTTGAGGCAATGCCAACGCTGGCGCTGGCTGCCTCTTGCAGGTTGCTAAATAGCCCGGCGGCCACGCCCGCCAGCATGGCCGCGCCCAGGGCCGTCGTCTCCAGTTCGCGCGGAACAGTTACCGGTTTGCCCGTCACATCGGCTTTGATCTGGAGCCATAAGCGACCGCGCGCGCCGCCGGCTACAGCGCGAATCTCCTGCGGGTGCAAGCCGATTTGCTCCATGCGGTCTACGTTATCCTTGAGGCCATACGCGGTGCCTTCCAGAATGGCGCGTACCATGTGGCCGCGTCCATGCGCCATGCTCAGGCCGAAGAAAACGCCCCGCGCATCAGCGTTCCAGGTGGGGGTCATGGCCCCGCTCAGGCATGGCAGAAAGATCAGGCCATCCGCCGCTGCGGGTGCCTGCTCTGCCTCGCTATTCAGGAGGTCGTAGGGGCTGATGCCGCGTTTGGCGGCTACAGCGCGTTCGTGCGGAGCGAGCGCGTCGAGAAACCAGCGATAGCTGCCGCCGGAAACGAAGCCGGGGTTTTCGATCAGCCAGGCATCCGGGTCCGCGTGGCAATGGGTTTCCAGCAGGCCGCCTTCGTCAAATACTGGTTCGGATGCTACCGCGCACACCGGCTCGGCGGTGCCGTTGATGTCGCAGACCACGCGGCTATCGGTGACGCCCGCGCCCACACAGGCGGCGTGTTCGTCGCCACTGCCAACGGCTACCAGCGTGTGCGTGGTCAGTCCCAGACGCCGCGCTGCCTCGCTGGTGAGCGGTCCGATTACGCTGGTGGCCCCGTCAATGTGACCCAGGCGCGTCTCATCCAGCTCTGCGATGCGCAACATGTGTGGCGACCAGCTTTTCTGGCGCACATCGAGCAGGAGTGTCGAAGAGGCATTGGAATAGTCTACGGCGGTTTCCCCAGTCAGGCGATAGGCCATGTAGCTGCCGGGCAACAGCAGATAGCGGGCGCGTTCAAAAATAGCGGGTTCGTTGTCGCGCACCCACAACATTTTGGGCGTGACATGCGAAGAGTCGAGGTTCGCGCCCGTCAAGTGAAAAAGGTCGGCGGCGCTGATGTGCTGCTCCAGCGTGTCACATTGCGCGGTAGCGCGGCGGTCAAGCCAGATAATGGCGGGTCGCAGCGCCGAGCCAGCCTGATCGACGCAAACCAGGCCATCCACCTGGCTGCCCATTGCCAATGCCGCTACATCGGAGGGATGCGCGCCTGCGTCATGCATGACCTGGCGCACGGTGTTTACCAGGGCTGTTTCCCAGTCGGCGGGGTTCTCTTCGGCCCAGTTTGGCGCGGGATAGTGCGCGTCGTAGGCCGCGTATGCGCTGGCAACCACGTTGCCAGAGGCATCCAACAGCACGGTTTTCATGCCCTGCGAGCCGACATCCGCGCCGATGACGTAGCGTTGAGGTGTAGACTTCATCGTGCGGCTTCCAGTTCTGCCAGCGCGTCGCGCGCGCTCCACTTTTCGCGGATGACGCGGCAAAGCGCGCGCGTGATGGCGGTCGGGTTGCGATGCTGGAAAATATTGCGCCCAACCGAACAGCCGACGGCTCCCACCGCTACCGCTTGCTGCATACGCGACAAAAGCTCTTCGTCGGAGACCAGCGTCCCGCCCGCCACCACGACAGGCACATTGACGGCGCGCACGATCTTCTCGAACGAGGATTGATCGCCGCTCCAGTTGACTTTGACGATGTCGGCTCCCAGTTCAGTACACAGGCGCGCGTTGCGCAATAAATATTTTGCTCCATAGGTTGAGCCAGCCTCGGTCAGCGTCTGGTAGGCGTTGGGAAATTCGGCTTCCGCGATGAAGGGCATTCCCCAGCTTTCGCAGGCTTCGCCGATTTGCGAGGCATATTGAATCATTTCCGCTTCGTTTTCGCCTGCCAGCGCGACGTAGACTACTACCGCATCCGCGCCCAGGCGCAGGGCTTCTTCCACGGAGCCGATGGGCGTCACAACTGCTCCCTGCGGGCGACCAGCCGCCGACGCGGAGAGCATCAGAGCCAGCGAGGTCGTAGGGGGAAACTCGCTCATGACTTGCTGAGCGATGCCGCGCCCCAGCATGAAGACATTCGCGCCGCCCGCGATGGCTTCCCGCGTGCGTTTACGTGTATCGTACAGGCCGTCCAGGAAATCTGGCGAGGTCATGCCATGATCGAGTGCGCAGATGATGCAAGAGCCATACTGCGGCTCGATCAGTCGTTTCAGGCGAATCGCTTTTCCGAGGTTCATTGTGACGCTCCTTTAAGTTAAGCCGTTGATAGGGTTTCACTGATGAGTATAGCGGGGGAATGGGCGAGCGTCAATGTATGCTTTAGCAATGAATACACATCGTTTATTGTAATGCTTATCCCCGGCCCCGATTGCGAGTTACCATCATGCCAGCAATGCCGATGATAATCAAGATTATCCCCGCCGCAATGCCAGCAATGGCGCGCGTGGGATGAACGCCGAGAACATTTACCTGGTACAGCACACCAATGATAAGGGCAATAATGCCAATTACAATAATGGCTCCATAGAGCGTAGTGTTTCTCATAGTATACGAATCCTTTCTTTACCAGTTGCATAGATATTTTCTCTGATACCTCATACCATGAGCTATTATCGCACAAATTGGGATTTGTGTCTTGTCGCGCCGGACGCCCACAAGAGGCGATTGAAAAGTTAATTGAGTACGCGCGACCCCGCCCCGG
>JBOGTO010000479.1:0-4218 GCA_050695155.1 Ktedonobacteraceae bacterium
TCCCAACACCACCCCAGCCCCTACAGCATTCGCCTGCTTGCTGCTTATCTTGACACTTATTGGGCCGGGCTTGCCCCTGCCCTGGCAAATTGCGGTTTACATAAGCAAATACCATGTGATATACTCGTAGAGCCAGGAGGAGCGAATGGACGATCTGAGTGTGTTTACAGGCAATGCGAACCGGCCTTTGGCAGCAGCCATCTGTAAACATCTGCGCATCCCATTGGGCGACGCGGATGTTTTTCAATTTAGCAACGAAAATATCTTTGTAAAAATCAATGACAATGTGCGCGGGCGCGATGTTTTTGTCATCCAACCGTTCAGCTTTCCGGTTAACCGCTCCATCATGGAACTGCTCATCATGATCGACGCGCTTAAACGCGCCTCCGCCGCGCGTATCACTGCCGTCATTCCCTATTATGCCTACGGGCGCACTGATAAGAAGGATCAGCCGCGCGTACCCATCACGGCTCGCCTCATCGCCGATTGCATTACCGTCGCCGGCGCGCATCGCGTCCTGACTATGGACATGCACGCCGGCCAGATTCAAGGCTTCTTCAACATTCCCGTCGATGAACTGACCGCGCAAATCCTCCAGGCGCGTTATTTTGTCGAAAAAGAGCGAGACAATTTCACCGTAGTCGCTGCCGACGAGGGTTTCGCTAAAAAAGCTCGTAAGCTGGCCGACCGCTTGAACGCCCCCCTTGCCATCGTAGAGAAGCGCCGTCACGGCAACAACAGCATTGCCGAGGCGATGGGCATCATTGGCTCCGTGCAAGGCAAACACGCCCTGATCGTCGATGACGAGATCGATACCGCCGGCTCGCTCACCCAGGCCGCGCGCGTAGTGCATGAGCAGGGCGCGTGCGATGTCTATTGCTGCGCCACGCATGGCATCTTCTCCGGCCCCGCCATTGAACGTCTCAAATCCGCCCCCATCAAAGAGATTGTGATAACCGACTCTATTCCTCTCACAGACCAGAAACGCCTGCCTAACATGACAGTGCTTTCGGTGGCCGAGTTGTTCGCGGGCGCGATCAGCATGATACATGATGGCCGGTCGGTGACAGAGCTTTTCCGGTAAACGAGAAGTGAGTGTATAATACACATGACCCAGAGCGATGTAAAAGGCGTGTAAAGGCATGAGTGAGGCCGAAAGGCGACCGCCAGGGTCGCTTCTACTAGGACCACGAAGTGGCCTCCCACGTCCGTTCCTAGTAGAGGCGACCCTGGCGGTCGCCTTGCCTCTCTTACTCGACTTTCAAAAAGCCCTGACCTATGATATACGGCACTTTTCTTCTAGCTTCCGTACAGGATATAATTGATAGCGTTGCCTGGTTACTGCCGCAAACGGCTGCGCTTTATTGACAGCATCAGAAAGAACACTCCAGTCTAAAGGAGATTCGATGAGCATGGAGATCCCACCCCAGGAGCAGAGAGGGCGCTCCGGTCAGTCGGCCAGCGGCGCTCTCCGCGACCTGGCCGACCAGCCTACCGGGCGTCTCCCGTTCCGGCCAGTTGGCGCGCCTGTGCGAAGTCCTGCCCAAACGTCGCCGCTCCAGGATGCATCCGCTGCGGTATCCCTGACCCGGCGACTGGAACATCTCGTCAGATCGGCCTTCATCAATCCGAACTTCGCCTGGCTCTGGTGGGGGCAGGCCATCTCCAGCGTGGGGGACTATGCCTGGGATACCGCTCTCGTGCTCTGGGTAGCTTCCTACCTGGTCGCGGGTCAATCCTGGGCGCCGCTGGCCGTCAGTGGCGTCGTCCTGGCTGCCGCCCTCCCACAAATCGTGGTAGGTCCTCTGGCGGGCGTGTTCGTGGACCGGTGGGATAAGCGGCAGACCATGGTCATGATGGCGGCACTACAGGCCATTTTCGCGGTGCTGCTGGTGCTGCCCGCCGCGAACTTCTCGCTGCCGCTGATCGGTCACGTGCAACTCCCACTCTCCTGGCGACTCGCTGTTGTCTACAGCGACGTGGCCCTGCTCGCCATCTTTGCTCAGTTCTTCATTCCGGCCCAGTTCGCCCTCATCAAGGACATTGTCCCACAGGCACGGCAGGACCAGGCACTTGAGACGTTCCAGGCTATCCAGGGCCTGGCGGTCATCATCGGGCCGCCAGTGGCCGCCGCGCTCGTCTTCGGCCTGGGTGTGATATGGGCGCTCGTACTCAACGCGCTCTCGTTTGTGGTCGTGTTCCTGGCAAGCCGCGCCATCCAGGCACCGCCCTCGGCCCACAGCGTGGCTCCTGGCGAGACCAGTCATTTCTCACGCGAGTTCCTCGATGGTCTGGGTTATGTCGCCGGTCATGTCGTGCTGCGTACCATCCTGATCGCCGAAGTGCTGACGTGGCTGGGCTTCGGCGCGTTACAATCGCTCGGCTATTTCTTCATTACCGGGAATCTCCACGCGCCGCCCAGCGACTACGGACTGCTGGGAGCAGACTTCGGTGTAGGCGCTATAACGGGCGCGGTCCTGGTGGCGATCATCGGTAACAGGATTGGCCTGGCGCGCTTGCTCTGGATAGCCCTGGTGACATCCGGGCTTTTCGTCATCATCATGTCGCACCTGACTAGCTTCTATCTCGCTCTGGGCGCGGCATTCCTGTTCGGCGTTTCCACTACAGCCGTTATCGTCACAGCCGGGCCGCTCACCCTGGATAGCACTTCACGCGAGTTCGTAGGCCGGGTCACAGCCGTCATCAATCCTGTAGGCAGGCTGGCGGCGCTGCTCTCGGTGGCGCTGGCAGGGTCCCTGGTGAGTACCGTCCTGCGCGGCTTCCACGCGAATGTGCTGGGCATTACGTTCGGCCCCGTCGATACAGTATTCACTGGTCTGGGGCTACTGGCAGTGATTGGCGGCCTCTACACGCGCGTAAGTCTGCGCGACATGATAGCCAGACCCATGCCATCGTCTGGCGAGGCTTTGCCTGACCCGACGGGAACTGAATAATACTGCTTGACTTGTATGCCAGGAAGTTGTTGAATTCTTTCATATATTGCTTATATTAATGGTAAGGAGGAACCTTTCTTATGGTGCAAGGAACACAACAGCAAGCGCAACCCGTTCAGGTTGGCATGTCTCTTCCCCGCCTGGACGGACCTGATAAAGTGACCGGGCATGCGCGCTACGCGGGAGACAAGGTGTTGCCAGGAATGCTTTACGCCCGCCTGGTGCATAGTCCGTATGCCCACGCGCGTATTTTGAGCATTGACACCTCGTCTGCCCTGGCCGTGCCGGGAGTCGTGGCCGTTTTTACCGCCGAAACCCTGGGAATGAGCCGGTCAAACCCGCTCTCCCGCTCGCAGTCTCCACTGGCACAACAAGAAGTGTTGTGGTCAGGGCATCCCGTGGCCGTCGTGGTTGGCGAGACGGAGGCGAGCGCCGAGGATGGAGCCGCCATTCTGGAGGTTGAGTACGAGCCGCTGCCCGTTGTCATTGATCCTGAAGCCGCCATGCGCCCGGATGCGCCCCTGGCCCGCATTTACCGTGAGTCCTCAACAGCCGCCGGAGAAAGCGAGCATAGCGCTTTCCCTCAACAAGGGGTACCAGTTGGGGAGGAGGAACGGTCTCAGAATATCATCCAGACATCTCCTATGAAAATGGGCGATATTGAGGTCGGTCTGCGCGAGGCCGAAGTAGTGGTTGAACAAAGCTATCACACCCATCCTGTTCACCAATCCTACATGGAGCCGCACTCGGTCACGGTTTCGCCCGATTCTTCCAATCATCACCTGGTGATCTGGTCCAGCACGCAGGGATTGTTCAATGTCCGCTCGGCAGTTGCCAGGGCGCTCGAAATGCCTGAGCGGCAGGTTCACGTCGAGCCGGTATTCATCGGTGGCGGATTTGGCGGCAAGGAAACCCTGCTTGAACCGCTGGCAGCCGCCATTGCAACCCGCCTGCGCAAGCCGGTGCGCCTGATCTATACGCGCCAGGAAGACCTCCTGGCAGGCAACCCTGCGCCACAAACCGTTATCAGCGTCAAACTTGGCGCGAAGAGGGATGGGACGCTCACCGCAATTCAGGCCAGGATGATTCTTGATTCGGGTGCTTACCCCAATCCTCTCGCAGGCTTCAGTATCTTCCATTTCGCAGCCATCTATCGCTGTCCTCACATCGATGTCCTTTGCGATGTGGTACAGACCAACAAGCCCGGTACCGGTGCCTATCGCGCTCCCTTTGGCCCGCAGGTATACTTCGCACTCGAATCCAC
>JBOGTO010000480.1:0-7689 GCA_050695155.1 Ktedonobacteraceae bacterium
GTCCTTAGTAGAGGCGACCCTTGCGGTCGCCTTCTTGCTTTTTTGCCTTCTTGCTTTTTTGCCTGCTCCCTCGCCTTTTCAGAGTATTCCTGTTTTTCAAAAATTAGGGATGTCTCATATGGTTCGTCGCTACTTCTCCCTCGGCAGGCCGAACTGGGTGAACATGGCTTCCCAGACTTCCTGGTTTTCGAGGCGTTCGTAGAGGGAGGCCACACGCCCATTGATGGAGTCGAAGATGCACAGCAGGATGCGTTGCACCACGATTGAGGCCTCCTCGAAGAAGTCGGTAGACTTCAGGATGTCACCCTGGAGTATTTCGTGGCACAGGGCGGTAAAGTTGTCCCTGTCGATATTGTTATTGGCGATGATAAAACGATAGGTACCCATGTAACGCAAGTTGTGGCGCGTCAGCAGGTTTTCTAAGGTGTTGGAGTCAAGCTCGGTGCCGTTGGCGCGACAGGTATCGGCCAGCGCGTCCATCGTCCAGTTGACGAATTCGACCAGTGCGACAAGTTGTTCTTCGGGCGTGCGGCGCGTATTCCATGATTGTTCCATGCGGCTGATGAGGTCGAGCAGTCCAAAACTCTCCATGCGCAGGCGTTCAGCAGGGCCAGGCAGATGCACGCCACTATCGCGCCCGGCGCTGTTGCCATTCACACCATAATACCCGTTCGTGGTGGTGGGATAAGGCGTCGCATATTCTTGCTGGAAAACCGCTCCGACCAATTTATGCTGCATGAGATAGGCAAGATCGCGCGCGACATCCAGTTCGGGACGCCGGATGCCACTGGCGATACGGCGCACACTGTGATAGACATTAATGCCACCCACCAGTTCCACCGTGCGCGCGTCTACCTGCAAAGCATAGGAGATGGCCGGGGCAGTTTGCAGGATAGTTTGCATACCCTGAGGGAAGTAGACTTTAAGCTGCTCCCACTCGTCAGTGTAGCGCACCATCTCCATCGTCACGCCCATGACCTCTAAATTGAGCGCATCTTCTCCATAGGGCAGCGTCGATTTGGATTGAGCTACCGGGCTGGGAACAAACTCGTATGTTCCTTCTCTCCACAAAGCCAGCTCGCGCGCCGTCCACAGCGCCTTCGTGCGCAACGCCTCGCGCAACTGCTCATTCGAAATGACCCCCATCTCGATCAAACGCTCGCCGATACGTTTGCCGAAAGGGTCCTGCATCTGCATGGAAAAGGCGCGCTCGATATGCTGGCTATGCGCCATGCCCAGTTGCTGCAAAATGTCGCCCAGCGTCAAAGCGCCAGGGTCGAGTTCAGAACAACCCGCCAGCTTGCCTTCGTGGAAGTAAACAATTCCTATACGTTCTGTGGATTGCTGCTTGAGGTGGATCGCGCCTGTCATCCCCCCAAAGTCCATCATCTGCAAGACTTCCAGCAGGCCAAACTCATTAAGTGAACCCTGTAGTCTGGCGTTTGTCGTCATGCCCATCCTCGCTAGTGTCCGTGTATGCATAAAGGGGATGCGCTATATCGCATTCCCCGGTAGATACGAGTCATATTGATACGTAATGCGCTAAAAAATATATTGAAGACATTATAGCAGATGCCAAATTGTTTCAACAAGTTTTCCTTTCAACCTCAACGATCTGCTCGAGCAAGACTGTTTCAATTTCGTCTTCGTAGCCCCTGTCCAGGATTTCTACCAGCACCACATCCAGCATGGAGTCTCTTCTTTGAAACGTCTCAATGATCTTGCCGCGCCACCTTTCCCCCGGATTGGCGGGTCGCTGAGCGGGACGCAGCCGGTAGGCAATCACCGTTCCCACCGCAAGCTGCTTCACAGTAATGAAAGGTTCCACTTGCTCATATATTTGCATTTGCCGTCTTCTTTCCTCACCAATCATCCCTCTTGTTTTGCCTCTTTCGCATCGTTGTCAGCCTGTTCCAACGCTTGCGCCAGAGCCACCACCGCCTGCTCCTCGCCCACCAGCGTTTTCAACTGCTCATGACAATGCCCGATATTCTCCATGCGCGCCGTGATAAACTCATGTTTTGCCGCGCCAGCCGCATAGCCGTACATGCTACGCTGCGCCGCCTCGTACTCCAGTTCAATCTGTCGCATGATACGCGCCACTTCGCTTTTGTTCTCGCGTTCGTCCATGAATGTTGCGTCCTTCCTTGATTGTTATTTGCTATACTGCTGTAGCGCAGTCATATGATGGGTGGGGCCGGACGCCCACAAGGGGCGTCCCTACATGTCAGGATGGCCCCACTCCCCAGATGAACCGGGTTATAGCAATGCTGCATCCATATATGTATCTCTGGAGAGATACGGCCAGAAAAGGATAGCCATCCGTTCCTGACAAGAACAAGCGTAGCATTCCACTCTACTCGTTTTTGCTCTAGCTCGCGCCCATGTAATCGAACTTCTCGCTATTCTTGCTTGTAAGGGCGATTAAATAGCTATTGTTCTCGTCGTTCCTTCGCTGAGCATGAATGTTACGTTTCTGGTAGTGGCTCAGATGCGTGATACAATAGCCAGAGATAAGTTATGCAGGACAAATTTGTGGAAAACGTAAAGGAGACGTAATGATCGATAATCAACCTGTTGCTAACGCTCCTGCGTATCAAACGAAAAAAATCCCGATTCAGGAGAGAAGCGTTCGCGTGGGCGAGGTGATCGTGGTAAATGGTCATGGAGTCAATCAAACATCGCTCAAACAGCGTTTCGCCGAAGGAGGCTATCAGGCGCAGCAAACCACACATTTCCTACTTTTTACAAGAGAAGCAGAGCCTAAGACAATTCTTGTTCACTCGTTCAAACCAGAAGAGATTAACTCAAACATCGTACATTATCTTGTTCAGGAACTTAAACCTTTCAATATTATCCCGCATAGTGAACAACTGGGTGAACTCTTAGCAGGCATTATAGGAGGAACTGTTTACCCTGGCGATGTTCGACGAGCCTGGAATTATTTCGGCGCGAATACCTTGCAGCGTTTGCTTGTCTACTTAGGCAGCGCGATTCCTTCTAATCTCCCTGACTATGGAACAATTGGAGTTTTTGCCACGCTTTATCAACGAGTCTGTGAATTATGTGTAGGGGAGCGCTTCCTGGATGTAGGATGTAATAGCGGACTTTTATCGCTTCTACTTGCCGAACGAATACCATTTATGCGCGAGGCGGTAGGCATTGATATTGATCCAGATGCTTTCAAAATAGGGCAAGAAATTGCTGCCCAACACCAATTGACTAATGTTCGATATATTCAAGCTGATTTGCTCGCAGGTGATTTTAGCGCGATTGGTATGTTTGATACAGTAACTGCTCTGCATGTACTTGAACATATCAATGAAAAAAACATGTATCAGGTTCTTACAAATTTGCTGAAAGTAACAGCGCATCGCCTCATTTTTGCTGTACCCTACGAAACTGATGAACCAGAAGCGGCACTTGGACACCAGCAGTTATTTACTCGTGCTAAACTTGAAGCAGTAGGAGCGTGGTGTGTCGAGCAACTACAGGGGGCAGGTCGCATATGGTATGAAGATCTGTGTGGAGGACTTTTGCTTATTGAACGTTTTCCATATTGAGCATTGTTTGTAGATTCATTTTTCGGGTGAAAATATCCTCACTTATTCAAACGCATAAAGTTTGGCTGTTGAAGAAGTTGCTGACGGGTATCTGCAACAAAGTTTTGAACCTGTTTATCGGTTGGAAATATTTTAAGTAAATCCTGTTGCAGATAGTCACTAAACCATTGATTTGTCATTTGAGCGTCGAGGGTTTTAATCTGTAGCGCCAGATCTTTTGCAATAGCGAGGCTGCAATCTCGTTCTCTCAAGCGCGCGTAGGCCATAGCCAGACCCATCGCAGTCATGGCTCGACGCAGAAGCCATTGTTCAGGAATTTCTGTGAGTGCCTCTTCAAGATAGGTTTTTGCTGCTGTATAGTTTCTCGTATTAAGTGAATATTTTCCGGCTATGAGTAACCAGGCGGCCCGATCAAATTCTTCGTTAGGGACAGCCGGATCGATGTACTCTTGTGCCTCATCAAGCTTTTCCTGTGTTGTCCGATCATCTTGAATCATCATAGCATTGTCTGCCCAGCAAGAAAGTAAATGAGCTTTTAGGCGCATAGAAGCTTCATCGTGAGCCTTTTCAATGATGCGTGAGGCTTCTTCTAGCGTTTGGATAGCTGTAGTATATTGACCAAGTGCATGATAACTATCTGCTTGAGAAATTAAATTAGCGGCAATATGCCAGGAATCGCCTGTAGCCAGTGCAGCAATGTACCCATTGTGATATGCCTGCAAAGCTTCCTCGTTACGCTCCTGAAAGTGAAGCGCTATACCTATCAGGTCATATGTACCCCTGTAGAGATATGGCAAGGAATAAGAATTAACAAATGCATGGGCTTCATGAATCAAAGAAAGCTGAACTTGCCCCATCGCTAGCACCTCGGCATTCCCTGCTCTATGAAACAGCTTCCACCCGGCTGCCACACTTTCGCCGAGCGCGTGACCCAGTTCTTCGCGTTCTACCGCAGAGATGTGCTTACCATCCAGTTTTGCGAGGCGGGTGATGAAAGCGGCAATACCTAATTCTAGTAGCTGGCGACGCGAAAGGTGCGACATGTCTGGCCTCTCTTCTAAGGCGAACAGGACGCGCAGCATATCCATATCCGATAGAGCTTGCCCGGCCTGTAGGAGTGGCTGCGCGGAAAGGGGAATAGATGGAGACGGATGGTTTCGGGATATAGTTTTGCCCGGTTCCAGCGATGTAATTGAGAGCGCTATTGATGTCCGTGTTCGCGTAATCTTTTTAGTGCGCAGGTATTCCGCGATGTCCCAGGTTCGCTCATCGGGCGCGCGGCCTTCCTGCGCCAGCGTCTCCTGTGCGCATTGGTAGGCGTCTAGCGCCTCCTGGTAGCGTTCTTGTTCGCCTAACAATTCCATGAACGGGCGCAGCGCGTCCTCGTCCACTGGTTCTCGTACCAGGTGTTCCCGCAGCACACGCTCGGCATCGGCTCGCGCGCCACCTTCGCGGTACAGGCGCGCCATTTCATGCACACATTGGCGGTAGTGGCCCGCCAGCAGGGCGCGCCGTTCTCTGGCCCATTCGCTATACAATTCATCGGCCAGGAACGCGCCGCGTGACGCGAGATGATAAGCGCCTTCCCACAGAGGCAACGCATTCTCGCCAAAGCGTTGCAGGCGACACGCCTGCGGCACATACCACTCGAACGCATCGGCATCGACCCAGATCAACGGGTAGGGGGCCAGGTGATAGCTGTTGCCGCTATCCCGGTTGCTATGCCGGTATTCCAACGGATTTTCCCCACTGGTCGGACGCAACAGTGTGCGCAACACCGAGGCGGCATCATCCAGTCGCGCCCCCGCCCGGCGATGCGCCTGTTCCGGCCATAATAATTCCATCAGCAGGTCGCGCGGCGCGTGGCGTTGCGGCTGGCACAACAAGATTTTCAGCAAGGCAAAGGCCGCCGTAGCGCCGCGCCCATTCAGCCTGTCAGTTGAGAGCGGCGCATAGCGCATCTTAGCATCCTCACCAATCGCATCCACGCGACCCAACAATTCGAGCGGGCCAAAGGTGATGATGCGCGCGAATGGCGGTGTTTGCATCTGCGCCCCTCTCTGCTCTGGATAGTCAGGTTCTCCCGCGCTATTACAGCGACGATCAGACTGCATCACTATGCGTCACGTCTCGATTGCCAGTAATATACCATAGCCCCGTGCGTGACGCCAGAAAAAAACGCCCTCAACGAGACAACGACGAGAACGAACGGGGAAGCGAGTCGGTACAGAGCAAAGATTCCACATCAACCGCCGAGAAAGCCGCTCAGGATGGCCTCAAGACAACCTTCCGATAATGCCTCTCGTCCGCGCCTTGTTGCGAGCATCCCAATCAAAAACAGCAGGCAGAAGAACAGAACCAGCCCTCCGGCCACATACGCGAAGATCAAATGCAACCCGCCGGAGGTCAACGCCACGCCGATGAAGGGTCCGGCAAGCACCGCCAGGACGAGCAAGAGACAGCCACACCCGCGCAGCGTGGCTCCCGGTCTCCTGCCCTGCCGCAGGCGATTACGCCTCGACTGATTAGCGGTAGAGCCAGCGACCAGGCCGACCATGAGTAGATCATCTTGCGCCTGAGCACCACAGGCAACACAGAAAGCAACGCCGGGCGCGAGCGGTTGCCCGCAATTGGTGAGGTAAATGTACCGCCTGAGACGGCGGCCCACATGGGAGAGGACGAGGACGCCCGCAAGGGGCCACCCCTCACCTCCTCTCCACCCACGTCCTTACAATGACTACGTCCCGACCCCTCAATCTGTGTGATGCATCCAGGGGAGCGAGGACGCCCGCAAGGGGCCACCCCTCACCTCCTCTCCACCCACGTCCTTACAATGACTACGTATAGCCTGAGACAATTGCCCGAGTCACCGGGAATGAGGACGCCCGCAAGGGGCCACCCCTCACCTCCTCTCCACCCACGTCCTTACAATGACTACGTCCCGACCCCTCAACCCTCTCTGCTGTCTAGCGCTGAGGGGTTGTTGCGGATATAGAAGCGGATGATTTCGAGGGCGTCTTTGCCGTCGATGACTTCGTCGTAGAAGCGGGTGAGCCAGAAGGAGCCGCCGTTGTAGATATGGGCAGCTTCGCAGTGGCGAATCCATGCGACCATGACAATTGATTTGTATGCTCCCACGACCTGTCCCAGGGTGGGAGCCGGTTTGACCAGCCCATTGAGCCAGATAATGAAATGTACGTGGTCAGGCATAATGACAAAAGCGTCCAGTGTTACGCCTGGAAACCGTTGGGGCAAAGCATACCAGGTATCTTCTAAAATTTTGTGAAGCGCTGGAACCTCAAAAATTGGATCATGCGTCTGGGTCCGCGCCGTGACGAAATAGGCTCGTGTCCAGGTGTAATCATGCCCACGTAAACGAGTTGACCGCCTGTGATATTTATGGGGTGTCTTTTGTTCGCCATCCTGTTTGTCCATCTCCACTGCTCCTTTCCCGATGCTATTTCTCCGCTACTATGATACTCCTTTCGTACACTTCTGGATACAGGCAAAATGCCCACCGCGCGCCAGTCAGGGGGAGTGGGGGCGTAGTCATTGTAAGGACGGGGGTGGAGCGGAGGTGAGGGGTGGCCCCTTGCGGGCGTCCTCGTAGCCCCCACCGACCGGGCCAGATAGTATATCCCAGAACGAAGACCCACCTCTGACGGCACGGGCTGCGAAAGGAAAGCGAACTCTCCCTGGCCGCTGCAATCCCTCAAGCGGGAAGCGGCCTCTTTAGCCTCCGCAGCTCGCTCATGACCAGAACTGAACCGGCTGGTTTCAATCCCTCAAGCGGGAAGCGGCCTCTTTAGCCGCGGTATCGCAGTCCCGACGCCAACGGCAGTCATTGTGTTTCAATCCCTCAAGCGGGAAGCGGCCTCTTTAGCCGATGTTTATAATGGGTCTCGGTTTCGTAGTAGAATAGTTTCAATCCCTCAAGCGGGAAGCGGCCTCTTTAGCCTGTGCAACGGAACACCTATAATCACGGAGGTCTTGCGTTTCAATCCCTCAAGCGGGAAGCGGCCTCTTTAGCCTTGGAATCCGTATGCCACCCATGGACCCATCGTCGTTTCAATCCCTCAAGCGGGAAGCGGCCTCTTTAGCCTCGCGAACTGGCACGCTATGAAAC
>JBOGTO010000481.1:0-20785 GCA_050695155.1 Ktedonobacteraceae bacterium
CATCCTTCGCTGCGCTCAGAATGACAGGCAAAGCGCAGAATGACAGTCGCCTGATCGCTTCCTTTCCCAAAACACTTACCAATGAAAGGCCGTTGCTCTGCCCCGCCCTGGGAAGAGGACTTTGTACCCTATTTTTACTCTACCTGGTCCATGACCTCACCGAACCGTCCTCTTTATCCGATAGCTTTTCATATCACGGATGTGGCAGGCGATTCGCAAATTTAGTGAGGAGTTCCACCATGAGCCAATCTGGACGCTATACCGAAGAGGCCCGCCAGGCGCTGTTTGCATCACGCCAGGAGGCTTTGCAACTCAGGCATAGGCTAATTGGACCCGAACACATGCTGTTGGGCATGTTGAAAATGCACGATCCCATCATCGAGTGCGTTTTATTGCGGCAGAAAGTCAGTTCTTCGCGCCTGCGGGAGAGCCTGGAATTTGTGGTCGGGCGCGGGAATAAGGCCATTCTGAGCCAGCCAACCTTTGGGCAGGCGGCGCGCGCCGTCCTGGAACGCGCCCAACAGGTAGCTACGCGTATGGAACAACAACACACCGGTGTCGAACACCTGCTGCTCAGTGTGCTTGGCGATGAAGACGGCCTCGCGGCAGGAGTGCTGGCAAGCTTCGGCCTCTCGCTGGCAGTTGTGCGTAAAGAGGTCGAAACACTGTTGAGCCTGGGACGCGAATACGCTCTATTTGTCGCGCAATACCAGGCCCGCTACCACGAAACTCCCACGCTCAACCAGGTCAGTCGTGACCTGACAACGGCTGCGCTCAACGGCATGATCGATCCCATGATCGGGCGCGAAGCCGAGCTAGAGCGCGTCATGCAAATACTTTCGCGCCGCTCCAAGAACAATCCCGTGTTAATTGGACCGGCGGGGGTGGGAAAAACGGCCATCGCCGAAGGGCTGGCCGTGCGTATCATCCAGAGGCGCGTACCTGAGAATTTGCAGCAGCGCCGCGTGGTGTCGTTAGATGTCGGTTTGCTGACCGTCGGCACGCGCTTCCGGGGCGACTTCGAGGAGCGTTTGAAGCTTATCATGGAGGAAGTCCAGAATTCCCCAGGTATCATTATCGTCATCGATGAACTGCACGCCCTGGTTGGATCGGGCGTAGCCGAGGGGTCTGTCGATGCCGCCGACCTCTTTAAGCCCATGCTGGCACGCGGAGAATTTCAATGCATCGGAGCTACGACGCTTGACGACTATCGCAAAACCGTTGAGGCGGACCCGGCCCTGGAACGCCGCTTTCAGCCGGTCATGGTCAATGAGACGACGCCTGAACAAACGCTGGAAGTGCTGCGCGGCCTGCGTCCTCACTACGCGGAATATCATCGAGTGACCATCACTGATGACGCGCTAACCGCCGCTGAGCAGATGTCCACGCGCTATATATATGATCGGTGCCAACCCGATAAAGCTCTTGACCTGATCGACGAGGCGGCGGCGCGCGTGCGTTCCAATTGCTCAATGGCTCCCGACGAAGTGCGCAGACTGCGTGAAGAGCTAGTTTCCACACAACGCGACAAAGATGCGGCTATCCAGCGCCGCGATTTTGCCCTGGCCTTGCAACAACGCCACGCGGAAAAACAACTGAGCCAGGCATTGGCCGAGGCTGAACATGAGTGGCAGGCACGGCGGCTGCAAGAACGTCCGCTAGTCGATCAAAACGTGATCGCCGGGGTTGTCGCCGCTCGCACAGGCATACCGGCAGCGCGTATTATGACGGAAGAGGCGCAGCGGCTGCTCAAACTGGAAGAAGAGTTGCACCGGCGCGTCATCGGGCAACATGAAGCGGTGCAGGCCGTTGCGTGTGCTGTGCGACGCGCTCGCACGGACCTGCGGGATAGTCGCCGCCCCATCGGCTCGTTTTTGTTTGTCGGCCCAACCGGAGTTGGCAAGACCGAGGTGGCGCGCGCCTTAGCAGAAACCCTCTTTGGCGATGAGGAAGCCATGTTGAAACTGGATATGTCCGAATTTATGGAAAGTCACCACGTTTCGCGCCTGATCGGTTCGCCTCCGGGATACGTCGGCTATGACCAGGCCGGGCAGCTCACCGAGGCCGTGCGCCGCCATCCCTACAGCGTCGTCCTCTTCGACGAAATCGAGAAGGCGCATCCCAACGTTTACGACCTACTGCTACAAATTCTCGATGATGGTTGCCTGAGCGATGCGCAGGGCCGCAGTGTTAGTTTCAAAAACACCCTTATCATCATCACTTCTAACGCTGGAACATCGCATCTGAAAGCTACCGACATGTCCTTTGTTCCAGTACGCAAAAATAAGCGGGAGCAGCAGACCAGCGCCGCTCTGCGTATGCAAGCGCAGGTATTACCAGTTTTGAAAGAGCTATTTCGCCCCGAACTACTCAATCGTATCGATGAAGTGGTTATCTTCCATGCATTGGAGCCAGAACACCTGCGCGACATCGTTGACCTGATGCTCGAAAAAACCTGTCAGCGCCTCGCCGAACAATCCATCACGCTTCACATCAGTGACGCGGCCCGCGCGCTGCTGGTTGAACATGGCTACGATCCGGCCTACGGCGCGCGTCCCCTGCGCCGCACCGTACAACGTATGCTCGATGACCTGCTGGCAGAGTGCCTGCTGCGCGGCGCTTTCCAGCCAGGCGATACGGTAGAAGTCACTGTTGAAAATGGTCAACTGGTAGCGGTCAAGGTTGGTCTAAGTGGCGGGCAAGCGGCGGCGTAGAGGCTACCTGAAAGTTGAGAAATGCAGAGAAGTTTCGTTATATTAGATCCGCATTGTCAGTCACTCAAAGGGGCAACGAAAGGCTGAGGGTTTTCCAGGTAGCGTTTCTGAAACCTCACCAGGTGGCCTATAACTTCTGAGCAAATAGGATATGGCTCAACTACAGCATTCGATAAAGCAATATAACCGATTACAGCCGACCCAAATGCCAGCAATTCGGACTTTGTAGCCTGAACCAGAAGCAGAGCATCTTTTTCTTTTATCTTAGAGGATTTTGTTTCCCAAAGTCTTAACGGCTCTTCGTAGCGTTTCCGAAATAATTGCAACATCATGATAACCTCGGTTCGCTCTGAGGAAGGAGGTATCGTTATCTTCAACAGGCGAATATAGGTTGTGACGGCTGTCTCAATAGCTATCAGCTCCCATATTTTAGCGTATAACGTAATCAATGGTTCTTTTTGCCTGTGGTTAGTACTCATAGCTTCTTGATTTCTCATGCCCCAATCTTCCGTCCTCTCAAGTCTCGGTATTTCTCTTCCGACAATATAATTGTAACACAGCAACACGTATTAAGTATAGTGCAGTAACAATATTACCGTTTATCATGCAGACATGTCAGAAACTACAAGACGCGGGCAACTAGCAGATATTCTTTATCCTGCAATGAAGAGGCGCAATATGACCGTTCAAGCTCTTGCGTCATCGGTCGGTGTCCAGCGCCACACATGTTATTCATGGCTCTATGAGAACAGACGGCCATCATTAGAGAATACACGTCGTCTTGCGCGAGTGCTTAATATTCCTCTTGCCCAACTGATTGCAGCGACCCATCAAGATGTAAATGGTGCGCGGCTAGAATCGCTATTGGAAGTGTATCTTGGCCTACCTGAAGAGAAGAGACGATGGTTAGAGGCTGTTGTGATTGCGGTTGAGGCGGAGAATCAGCAGTCATGATAACAGGCTGAGTGAGGAAAATCTATAGCTGAACCAGGTATTGTTCGACATTTCTTATCGCCCTCTTGATTATCGCAGGCAGCGCGTCCAATTATGGGAAACCACAGCAAAGCTCGGACGAATCGGTTTGTTGCTTATAGAGCGGAGGAACCTGCCAATGGGTGTATTTGGCAGCAAAGTAAGGTATAATACGGGGGATGAGAGATAGCTGTTGAACGCTCTTGTTAGAAGGAAATAACATATGACAACTTCACGGCGTATTGTGGACATCCTGATACAGAGTCCTGACGGCGATACTATAGCTGTTGTAGAAGTGAAAAACTTACGAAATCTGTCTCCTGATGAAGCTACACAAATACGTCGCAATTTGGCAGATTTCGGCGTACCTGTTCATGTACCTTTTTTCATGCTTCTTTCGCAAGATGTCGGATTTTTGTGGAAAGACTCAAAATATGAAAATCTTGACGCTCCTCCAATGTACACCTTCCCTATGGAGAATGTCGTAGCCCGCTACTCCGATAGAAAACCCGGCGAGAGGTTGTACGAGGCAGAATTTGAAATCCTTGCGCTTCGCTGGCTAAACCAACTCACCATCAAATCACACAATAGCGATGAGGAACCCGAAAAGACACTTGCCCTGTCAGGATTTGATGAAGCAATTAAAGGGGCATATGCGCTATTTGAGGCGGAAGCATGATTGTTTATGTAGAGACGAATTTTATCCTGGAATTAGCCTTTGAGCAGGAGCAACATCAAGCGGCTAACGAGATTCTCAAACTTGCAGAACATAATAAAGTAGAGTTTGCTTTACCTGGCTTCTCAATAAGTGAGTCTCTTTCTAAAGTTACTCGTCAGATTAGAAAGCGAGAAGAACTTCACAAATCTTTGATCCCGACTCTACAGGACATTGGAAGATCAGCGCCATACCAGCAGTTCGCAGCCAGTTTAGAACCGGTCCTACAGCTCTTACAAAATACTATTAGAGATGAGCCAGATCGTCTACTATCGGTACTCGAACGGATATTAAAAGTAGGTCGATTGCTTGAGCTAGATATTTCAAACTTTAACCTGGCCCTGGCTTACAAAGACCAGCTAAGCACAAGTATTGAGGATAGCATTGTCTATGGCACGATAATTGCTGACCTGAGACGTAGACCATATGAAGGAACTAAGCTCTTCCTAAGCAGAGATGCAGAAGCTTTCAGCTATCAGCGCATCAAAACAGAGCTAGCTTCTTATAGTTGTAAGTATATCAAAGAATTTAAAGATGGCCTGGGCTATATAGAAAGCGAATTAAGAAAGGCCGAGTAACTGTTAAGGTTACTGAGAATTTTGTTAGGAAACTTGACAATACCATTATCAAACCTCTTCTACTCGACGACTTCCCTCTCTTCTGTTACAATGCTGGCTGGAAGATAGATTCAATCAGTCGTATAGCGAGAGGGCGTTGTCGTGATGGTACAGCTACAGGTAACGGGCGAGGCGATAGAGCGCCTGCTGCACCGGGGCGTGGCGCAAGTCGAGAAAGAGGCGGATTTACGCCGCGCCTGCTTCACCTGGCAAAAAGCAAAAGCGACGCCCGCCGTCTCATCCAGCAGGGTGGCGTCTCATTCTATCCACAAGGAGAAGCAGGCGAGGCTCAACGCATCACCAGCATTGATTTTATCGTACCCGCTCAAAATGGTGTGATCTTTAAGGTAGGTAAGTTACAATATATTCGTACAGTATTGTAAGTGGATGCGCAGGCGGCGAGAAACTAGGCAATCAAGAAGAGGAGACTATACATGCCACAGGCGAAGATTGGTGTCATCGGCGGCAGCGGACTCTATCGCATGGAGGGGATGACCGACGTGGAAGAGGTCATGATACAAACCCCCTTTGGCGATCCGAGCGATGTCATCACGGTTGGCAAAGTCGAAGGCGTCTCGATGGCTTTTTTGCCGCGTCATGGGCGGGGGCATCGCATTTCGCCCACCGAACTTCCCGCGCGCGCCAACATCTGGGCTTTGAAAAGCCTGGGCGTTGAGTGGGTGATTTCGGTCAGCGCCGTTGGCAGCCTGCGCGAACATATCGCGCCGCGTGACCTCGTTATCCCCGACCAGTTGTTTGATCGCACTAAGAGTCGCGTGAACACCTTCTATGAAGGCGGTATCGTCGTGCATTGCACCTTCGCCGACCCATTTTGCCCCACGCTCAGCGGACTTTTGTTAGAATCGGCGCGCGAACTGGGCAATGTAAAGGTGCATGAGGGCGGCACCTACGTTTGTATGGAGGGTCCGCTATTCTCTACCAGAGCCGAGTCGCGTACCTACCGTAGTTGGGGTATGGATATCATCGGCATGACCGCGCTGCCGGAAGCTAAGTTAGCGCGCGAGGCTGAACTGTGCTATGCTGTTATCGCTTGCGCCACCGATTATGATAGCTGGCACGAATCGGAAGAATCCGTCACCGTCGAAATGGTTATCGGCAACCTGAGCGCCAATGTTGCCAACGCCCAGCGTATCCTGCGCAGTGTTGCCCGCAAGATTCCTGCTGATCGCAGCGCGAACATCTGTGAATGCCCCTCCGCCCTGGCAACAGCAATTATGACAGATCATAGCAAGATTCCTCCTGAAGCTAGAGAAAAATATAGTTTGCTTATCGGGAAATATCTGTAGGGACGCGATTGATCGCGTCCGCCGCCCACTGAAAAAGCCGCCAATTAAGAGAAGGAAGAGAGAAAGTAGTCATGGACAATTTCCAACCTTACGACCCGCGAGAGCCGCAACAACAGCAGCAGCAGCAGCAAGCTGAATGGCAAACGCCACCACAGCCCTGGTCGCCGCAACAGGCCCAATGGCAAGCGCCACCACAGCCACCGCCTCAATATCAAGAGCGGCAAGCGCCGCAACAGCCCTGGTCGCCGCAATATTCTCAATATCCCGGCGCGATGATGGGAATGGGGCCACAGAAGAACTGGCTGGCAACAGTATTGTTGTGCCACTTTCTAGGCACATTCGGCGTGCATCGCTTCTATACCGGACGGGTTGTGAGCGGTATCTTTCAGCTGCTCACCTTCGGAGGCTTTGGCATCTGGGCGCTCGTTGACCTGGTAATGATTATCACTGGCGATTTCAAGGACAACTATGGTCGCCCGCTCAACCATCAACCGGTGATGGGTGGAAATAGAAGCTGGAGTACCACGGCATTGCTATGCATGTTCCTGGGCTGGCTTGGCGTGCATCGCTTCTACACCGGGCATGTTGTGAGCGGTATCTTCATGTTGCTCACCTTCGGCGGTTTCGGCATCTGGACACTCGTCGATCTGATTATGATCTATACAGACAGCTTTACAGATGACAGCGGATTGCTTTTGACCAGGATGGAGGGCGCAGTCCCTAATATGTATATGCGTAACTCCCAGGTGCAGGGTTAAAAACAATTGACATCTAGCCGCCACAGGAGTACAATACAGATGTTCCGCAGAGAAAAATCGGAACAGGCCGGTTTTCTTCCGGTCCTGCCGATCGGCGTAATCGGGTCCTGCGCGGCAGATGTCTATGAACCCCGCCAGGTTCGTGAGGAAGCAACGGTAAATGGACCTCTCTGGGTGCCGTAGGGCAGCCTGATTGCGCTGATCGGCAGGACCGGGCGAAAATCGGTTTTTCGTGTCAACTCATCACTCCGGCGGGAGTTCGAGACCCGTCAATTGGCAGGCAGGCGGGAGTCGCAGCATGACCTCACAGTCACTCTACCGAAAATGGCGCTCACAAACATTTGATGATCTGATTGGTCAGGAACCAATCATCCAGACGCTCAAAAACGCCCTGAAAAGCGGCAACATGAGCCATGCCTACCTGTTTACCGGCCCGCGTGGCACAGGCAAAACCAGCACCGCCCGCCTGCTTGCCAAAACCGTCAATTGCGAGAATCCCCATGATGGCGAGCCGTGCAACGAATGTACGCCATGCCGCGAGATCACGGCGGGCAATTCGCTCAACGTCATCGAGATCGACGCCGCCTCCAATCGTGGCATCGACAATATCCGCGAATTGCGCGACCGCATTATGGTGCCGCCATCCACCGGCAAATACAAAGTCTACGTGCTTGACGAAGCGCACATGCTGACCACCGAAGCCTTTAATGCCCTGCTCAAAACATTGGAGGAGCCGCCAGAGTACGCTATTTTTGTGCTGGCGACTACCGATGTGCATAAAATGCTGCCCACCGTCATTTCGCGTTGCCAGCCATATTACTTCAAGCGCATCACCACGCGCCATATCGTCGAGCGCTTACTCTACGTGTCACAACACGAAGATGTTAAACTCGAACGCCCGGCTGCTGAACTGATCGCCAGAGCCGCCGCCGGAGGAATGCGCGACGCCCTGAGCCTGCTCGATCAAGCTATTGCTTACGCTGGTAGCGAAATTTCGTTGCCCCAGGTGCAATCCATGCTCGGCATTGCCGACCCGCGCGCCATCTCCAAATTCGTCACCGCTATCGCCGAACTCGATGGCTCTGCCGTATTGCACCTCATCAACCAGCTTTCAGAGGACGGCGCGGACCTGCGCCAGCTCAACTTGCAGGTCATGGAATACTGGCGCGCCCTCATGCTCACGGGGGCAGGCGCGGATACCGCCGCCATTCTCGATCTAATGCAGGATGAGATAGACGAGATCAAGCAGTTGGCGCAGCGTTTCACGCTGGCGGAATTGACCGAGTGCGCGCGCATCTTTGCGCAGAACGATCTCGCGCTCAAGAATCAGGGAACGCCGCAGCTTGGCCTGGAAATCGCGGCCCTCGAAGCCATTGAAATGCACCGCCGCATCCAGTCGGGAGCAAGCACTGTGGCAGCGCCTGCCCCGCAAGCGCAATCCGTTCGTCATACTGCTCCACCGCCGCCTCTTACACCGGCTGATTACCCAACCCGCGCGGCGCAACAAACACATACTCCGCGTAATGCAGCACCCGAAAAAGCATCGCGCCCGCAAGAAGAGAAACGCATCGCACCAGACCACCAGGAAGTGGCCCCAGCACCAGCCGCCTCGCATAACGGAACATCGTCTCTGACCGCGCAACAGGTCATCAACGCCTGGGCGAATGTGATAAAGCGCACGAAACAGAAGAGTTCCATGCTGGCTGCCTATATGGCTTATTATAAAGTTGTAGGCGTCGAGGGTAGCCCGGAACATCCAGTCGTAGTGATCCAGACCGAAAAGTCCGCGCACTATAAATATGTCAGGGACGAGAATCGTACTAAAGATCTGGAGTGGGCGTTAGAGGTGGAATTTGGCCTGCCTTGCCAGGTACGCTTAGTGCCGCCCGGCCAATCTCCATCGCTGGCTCCTATGACTGACGCGGCCAGCAATTCGACGGGCGCGCCGCCGACTACTCAGCCATCAGCGTACCGCGAGCCTCCGTCCGAGAAACCATCAGCGACGCTGCGCGAAGAGCAACCGGAGAGTAGCGAACCACGACAGGACCCGCCCACTGTTGATCTTTACGCCAGTCCCTCTGGTATGGCTGGTACATCCACACCTGCCAGAACGAACATGGTGAGAGAGAATAAACCCATAATGTCAAAAGAGACGCTTGAACAGAAAGTGCATCATGATCCTGTGATCCAGGAAGCCATGCGCGCCTTTTCGGCCAAAATTGTAGATATTCATCCTAAGTAAGGAGCGAAAACTTTTCCATGAACATGCGTGAAATCCAGAAAATGCAGCAGAGACTCGTCAAAATGCAGGAAGAACTGGAGGCAACCCAGTTTACCGGCACCGCTGGAGGTGGCGCGGTGACGATCACCATGAGCGGCAAATTTGAAATCTCGGCTGTCAAGATCGACCCCGAAGCCTTCAATGCGGAAGATATTGCCGAACTCGAAGTGATGGTGCTGGCCGCCGCCAGAGCCGCGCACGAGAAGGTGTCAGAGGCGCAGGCGAAGATGAGCAACGCGCTCACCGGGGGCATGAAAATCCCAGGATTGTTTTAACCTATGAGCAACATCGCAGCCCCGGTGGCAGCGTTAATCGAAGAATTTTCCAAATTGCCGGGTGTGGGCGTCAAAACAGCGCAGCGCCTGACATTTTTCGTATTGCGCAGCCCGACCGACCAGGCACGCCGCCTGGCCGAAGCCATTATGCGCGTCAAAGAGAGCATCATCTACTGTTCGCGCTGTTTCAATATCACCGAAACCGATCCCTGCCTGATCTGTAGCAATCCGAGCCGCGATCAGGATGTCATTTGCGTAGTCGAGGAACCGCTCGACGTGCTGGCACTGGAGAAGACGGGCGTCTATAAGGGCCTGTACCATGTGCTGCACGGCGCTATCTCGCCCGTTGATGGTGTGGGACCTAAAGACCTGCGCATCGACGAACTGCTGCAACGTGTAGGTAGCGGCTCCGCGCGCGAGATCATCCTGGCGACCAACCCAAACTTTGAGGGAGAATACACCGCCAACTACATTTTGAAGGAGCTAAAGCCTTTCAAAGTGCGTGTCACCGGCCTGGCGCGCGGCCTCCCCAACGGCGGAGACCTGGAATACGCCGACGAAGGCACCCTGGGTCGCGCCCTCGATGGTCGGCGCGATCTTTGAAATCTATTGACATATAGTTGGGAATATGGTACACTCGTTCTACCTTGAATGGGTACAGGTTAGGGAGAGTTACCTGTTTCCGCTTTCGGAACACTGCCAGAGAATATATACCTGGGAGCATCTGGCCTGCACTGTAGTGAGAGCCTACAGAATTGGTATTTTTTTGCCATAACGAGGCGATGGGATATTCCCCTCCCCTTGAGGGGATCGGCAGCAAATCAAAAGGAGGTAAGCAGGGAAGCAGGTATCCTCTACCCTGCGATTGAACATGCCATTAAGCAAAAAGGAAAAGTCTATGGTGGATCGAAGCAGTACAATTGTGTCTGCTGCCACAAGTGACCGGGAAAAAGCGATTGAGCAGGCACTCACCCAGATTGAACGTCGCTTCGGCAAAGGCGCGATAATGAAATTAGGTGATGTTTCTAAAATCCAAGTCGAGGTGATTTCTACCGGATCGATTGCCCTTGACCTTGCTCTGGGCGTTGGTGGTATTCCACGCGGGCGCATCACGGAAATTTATGGTCCTGAGTCTTCCGGTAAAACCACTCTTTGCCTGCATGTCATCGCCAGCGCGCAGCGCGCGGGCGGTTACGCGGCTTTTATAGACGCTGAACACGCGCTTGACCGCGCCTATGCCGCTCGCCTGGGCGTTGACACCAACAATCTCCTGATTTCGCAACCGGACACCGGCGAGCAAGCTCTTGAAATCCTGGATGCCCTGGTACGCAGTAATGCGCTTGACGTGGTGGTAATCGACTCGGTTGCTGCCCTTACGCCCCGCGCTGAAATCGAGGGCGAAATGGGCGACGCGCATGTCGGCCTGCAAGCTCGCCTCATGAGCCAGGCCATGCGTAAGCTCACCTCGGCTATCAGCAGCAGCAACACCTCAGTCATGTTCACCAACCAGTTGCGCGAGAAAGTCGGCGTGATGTTTGGCAATCCAGAGACCACTTCCGGCGGCAAAGCGCTCAAGTTCTATGCCTCCGTGCGCCTGGATATTCGCCGCACCGATTCCATCAAGCAGGGCCAGGATGTGATGGGCAGCCGCACCCGCGTGCGCGTCGTCAAAAACAAAGTCGCGCCCCCGTTCCGCGTGGCCGAGTTTGACATTATGTACAGCGAAGGTATTTCGCGCGAAGGCGGGCTGATCGACCTGGGCCTGGAAATGGGCCTGGTCAAGAAGAGCGGCGCGTGGTTCAACGTCGGCGACATTCGCCTGGGCCAGGGACGCGAGAACGCCAAAGAGTACCTGCGCCAGAACAGCGATGTGGCCTCCGCCATCGAGGAGCAGATTCGCGGCAACATGGCCTCCTTCAAAATCGGCGAAGTTGTCAGCGTAGAGGAAGAAGACACCCTGGAAGAAGAATAAAAGCATGTGAGGCTCCCAGAGCGGCAGCGCCGCCCTGGGAGCCTCACATGCTTTTATTCTTCTGTCTCCAGATGCTGATTATAAAAGCGGCGCGCATAATGGAGTGGAATCTTGATACCCAGCAGCATAGTGACCTTCATCACCCGGAAATGGGTGTGGATTATGCGGAACTGGATGTTTCCCTATACAAAGGAAGTGATACGTAGAAGGTAGACCCCTCGCCTTCGACCGATTTGAACCAGATACGACCTCCGTGACGTTCAACCAACTCCCGGCAGAGATACAGCCCCAGCCCCGTTCCTCCAATATCATACATTTGTGTATTATCCGCGCGCATGAAGCGGCTAAAAATGCGTCCATGCTCCTGTTGAGGAATGCCGATGCCGTGATCCTGGATGGAGAAGAGAGCGTTTTGCTGATCTTCATCGAGCGCGATAGCGATTTCACCACCAGCCGGACTATACTTGATGGCGTTGTTGATGAGATTACTGAAGACCTGCTCGATACGGCGTGGGTCTACATTGCTCACGATGTGTTCCTGTATCGCATTGACCGTAATGCTGTGCTTCTCGGCTGTTAGCTGGAAACGGGCTATGAGGCGCTTCACAAGCGCCACCAGGTCGGTTGGCGCAAGCTGCAATTCCAACCTGCCGGCCTGTAAACGGGTCACATCCAGCAAATCTTCGGTCAGTTCAACCAGGCGGCTGGTTGCCGAGTCAATATCCTCGATGGCCTCCGTTTGCCAGCCTGCTAGCTCAGGCCCTTTGCCGCGCTTCGTCTGCATAATCAGCATCTGCGCGAAACCTTTGATGACCGCCAGTGGCGTGCGTAGTTCATGCGCGGCGATGCCAATGAACTCATCTTTTACGCGCTCAGCCTCTTTGAGCGCGGTGACATCCAGGTGGATGACGATGGCAGCAGGCTCCATATCTTCCAGGTGGGTTTCGTGAGTCCCTAAGACACGCGCATCTAAAGCCACTGCATTCACCAGCACGGGCAAGGTTGTGCCATCAGCATGGCGAATAATTTCCTGGTGATGGCGAATCGGGATGCCCGTTCGCACTGCGCGTAGCGTTGCGAACTCTTCCAGGGCCAGAGGACGCCCATCGATATGAAGCACCCGGATGCCGTTTTGCGCGAGAAATTCGCTCAGAGGCATCCCTGGTTCCCAACGCGCTCCCCATACTTCTGTCGCGGCGCGATTCGCCAGCACAAGGCGGGCATCGCGTCCACGCACCAGGTAGACACTACCCGGTAATTCATTGAGTACCGTTTGCAACAGGGCGCGGCGAGCCTCGGTCCCAGCGTGCGCTTGCTGCTCGCTCAGCAACCTGTGCGCCTCTGTTACATCATGCCAGACCACGACGGCCCCGCTCAGAGGATTGCGCGACGTATTCCCAGGCGTCTTGCCTGCCAGGGGGGCAGAGGGTGGCCGCAAAGGCGCGGTATTCACCAGGTATTCGCGCGCATCCTGCTGGTCATCGACAATCGCCACCTGCACGCCTTGTTCGGCCTTGCCTGCTTCCGACTTTTGCAAAAGCATTCGCACCGTCTGCTGATGATCGGACGTTTCCTCTCCGCTGGATTCTACTTTTTCACGCAAACGACGCGCTATGCGGTTCTCGCGCACAATCTGCCCCTCTTCGTCTAGCAGTGTGATGCCATCGGCGATGCTCTCAAAGATGGTGTCCAGTTCGCGTGCCTGGTTCTGGGCCGCGCCGAATAGACGCACATTCTCCAGCGTGATCGCTGCCTCCGCCGCCAGCCCTACTAGCAACGCCTCGTCTTCCGCGCTAAATTTATCCGGCTCTGCATGTCCCAATAACAGCCCCCCGCGCACATTGCCTGCCCGGTCGAGCAGAGGAGCGCCGAGGAAACTGCGCACGAAAGGATGCCCTCCTGGTACGCCCATTGACCGTAACCCCTCCTTTGCCAGGTGTCCATGGGCGTAGTCAAGCGCGGCCTGACGCGCGGCATTCCTGTATGCCGTAGTTGGACGAAACTTACCGCCCGGGTTGCCATCAGGATGGTGGATAAAGGCCAGCGCATCGCTCACGCGCACCGGTATGCCATGATGAAAAATGGGAGCAAGCAGACCCTCACCGCCCAGTGGCACATGGCGAAACCAATCCTTTTGCTCCTCTGTTACGCCGACTGCCGCTGCCAGGTGAAACAGATACCCCTCGGACGGCACCAGGGGTTCTCCCACTTCATTGAGCGGGCGCAGTGTAAAGGCGGCGAAGCCTGCACCCGTCAAATCGCGCGCCGTCTCCGCGATCAAATGCAGCAGGCGCGTCTCGTCTAATTCGCTTGCCAGCGCCGACCCAATCCGATTCAGCGCGGCAAAACGTCCTGCCGCGTGTTCAGCCCTGCCGCGACCATACACGGCAAGCTGCACGATTGCCAGCACAAAACCCATCGCGGCTGCCAGTACGATAAGCTGTATGAGAGCCGGCCCATTGAGCGGTTTGAAGGTATCGGCAGGCGCAATGAAGAAAAAATAGACACAGAAGAGTCCCAGGATAGCCGCGATCAGCGCCAGAGGCCACTTCCAGTGGTAGGCCAACATGCCGATAACTGGAAGATAAATCAGCCCTGGATTGAGGAGCGCCACTACGGAACGATCAAGGGCTATGATGAGCAATGTTGCCAGCAGCGTACCGAGGATCAGTGCCACAGTGCCGGAATATGGCAAATTTCGCCATGTATTGGCGCTATGACGGAGCTGTATAATGCGCGGTGATCTCCAGAGCAGGCGCGCCAGCCTTGTCAGCTTGTTGGTAGTGTTTGTAGATGTCATCTTGCTTTCGATGCGTTCCTAAACTATCAGCCTGTGATGTAATCGTGACGCCAGCGCATGTTTTGTGATACGTATGAGAACACCTGTATTCTATACTAAGTTACAGGTATGTTGCAAAGAGTTATACGAGACGAGATGAAATGAAGCATATGGAACTTGAAATACAAACGACGCGAGAAACAAGTGAGAGCAGGGAGCCGCTACAGGCAGATGTGCTGGGTACCGTCAGTCATGAACTGCGTGGCCCGCTTGCCGCCATCAAAGGCTATGCTATGACGCTGCTTCGTCAAGAACGTCACCTCGCTCGTGAGGAGCGACGCCAGTTTCTCCAGGCCATTAACGAGGCGAGTGACCGCCTGGAAGTCATCATTGAGCGGCTGCTCGAGGTGTCGCAGCTAGAAACGGGCCAGGTTACGCTTCAGCTTTCACCGGTTGATATGGCGTACCTGGTGGGCGAGGCGATCACATCTACCGAAGCGCGGGTGGCTACACAGGCTCCCGGTCGTTTCACCTTTCACTTGCGCCTGGAAGATGCCGGTGGAACGCTCGCCCGCCCGGTTCCGCTCGTACTGGCCGATCCGCGTCGTGTGCGCGAGGTGCTGGACAATATGTTGGACAATGCCATACAATATTCGCCAGAAGGTGGATCGATTCGCGTGGTCATTCGGTCCGTCGTCCAGACACGGTTTGCGATACAAGATATGTCAGGAGCGAATGCGGATGCTCCTCAAAACATGCTGGAAATCTGTGTCGGTGATGAAGGTCAGGGCATTCCCGCCGATCAGCTTGAACACATCTTCACCCGTTTTCACCGTGTCGATACGCGCCTCATACGTGAAGACAACGGCCTGGGCCTGGGTCTGGCAATTTGCAAACATATTGTCGAATTGCACCATGGTATCATCTGGGCTGAGAATAAGCCAGATGGCAAAGGAAGTGTCTTCTACCTGCGATTACCTTTGAGCGATGAATCTTTGATGTAGAAAGAACTGTAAGAGAGAAAACGGAGGGCCATCCATGCCCGCGAAAAAAAACACCATCCTTACCGCCGATGATGATCCGCAGCTTTTACGGCTGATGACACGCAATCTCGAATTTGAGGGATATGAAGTCGTTGCTGCCACTGATGGTCAGCGGGCCTTAGCGCACATTGAAAGTCAGCCATTTGACCTCGTCTTGCTGGATGTAATGATGCCTAAAATGGACGGCTTCACTGTGTGCCAGCGCGTGCGCGAATTTTCCTCCGTCCCGATCATTATTGTCACTGCTCGTGGGCAAGACCAGGACAAAGTGCGCGGCCTCGATCTGGGCGCGGACGATTATTTGACCAAGCCATTCAGCGTCGAAGAATTGCTGGCGCGCGTGCGCGCGGTGCTGCGCCGCTCGCAAATCGCTTCCAAAGAGGGAGCGCAGGGACTGCAAGCCGCCACTACCACCGGTGAACTGACAATTGATTATACGCAACACCTGGTGACGCTGGCGGGCAAAGAGGTGACGCTTACCCCCACAGAATATGCCATTCTCGCCTACCTTGCCCAGAATATGGGTCGCATCGTCACTCAGGATTTGCTGCTCGAGCATGTCTGGGGTGCAGAATACCTGGGCGAGAGCCACATGCTCCAGGTGAATATCAATCGCCTGCGCCGCAAGCTCGAATCTGACCCCTCGCGGCCTCGTTATATTCTTACCAAAGTAGGCGTAGGCTATTTGTTGGCAAGCCTGCCCAATCACACTTCAGTCAGCTAACCGGGCGTGTACGTTTTTTGACGCCTGAAGTTCGGAAAACCAGCAGGGGGGCTTTTCCGAATCCGAATCCCAATCCCCACTACCGGGCAGCCTTTACTATCAATGGATGGTGAGTCCTTGTAGAATCATAAGAAGGAGCGTAGCATGTCAGGCATAAAAGGCCGGGCGGTAATACTGACGGCCATTGAACTTGAATTTATGGCGGTGCGTGAACACCTGGATGCTATCCATGAAGAAGAGTATCATGGAAGTATCTATGATAGGGGGAACTTTGCCGCTCACGGTCGGGCGTGGGACGTATTGATTGGTCAGGTTGGGGCAGGCAACGCCGCGTCTGCCGCCGCAGTTGAACGGGCCGTGACATATTTTGATCCAAAGGTAATACTATTTGTGGGCGTTGCTGGCGGCGTGAAAGACGCGCAAATCGGTGATGTAGTAGCCGTGACAAAGGCCTATGGCTACGAGTCGGGCAAGATACATGATACAGGGTTTTTGGTGCGTCCCGAAGTCGGTATGTCCAGCTTTCGCCTGGTAGAGCGCGCGAAGGCTGAAGCGCGTAAAAAGACCTGGTTGCAGAGAATACCCGGCTATGCTCAAATATCCCTGCCAGCGCCACGCGCATTCGTCGGGCCTATCGCGGCTGGCGAGAAGGTTATCGCATCGACCAGCAACGACCTGTTTCAATTTCTGCAAAAGAACTATAACGATACCCTGGCTGTCGAAATGGAGGGGCGTGGATTTCTTGAGGCGGCGCGCGCCAATGAGCATGTTCAGGCATTGATTATTCGTGGCATTTCTGATCTCATCGATAATAAAAGCAAATACGACGCGCAAGGCTCGCAGGAGAAAGCGGCCAGCCATGCCGCCGCCTTTGCCTTTGAAGTACTCGCGCAACTGGATACCCCGCATCAACCCGCAAAAGATCAGCCCGGAGCAGTGCCTGAGCCAGCGCCCTCGTCATCCACAACAACCAGTCCTATCTCTCCGCTTGCAATTTATTATTCCTTTGCGCATGTGAGAGAAGATGAGGTTTTGGTGGAACAACTCAAGAAGCAGCTCGCGGTTTTGCGAAACCAGAATCGCATTAGCGAGTGGGATCGCGGCAAAGTGATCGGCGGGCAGGTAGTGAGTGCCGAAGTGAAGGAACATCTCAATGCCGCGCACATCATTCTCCTGTTCGTTAGTTCAGATTACATGGCATCGAATGAATGCACCGATGAATCGAGGCGGGCTATTGAAAGACATGCGTCGCGCACCGCGACCGTCATCCCCATTCTTCTGCGTCCCGTTGCAATGTTAGACGAAACTCCATTCGCTGAAATTCAAGGATTCCCCAAAAATGGTCGGCCTATCTCTACTCTTGGCAATCGCAAGCAGGCGGCTTTCGCGGAAATCG
Source organism: Ktedonobacteraceae bacterium (assembly GCA_050695155.1). Taxonomy (GTDB): domain Bacteria; phylum Chloroflexota; class Ktedonobacteria; order Ktedonobacterales; family Ktedonobacteraceae; genus CF-113. The sequence continues at coordinate 17,554 of JBOGTO010000481.1, forward strand.
CGGGCGAGATCAGCGCAATTGTAAAAAAATTCAGCTAAAGAGGTTTGTCCGTGCCGCACAGACCTACAACTTGAGGCATGGGAGCATTGGACTGATCGCCTTCAATTGAACGAAAAGGCAGCCCTGCTTCACCATTGTCATTCTGAGCGCAGCGAAGAATCTGCCGTCGGCTTGAGATTCTTCGCTGCGCTCAGAATGACAATGGTGAGATGGTTCAATGAACTGTATCAGAACAGTATCCATCAATGGTGATTCATTGCGCCTATACGCCTGCCCGTTGCATAATATGGTTGCCTGTCAATGTAATGGCATCTCGTAAGTTTCAAGCAGGAGGCGTCTGTGGGTACAGTCAACTTCGATTTTAAGGGTGAAGTCGTCCTCGTCACGGGCGGTTCGCGCGGCCTGGGCCTGGAAATTGCGCACGCATTTGGCTACGCTGGCGCGCAGGTGGTCATCACCGCGCGGCGCGAGCAATGGCTGACTGAGGCCGAAAAATTTCTGAAAGAACGCGCCATCTCCGCTTACGCTATGACCTGTGATGTTGCGGACGCCTCCTCTGTGGAACAGACGGTGCAGCAGGCGCTTGAGAAGTGCGGCAAAATCGATGTGCTGGTCAACAACGCCGGCCAGACATGGGGCGCGCCAGCCGAGAACCATCCTCTTGATCGCTGGCAGCAGGTGATTGATACTAATATAACCGGAACCTTCCTGATGTCGCAGGTTGTCGGGCGGCACATGCTCGAACGCGGCAAGGGCGCAATCGTCAATGTGGCCTCCATCGCCGGTTTCGGCGGTGGTCAATTGAACACCGTAGGCTACAATGCCAGTAAAGCCGCCGTCATCAACCTCACCCGCGCCTTCGCCATCGAGTGGGCCAATCGCGGCATCCGCGTCAACGCTGTCGCTCCTGCCATGTTCAGAACGCGCATGACCGAAGCCATTCTCGATCGCGCCGAAGCTCTGGTAGCCGACACCATGCCCATGAAGCGCATCGGCAAACCAGGCGAACTGGCTCCCAGCGTGCTATTTCTAGCATCCGAGGGCGCGAGCTATATTACCGGGCAGGTGATTCCCGTTGATGGCGGGAGGACAGCGGAATAACCTGATCTCAGCAGAAATACAATTAAGCCAGTTCCCCTCTTGCAAGCGCAACCGCGATAGCGTTATGCCGTTGGACAAGCACAGGGAGATCAACATCGAGTAACTGCCCACCCTGCACCCGTACTCGGCCATTGATGACGCTTAGATCGACCTTTGGCGGGTGGCAAAAAATCAGCGATGCCAGGGGATCGTGTACCGCTCCGCCTGCCAGGTCGAGCGTATCGAGGCGATAACCAATGAAGTCGGCGGCCATGCCGGGCGCGAGATAGCCAATATCGTCACGTCCTAATGTGGCAGCGCCGCCGCGTGTTGCCAGCCACAGCGCTTCTTTCGCGGTCAGAGCAGCGGGATTGCCCATGACACGCTGCAAAAGCAACGCCTGGCGCGCCTCGGCCAGCAGGTGTGAGCTATCGTTGGAGGCCGAGCCATCCACTCCCAACCCTAGACGCGCGCCAGCTTCCCACAACCCACGAATGGGCGCAATACCCGATGCCAGCCGCATATTTGAACTGGGGCAGTGCGCAACTCCTGTCTGCGTCTTGCCCAGTCGCGTAATTTCTTCGGCTCGCGGGTGTACCATGTGAGCGTGCCATACATCCGGGCCGACCCAGCCCAGGTCTTCCGCCAGTTCGACAGGCGTGCGGCCAAACTCAGTCGTGCAGTATGTCTCCTCATCTAATGTTTCGGCCAGGTGCGTATGCGAGTGAACGCCGTAGGAACGCGCCAGCGCGATGCTCTCGCGCATCAACGAGGGAGATACTGAGAACGGCGAGCAAGGGGCCAGCACAATACGCAGCATGGCGTACCTGCTCGCATCGTGATAGCTCTCGATTACACGCCGGGAGTCGCGCAGGATAGCATCTTCGTCTTCTACAACCGAGTCGGGTGGCAGACCACCTTGCGATTCTCCCACCGACATAGAGCCACGCGCGGCATGAAACCGCGCGCCCATTTCGCTTGCCGCCGCAATCTGGTCGTCCAACCTGGCCCCGTTCGGCCACATATAGGTATGGTCGCTCGAAGTAGTACAGCCCGAAAGCATCAGCTCGGCCAGGGCAATCTTTGTGCTGACGGAGATAGCCTCTGGCGTCATACCTGCCCAGATCGGGTAAAGTGTGCGTAGCCAGTTGAAGAGGTTCGCGTTTTGCGTGGCAGGCAGATTGCGCGTGAGCGTCTGGTAAAAATGGTGATGCGTATTAACTAACCCTGGCAGAATAACCATCCCCTGCGCATCGAACGTATAATCCGCGCTTTGCGGAAGCTGCTGCGTCGGACCAATCTGTGAAATCACGTTATCCGTGACATAGATGGCTCCGTCCGTCCATTGCGTATCGTTATCGTCCATCGATACAAGCAACGTCGCGTGCTGAATAAGCAGAGATGGCATGAAGAAAAACTCCTCTCAGGTCGGTAATGGCTCAGCCTTATCATACAACATTGCACAGAGCTTATTCTCATTCACAACTTCGCACCTCCCTCATCCGTATAGTATGTAGCATGACTGTTTTCAATACGTTTTGAAAGCATGTGAGAGAGCATGATGCAAATGCCTCACTACTACAAAGGAAGCGTTAGAAATGTACAATAGATCACCATATCGCCGCAGAGGGATTCGCTTTTTCCCGCATATCATCCCAATCGCGTTTCCGATCATCTTTCCGTTCGGCTTCGCTCTGGCCTGGTTTGTTTTTCATGTAGTGTTTCCGATACTTGTTGTCGTACTCATCGTCGCCCTGGCCCTTTTTGTTATCCGGGCGGTAACACAGGGGAGTTCTGGCGCGAACTGGAATTCCTGGAGGAACATGGGTAATTCGTGGCAACAAGGGCAGCAACCACCACAGCAGCAGACGCCTTATTACCAGCCGCCACAGCAGCAAACGCCCTACAACCAGCCCTATGGTCAACCGACACAGGAGCCGGAACAGCCCTATCAACAGGGCTACCAGCCGGAGCAGCCCTCCTATCGTCCGCCGGGGCAGTACGATCAACCTCAGACGCAGCACCCACAATACCCTGAGCAAATGCCGCCCCAGCAGCAGTAAAAAAGCTGGCGTCTGAGCATGGTGACCGCAAGGGTCGCCACTACTATACACGGAAACCTATGCATAAATAACGTAGTAGAGTAGTGGGG
>JBOGTO010000482.1:0-3363 GCA_050695155.1 Ktedonobacteraceae bacterium
CATCTGCATCTCACACATTATTAAGGGGATTATAATATGGCGAGGACTGGCGAGTAGTCATCATTTCTCTGGTTTTTGTCCCGCTATTAGTATCATGTGTCCATCTCTTTTGTGTAAGATATATTCGGCAAACTTTCTGACAAAGGGCGCTTTTTTGGTGAGCCAGTGATAGCCGGGCAACTCTTCTTGTAGGAGACGATGAGCGTAGAGCGGCTGCGCATCTGCCACATAAAAGCCAGCTTCGTGCAAGATGTGGCTAAATTCCTGTTTGCTGAAGCCATACTGGAAAAATGGTAATGCTGGCTGTTGTCGTTCATACGTAAACAGTTTGCTTTTCAATTTGCGTGTCGGCCCAAAGTATGGCACGGCGATAAGGATGCTTCCTCCTGGTTTGAGTACACGATACGCTTCGGTAAGAAAAGGTTCAGGCCCTTCAAGGCGATGCTCAACCACGCCGATTGACAGGTAGCTGTCATAGAAGCCGTCGGGGCAATCGATAGCCAGCGCGTTGCCTTGCTTCACAGGCAGTTGTGGATTGGCTGCCTGCACCAGTTCTACCAGCTCGCGTGCGTATTCAATGCCTTCGACCCTCAATCCCTGCTGTCGCAAAGCCGTCACCCAGTAGCCTGCGCCACAGCCAGCTTCGAGATGCAAACCGCCTGGAGAGAGATACGTAAGCAGGATTTGCCCCAGTTCGTCCTGTTTGAGTATTGTACTTTCCGCCGCCAGGTAATAGCCAGCCGTGAGACGCGCCTTCCAATAGTCGTACCAGTAGCGTTCATCGCCTGTTTCGCCATACCATTCTATACGCCCGTGGGATACATGGCGATGGCGACCCTGCCAGTGCGGTTTCTCAGGAGTTTTCATACTTTGATGTTTGCCGTGTTGTAGAATGCAATACGTGATTTGAGTATATCATGTATAAAAGACACCAGACATGCTAACAAAAGAAAGGGAACCTTCATGGATATTGCGAACAGGGTTGTTCTTGTGACGGGTGGCGCGTCGGGACTGGGCGGGGCGTGCGTGCGCTTGCTGACGAGCGCGGGCGCAAAGGCGGTCATTGCTGATCTGAACGAGGAGACGGGCAACGCGCTGGCGAAAGAAGTCGGCGATGCGTCTCTCTTTGTCAAGACCAATGTCACCGATGAAGAGTCTATGCAGGCGGCTGTGCAGACGGCGGTAGACCACTTCGGCGGTTTGCATGTCCTGATTAACTGCGCGGGTATCGGCATTGCGCAAAGAGTGCTGGGGAAAGATGGGCCGCACACCCTGACGGCCTTCACGCGGGTAATCCAGGTGAACCTTATCGGCACTTTCAATGCAATTCGCCTGGCCTCGGCAGTCATGGCACAGAACACGCCCAACGCGGGCGGCGAGCGCGGCGTGATTATCAATACGGCCTCGGTGGCGGCTTTCGATGGGCAGATCGGGCAGGCAGCCTACTCTGCCTCGAAAGGCGGCATCGTGGGTATGACGCTGCCTATCGCGCGCGACCTGTCACGTAACGGCATTCGTGTGATGACCATCGCGCCCGGTATTTTCGATACTCCCTTGCTGGGCAACCTGCCCGAACCCGCTCGTATTTCGCTGGGGCAACAGGTGCCATTCCCGCCGCGCCTGGGACGCCCTGACGAATACGCCGCGCTGGCGAAGCACATTATTGAGAACGAAATGCTGAACGGCGAGGTTGTCAGACTGGATGGCGGAATTAGAATGCAGCCTAAATAAGCTCTTCTATTGAAGATGTCCATGAGAGGAAACCACCAATATGCTGTCAGGTTTCCTTTCATGGTTTGTGTTGTAAGTTCTTTAGCTATCTGTAACTATGATGCAAAAGTAACTTCCCAGTAGGGTTCGCCTTTGTGATGGGTGCTCACCTGAATAGTCACTTTCTGGTTTAGCCGTTTGAGAAAGTCTAGCAGCTTATCGGTTGTAAAGCGGCTGAAATGCCCGTTCATCAAGTGGGATACATCAGGTTGTTTAATCCCTAGAACATCGGAAATCTTGCGCTGTTTAAGCTTTCTGTCTTCTAAAATCCTGAATACCAGAAACCCGATTTGTGAGCGGATTAAAAGCTCATCCGCATTTTCTAGTCCTAAATCAGCGTAAACATTACCACTGCCTTCGTACATTTCAATTTCTTCGCTCATTTTTATCTTCCTTTTTGGCGGCACTAACAGCCGCATTGTAACGTTTACTGATCAAGTCTTTATCGGATTGCGGTGTTTTAATTCCGCTTGTAGATTTTTTCTGAAAAGCGTGTAGAACGTAAATTTTCCTGCTGATTTGTAGAGCCACCACTGCGCGATAAGCGTTTGTCTTATAGCTTTCAACAATTTCAAAAACGCCGCTTCCAAGTCCTCTGCATGGCTTTGCGTTCTGTGGCATTCCTCCGTATTGCATCAATTGCAATTCGTCTCCCATCAGCTTTTGTACCTCCTCTGGAAAATCCAACAGATTAGCTCTTGAGTTTCCTAACCAAACTACGAGACGTAAAACAGGCGGTTCCAGTTTTTCCAAAGCACATCTCCAGTTTCCCCCAGGTGTTCCTCCCATAGAATATAGTAAATTTGCTATAAAGTCAAGCCTTATGTGAGGGATCGTATATGTTCTATCTGTTACGATGGCAACCCAGGATTATTTTTGATTATCTCCTGAGCGCAGCGAAGGATCTTTGTCTCCGGTACATGAGGTCCTTCGTGTCGTTTTTATTATTCATTGCATAACGATAATGTTTTTTCTGGCTTACCTATCCCAGGTGATAGGAAGGTGATTCAGTCCATAGGTGAGGGAACTGGGCTTTAGTTCCAATGGCGCGGTGCGCGTCATGCGCAGATTGGGGAAGCGTTCAAGCATAGCGCCCAGCGCGATGCGCGTCTCCAGGCGAGCCAGTGACGCGCCCAGGCAGAAGGGAATACCGTAGCCAAAGCCCAGATGGCGATTGGGAGTGCGGTGAATGTCGAAGCGGTCGGCGTGTGGAAACTGCGCCTCGTCCAGATTGGCGGAGGCGTAAAGTGGCAGCACCAGGTTGCCTGCCCGAATCTCCTGCCCGCAGAGTTAGATTTCCTTTCGAGGTCTTTTTAGATGTGGTTTTCCAACTTTCTGGGAACACAGTCTCACTTCTCGCAAATTTGTTACACGCGAAACAGGATGGTGCATTCCCCCGGCTGTGCGGTTTATAATGCTGATAAGTCTTTTGCCGCGTAGCAGGTCGCCTTACAAAGCCTGCTTGCCAGAATATTCAACACATATTTGACATTGATCCTGTTTTTTTACAGGGGATTTGATATGACTCCCTGAGAGACGGGAGGCACCAGGAAGAAGGAAGTACGATGAGCGATGGTATGTTCCGGTCAGACG
>JBOGTO010000483.1:0-10730 GCA_050695155.1 Ktedonobacteraceae bacterium
TGCCAGGGATGGGTCGTCATATATGTAGGGATGCCCCTCGTGGGCATCCGGGGCGGGGGCGATTCCTTATGTGAAATGCCCCCTCCGCCGGGTTCTTCGTCTACCTGCGTATCTCGCGGGCATCCGGAGTGGGGAGGATTCCTCATGCGAAATGGATTGCCTGCCGGACGTGTCGCTACTGACAGGGCCAGGAGCTAAAATACATTGTATTATCACAAATAGCAACAATGTCATTACATAACTTACATGTCCTGAAAGCCTTCTATGTACAAAAATGTAGCAAAAACATAACATTGTCGTAAACCTCGTATTACTGAATGGCTAGCCACTTACAAAATATAACAGGACTATGTTATAATAGAACAAGAGAGATCAGAGAAGCTGTGAAGGGAGAGGTTCAATGACAATGTTTTCTGACGCGGACCATTCCTCTTCCGTGTATCGTGAAAAGGTAACAGAAGCGTACCTGCAAGCCATACACACCATTGATGATCGAGTAACACCCTTCTTAGGCAAAGCCACCACCCGCGTCCTGGTACAGGGTGCCGCCCGACGGCTGGCGGAGACGTATCCTTTTCTTCACTTTCTGGAAAAAATGCCCTATACCGACGTTTCTGCTTCTGTTGTAAGCGAGCAACTGGGAGGCGTGGTGCCAGAGCAACTCGCGGCTGGTCTCGATGCCCTGTTGCAAGAATGCTTCGCGGGGCTGAAAGATTTAACAGGCAATCTCATCGCGCCGCCGCTTCTGGAGGAAGTCAGGCGGCAACTGGAACAAATGCCGTAATAAAGGGATTTGGAGGGCAGCGTGCAACCACAGTCGAAGGCAACAGCAAGCGCGTATCGCTCCCTCATCGAACAGAGTGGGGATCGCTTGACGGCTCTCCGTCAGCAAATGGACTTTATCAATACCATCGGCAAGCGCTTTGTCGCGGCCATTGACCGCTTTCAGGTACATCGCGCATTGCTAGCCACACTGCAAGAACTCTATCATTTTTCTGCCTGCTCCATTTTACTCGAGGGCGACCCCGTTGAACTGACGTTTGAGCTTTCCATCATTCCATCCCATCCCCTGAGCGAAGCGTTTATCTCGGCCATGATGGAGCGCATCGCGCGCGCCGCCGACGTGATCGACTTCCTCAGTGTTACAGCAGACGAACTGGCGCTGATGGCCTACCTGGACGCTCCCGACGACCTGGCGCGCTCCGCTTCCTCGACGCCGACGCCCGGCGAAGTTACCGACATTGGCGATTTCCTCAACATCCCTTTGACGGTGGAGAACCGTATTATTGGGATGCTCAGCTTGTTCGACGAGCGGGAAGGTGCCTTCGATGCCGAGTTGCTACAACTGACCACCATGATCGCTGACTACGCGGCGGTCGCGCTGGAAAATGTGCGCCTGCGCGAGCGCGAAAGGGCCTTGTGGCGCGATGCCGAAATGGAACGCCAGCGCCTGGAATTGATTATCAGTAGTATGGCCGAAGGATTGTTGATTACCAACGCGGAAGGAGCCATCACTTCTCTCAACAATTCAGCGCACCTTTTGCTCTCTCAAGCGCACTTGCCGTTGGAGGAAACTACTACACCATTGCGCCATTTGGCCGCTTTCCATGAAGCGAAGTGGCTGACCGATTTAGCGGATATTATTGATCGAGCGTTGGCGGGCAATATCATCATGCATCACGAGCTAGTGGCCGATAAAAGCGACGAGGCCGTTCCTCTGACCCTCAGCATCAGCGCCGCGCCGTTATATGATAGCAGGCAGTCACTACAGACGCGCATTCTGGGCGTCGTCGCGGTCCTCAACGATATTACTTCGCATAAACAGATTGAGAAGTTAAAGGACGAGTTTGTTTCTATCGTTTCGCACGAGCTGCGCACGCCCTTAACCACGATCAAGGGCTACACGCAGCACCTGATACGGCGTATCGAGCGGCGTTTGCGCGGCATCAGCGTGACGCAGCCCGCCAACGTGATCGCGGAATTGCCGGAAAGCTACGATCTGCGCAGCCTGAATATCGTGCAGAGCCAGACAGATCATCTTGAGCGACTCGTCAATGATTTGCTCGATCTCTCGCGCGTGCAGTGGGGCGAGTTGCACCTGCAATATTCCAGCTTTTACCTGGCGGATGTGCTGGCCGAGAGTGTGCGCCAGGCGCAGATCAGCGCGGAACAGCATACCATCTATCTCGATATCGATGCGCAAGATAGCAAACTTGTCGCGGATAAATTGCGTATCAGCCAGGTGGTTGGTAATATTCTGGACAACGCGGTCAAGTTCTCGCCACAGGGCAAACAGGTCACGGTGACGTTGAAAGAACAGGAGGCAGATAACGAATACCTGGTGAGCATCAGCGACCGGGGCATTGGCGTCAGCCCGGATTATTTCGATCACATCTTCGAGCGCTTCTACCGCGTGCGCAATACCGCCAGTCGCCAGTATTCAGGCATCGGCATGGGCCTGTATATCGCCAAAGCCATTGTAGAAGCGCATGGCGGGCGCATCTGGCTTGCCAGCCATCAGGGAACTGGCAGCACTTTCTACTTCACGCTACCGCGTGTTCCCCACACCAGCGCACTTCCGAGCCTATCATAACACTTTGATGCTTCCACCTGACGATCTCTCATGCTAGCGATTACTTGAGTTTGACGAACCACCGTTTGCCTCCTATAATTCCCCTGAGAAAGCTTTATGGAAGCTTCTTTTTTCGTACTTTGAAAAGAAAGATACTTGAACGATGAACGGCGAAACAATGATGATAGCGACGGATGCGCCAGATTGGGAGACGGGCTATGATTGAGCATCCCGCCTTCGTAGTAGACGAGTGGAGCATCCGCGAAGAGCATCTCAACCTCGACATTTTGGCGCAGACGGAGTCTATTTTTGCTCTTTCCAATGGACATATTGGGCTGCGGGGCAACCTTGATGAAGGGGAGCCGCACGGCATTCCTGGCACCTACTTGAACTCCGTTTACGAACTGCGCCCCCTGCCTTACGCGGAAGCGGGATACGGCTATCCTGAGTCCGGGCAGACGGTCATCGATGTCACTAACGGCAAGATCATCCGCCTGCTGGTGGATGACGAACCCTTTGATATTCGCTATGGCAAGGTGCAGGAACACGAACGCGAGCTAGATCTCCGCAACGGGGTATTGCGCCGCAGTGTGCGCTGGACCTCACCTGCTGGACGCACGGTAAGGATATCATCCGTGCGTATGGTGTCATTGACACAGCGAGCTATCGCGGCCATCAGCTACGAGGTAGAACCGCTCGATAGCGCGGTGCGCATCGTCGTACAATCGGAATTGGTCGCAAACGAGGCACTCCCCACTCCCGCCGACAAAGACCCGCGAGCAGCCGCCGTGCTCGCCTCTCCGCTCGCCAGCGAGGAGCACGAGGCTCAAGGCACGCGCGGGCTGCTCGTTCATCACACCAACGTCAGTGGTCTGCGCGTTGCGGCTGCTATGGATCACCTCATCGATGGACCGCCCAATACCGTTGTTGAGTCCGAAAGCTTGCCTGATATTGCCCGCGTGTCCGTCACCACGCGATTGGAGCCGGGTAAGCGGCTGCGTATCATCAAGTTCATCGCCTACGGCTGGTCGAGCGTGCGCTCGCGGCCCGCCCTGCACGATCAGGTCATGGCCGCGCTGTCTGCGGCGCGTTTGACCGGCTGGGAAGGATTGCTTGCCGATCAACGCGCCTACCTGGACGACTTCTGGGCGCGCGCGGATGTTGAGGTCGAGGGCGATCCTGAAATCCAGCAGGCGGTACGTTTCGCGCTCTTCCACATCCTACAGGCTGGCGCGCGTGTAGAGCAAAGGCCCATCCCGGCCAAGGGCCTGACGGGTCCTGGTTACGACGGCCATGCCTTCTGGGATACCGAGATGTTCGTGTTGCCCGTGCTGACACTCACTCTGCCAAACGCCGCCGCTGACGAACTGGGCTGGCGTTATTCAACCCTTGAACACGCAAAGGAGCGCGCGCGCCAGCTCGGTTTGCAGGGAGCCACCTTCCCCTGGCGCACGATTAATGGTGAAGAATGTTCGGGTTACTGGCCCGCCGGCACTGCTGCTTTCCACATCAACGCCGACATCGCCCACGCCGTGATCCAGTACGTTGGAGCCACTGGCGATATAGCATTCGAGGAGGAAGTTGGACTCCCATTACTGGTAGAGACCGCGAGGCTATGGGTCTCGCTCGGCTGCTTTGATGCTGGCAACCACTTCCGCATCGACGGCATCACCGGACCCGACGAATATAGCGCCATCGCCGACAACAATGTCTATACGAACCTTATGGCGCAGCACAACCTGCGTTGCGCGGCTGATGCTGCGGAGCGTTATCATCACGCGGCTCACGCGCTCGGCGTGAAGACCGCCGAGGCGCATACCTGGCGCAACGCAGCCGAGCGGATGTTCATTCCATACGACAAGCGTCTCAACGTGACCCCCCAGGACGAGTCCTTTACCGAACACGAAGTATGGGACTTCGCCAATACAAAACCGGACCAGTACCCTTTGATGCTGCACTTCCCATACTTCGACCTCTACCGCAAGCAGGTTCTCAAGCAGGCCGACCTCGTCCTTGCCATGCAGCTTTTCAGCGACGCTTTCACGGCAGAGCAGAAGGCGCGTAACTTCGCCTACTACGAGGGACTTACGGTGCGCGACTCCTCGCTGTCCGCCGCCACACAGGCAGTTCTGGCCGCCGAAGTGGGTCAGCTTCAACTCGCCTACGACTATCTCGGCGAAACGGCGCTCATGGACCTCTATGACCTGCAACAAAATGCGCGGAGCGGGCTTCACATCGCCGCGCTCGCGGGAACATGGACAGCGCTGGTGGCGGGATTTGGGGGACTGCGCTCGCACGATGGCTCGCTCTCCTTCGCGCCGCGATTGCCGGAAGGCATCAAACGCCTCGTCTTTCGCATCATGTTTCGCAACCGCCATATGCGCGTCGAGGTGATAGCGAAAGAAGCAATCTACCAGCTTATCGAAGGCGACCCCTTGAAGGTACTACATCACGGCGACGAAATCACCGTCTCTAAGGATGAAGCAGTCACTCGCCCCATTCCACCTATAAAAGCCGGGCCGCGACCCACCCAGCCCCCAGGCCGTGCGCCGACCCCGCGAGGAGAACATGGGAAGTAGAGCCACCCCCAGCCCCCGGACGCCCACGAGGGGCGCCCCTACATTACAAAAACACCCCATCCCCACGGTCATCCTGGGTGGGGAAAGGCGGGGCCAATCCATATGTAGGGACGCCCCTCGTGGGCGTCCGGGAGTAGGGCGGCGGGGACTTAGTAATCCCACGTTTCATGGCCCAGCGGCTCCCGGTTAAGTTCCTCGCGGTAGAATTGCCAGAGTGGCATGAAAGTGTTCATATGGGCTACGAAGCGCTCGTTGTGATGGCGTTCGAGCAGGTGAATCATTTCATGGACAATGATGTACTCTAAACAATGCACGGGTTTCTTGATGAGTTCGAGGTTCAACCAGATGCGCCGCGCCTCAATATTGCAGGTACCCCACCTGGTTTTCATTTGTTTCACGCTCCACTCGGCTACCTGCACACCCATAGCAGCTTCCCACTTCTCGATCAGGGGCGCAATCTCCTCCTTGAGCCGCCGCCGGTACCAGGTGGTCAGGACGCGCTCGCGTTGTGCGGTATCGCTGCCGGGCCGCGCGCAGAGATCCATAATTTTGTTGTTGCGAATGACGATAGCCGGAGCGCCTTTGCGATACGTCACATTGAGTAAATAACGATGCCCCTGGTAATAGTGGCTTTCACCGCTCACATATTCGCGCGTTGTCTGGCGTTCCTGGGCCGCGAACTTTGCCTGCTGGCGCTGAATCCAGCCCAACCGCGAAATGGTAAAGAGGCGCACGGCTTCGTCATTCACGCGCATGGGTGCGGCCACACGCACCCGGCCAGCAGGCGGGTACACGCCAAGATGCAGGTTCTTGATGTCCTTGCGCACCACGTCAACCACAAAGTCATTGACGATAATCTGGTGTTTCTCAGTATTCATTCCCTGCTCGCCCCGTTCCACAAGCAAGCGCCTTTTCTGGGTCACTTTATAGACATACCTATCACCCAGCCTGCAACCAGGACATGAATATAACGAGATGTTACCTCTTCAGTCCATTGCATTCTTTACAACAGCAACACTGCCTTTTTTTCTCTTCTTTGGGCCTGCAAGCTGTGCCGCACCGCTTCTCAAAGTAGGATTCTCCTCAAATATGTTGTCTATCACAACATCGAGGATTTTTGAATGGTTGATCTGATAGCATAATTTCTTGCCAGTTAACGTGCGAGCGAGACGTTTTTTGCCTGGGTCATCGGATAATTCATTTTGTTCAGAGATCTCAGATGCTATGTCTATCATCCGTTTCGCCCCAGAGGGCCATTCTTTTCCAGAACCACTGACAATTCGTGACAGGAGATTTCTATCATGGATAAGGCAAGAGATGATCGTCACTCCCCGTCTTTTAAGAAGATTTGCAGAAACTATGACCTCTGCCTCTTCTCGAAATTCCCCATCTGAAATGATGAGCAGTACTTTTTTATGATCTTTGTATGCCTCATCAATGAGGCGAATAGCTGCACGGTCTATAGCCTGCCGCAGAAGCGTAGCGCCAAACATGACCTCTTCAGAATATACATGTTCTTCAATGATAGTTGGCAGCATAGTTGCTATTGCATTTAGTGATCTCACGACCTCATGTGAAGATGCTAAGCGAATCCAATGGGGAAAGCTCTTTTTAGCTTGGCTCTCAAAATGCTGTGAGACCATGTTATAGACGGTATGCTCAATGAGGGGTTTTAAAATATCCCACCCATACTTTTGGACGAAGCGTTTTGTTAGTCGGTTCAACTCTCGCTTATCAATCGAGGCCGAAATGCTCCGTTTTGCTGACAACAGTTTCTCTTGGTGTACTTTTATGGTCAAAGCTATATGCGCCCTCACTTCAGCATCTAGTTTTGTGTAAATGCGCTCAGCAAGTAAGAGTGCTTGTTTCTCGTCAAGATCATCGACAATCTCCGAGGGGGTAAATCCTAGCGTGAAAGCCTGGAGCGTTGAGGCAGTATACGATTGGACAAATGTATTCAGATATCCCTGGATGATACCCGCGTATTTCTTAGCATTGTTGTTGAAGTCATTAGTTGTTTTTCTGAAAACCTCATCAGCATATTGATTTGCTGCCCTTTGTGCAGTCGTCGTGATCTTCTCTTGCATATACTTGGTATACTCCTCGAGAAGGCGGGAAGCCCATCCAAATCCACGAGGAAGCTTGTGATGGGATAATCGGTAGCGCAGACTTCGCTGATGTTTCTGCATTGCCGTATCATATAACGCAGCGCGAACATAGTCTACGAGGTCGGCATACACATCCTCAATAATCACTGATTGATCAAGCACATCTTTAGTACACTGTTGCCATTTCTGATTCAGCCGTTCTTTGAAGTCTTCGAGCTTTTCTGCACTGGGCAATATTTCGCATAATGCTAAGAGATCACAGATCAGATCAACAAGCATCGTCTTTTGCTGCTGTTTTAGAGGCTCTTCTTGTTCGCATGTGAGTATATCATGCTCTATATACATAGGAAATCTGAAGCCCATGCCCAAACAAAAGACATCAATATTGTCCAGATTATTTTGTTGCGTCCTTCTCCGCATTTGCTCTTCTTTTATTTTTCTATTCAGCGTATCCCTTACCACCTCAATGCGCGGCAATTTTTTCCCGTCTTTATTGTGCCAATTACTACTCATCGAATGTGACACATCAACTAATATGCCAAGCAGCGTGCGCGATGGTTCTACATCGGCAAGAGGTAGGTCGGGCATCATAGTCATAGCTACCATCCCTTTGGTAGAGTATGTGCGGCTTCGGAATCTTCAAGCATACTAAGTGTGACTTGGACAAATTCTCGCAGCACATCTGAATGATTCAGTTGAACAAACAACTTAGGATGCGGGTAAATCGTCCAATTATGCTCAAGCAGATATCGGCGCACTTCCGGGAGATCACCCATTGGTGAAGAAAGTTCAAACATCAATGTTGCTTCTGGTCCCCAGCACGGATCTGCTGTATTCAATAGCACTCTTGGATTTGCTGTATCTTCGTCATGAATAATGCAGGAAATAATCGTCACACCCATCTTTCGCAGCTTCTCTGCCAAAGGTCGGGGGTCAACCTCTGTGAATTTCCCGTCTGACACAAGAAACAGAATTGATTGCGTTTGTGTATCTCTTTTTTGCAGCTCACGAGCAAAGCGATTGGTAATTTCTGTCAGCACTTCTTTCACCGGTGTATTGCCGAAGATCAGTCCCTTTACATTGCTAAGTGTGATCTGACTTGATTCCCACATCTCTGCCACTTCCTCAAAGGAAAGTGTTGTATTGCCAATCCTTTTCAACCGGGCTTCAATCTGTGGTCTCTTATCGCGGATGATACGCCTGATGATCTTATCTTTTGCTTGTCTCTTAAAGAAATCTTCCCCAACTGCCCATAATCCCCCTAATCCAAGGCTCTTCGCTACATCGCTTGCCTCCTCATACGCTTTATTTTCAGTTTGGTATCGTTGTTTGTACTCTTCAGTGTACTCATTGATAACCTCATCAGTTATAATCGCACGACCTGCTTTTATCAATGAAAATAAATCACACACGGCAAGAGTACGAAGCCCAAAGCCATAGGCAAATAAATCAAGCGATGTTTCTATATCTCTGGCTTTGCTCTGCTCAAGACTCTCACGAGCATTTTTAATTAAGTCATCAAGCGATTGATCGAGACTTTTGAGGCGGCTCGTATCCACATCCGCTCGGTTTCGAATGCTCTGATCCATTGAACCAGACAGATCAATTGCAAAAGCAACAAGAAACTTCCCTCGCTTAAAATGAGATCTACTTGAGGATTCTCCACCTTCTTCATCGCTTGCTTCTGAAACTGTTTCTCCTTTTCGAATGAGTCTGGGAAGCTGAACATACGGTGATACTTCCGACTTTATACTAAAGATACCCTCCTCGAACGCAAAATCAATCGGATGTCCTGCGCCCAGCGCATCGTAAAATCCGCATGAAAAAGCTATAGCAACATCATCGGTAATGGGAGTATCCATAGCAATAGTAAACGGAATAGAAGAGGCCAGGAGTCGTCCTTGCACTGTTGAATAACAGGCATTAAGAAGTACGCATGAAATAGATGGGTAACGCTGGAATAGCTCTAAAAGAGTTGGGGGATCGACAATATATTGTCCTCCCCTGTCATTAGCAAGCAGCAAACCGTTTCTGTTTCCATGCCCTGAGATATGAATTACTTGGAAAGTCTCTTCGAGTAACACCCGTCTAAAATCTTTAATGGTCGCTGCTTGTCGAGTGACCAAATTTATGTTGTCACGATATTTACTTCGTTCGATAGATTGCTGTATTGCTCGTGCTTCTGTATCTAACTGGAGTCTGGCAGTGCTTATTGGATTTGCAAAGGCTAAAAGAACATTCGTCTGTGCTTTGTTCTTCATGTATATGGATCCTTTCTAGAATAAACCATCAACTAAATATAACGCATTCTGTAGTGAATTTGAGAAGAATAATAAACTCTTGCAAAAGATATATCAATTATTCTGTCACTTGTTTCTTTGATTTTTCTAATTCTATTGATCATGTTCATCTTCGCCAGCGCTGCCGTCGCGTTATCCATTTCCTGCCCGTAGATCGTCACACCTGTCCTTGCTTCGTCGGCAGCCTTCAGCAGCAGCGAGCCGGAGCCGCAGGTGGGGTCATAGATGGTCTGGCTGGGGCTACTGGTTTTGTTGATGCCAATCACCTTTGCTATAATGCGCGAGACTTCTGCCGGAGTGTAGAACTGCCCCTTACTTTTGCCCGATTCAGTGGCGAAGTTGCGCATCAGGTATTCATAGGCGTCTCCCAGAAGATCATCACCTTCCGCGCGGTTCTTGCGGAAATCGAGGGAGGGGTTCTCGAAAATGCCGACCAGGTTAGAGAGGCGATCCTGCATCTCCTTACCCTTACCCAGTTTGTCGGGATCATTAAAGTCCGCGACAGTGATAACGCCTGTCAGGTTATTGGCCTCGGCCAGCGCAGCTTTGATCTTGTTGATCTGGTCGCCAATATCCTTCTGTCCCCTGGCCGCAACCATGTCGGCAAAGCTGCCACCTTCAGGAACTACAATAAGCGCGTTGGGCCGTCCAGCATATTTATCGGAAACATATTTGACGAAGAGCAGGACGAGTACATAATCCTTATATTGCGAGGCGTCCATGCCGCCGCGCAGTTCATCGCAGCTTTTCCAGAGCGAACTATACAACTCACTTTTCTTAATTGCCATTACAGACGTTCTCCATCAACTCACATATAATCACTGCCGTAGGCGATTATAGCACTGATGTTTATGAGAGGGCAACACGAGCTATCACCGGGTACCTGTTCTTTATGTATCAATCAAAACCGGAAATCATTCGGCAGGTGACTGAAAAATGCGCCTCAATCCCCCCGAATGCCCACGAGGGGAGGTAAGGCTGCGTTCGATGGACACCCCGACCCAACCCAGCCCCGGACGCCGCCGCCCGAATGCCCCCGGACGCCACCCCCGGACGCCCACAAGGGGCGTCCCTACATTTGGAGTGGCCCCCCCTTTCCCATCCGGGATGACCGGGGGAACGGGGTACCCTTGTAATGTAGGGACGCCCCTTGTGGGCGTCCGGGGGTGGC
>JBOGTO010000484.1:0-2664 GCA_050695155.1 Ktedonobacteraceae bacterium
GCTGATTGCCATATGGTCAGGAAACCAGCAACCTGCTGGCCCGCGCCAATGTTGCCCGTCAGGAGGGCGGCGCGCGTCTGAATAACTACTCCGCCGCGCGCGGTCGTCTTCACCACCTTCCCGCGCAAACCGGAGGGAATGACGATAGGCGCATCCGACTGGCTCTGCCCCACGACCTGGTTTAGCTCCAGGCGAATAACGGGTTGATCGGCCAGCACTTCCTGCCCGGCATAAACAAGAGGAAGCGAGCGAACGTTGTAGCCAGCAAAGCGTCGCTCTCGTTGCACTTCTATTTGTGTTACTACCGATCCTGCGGGTGGATAGGCCATAGCCCCACCTCCTCCTCTACCGAGGAACCTCATCCTCACCTGCCACATTAAGATAATTGTAGGGACGCGATAAATCGCGTCCCTACAATTATACCACTATTATAATTTATGCCCCGATAATCTGCATCCATTGCAGGAGGCGCGCCTGCCGTTCTGTCTCGTTGGCCGGAAACGACAAGGGTCTGCCGCGCGCGTCGATAATCAGGCCGACCAGTCCACCGTCGATCTCTTCGGCGGCGCGCGCGCGTTCGCCCGGTCCCAGGCCGACATCGACACTGGGGGCGGGATAGAGCGTCAAGAGCGCCTGCTCGTTGAGCTTTAACGGGATGATCTCTATCGAGCCGGACATGACTTCCGCCGTGACCTGCCGCCCATTGCTATATTCGACGCCTACGCGAATGGCCGTTTGCCCCTGCGGCAAATCGCCGAACGGGACGACGCATGTACCCAGACGGTGCATCACGGCATCATTTTCGTTGACCTGCACCGCTGCCACAGGCGCAACTGTAGCAACCGCGCCAAGCTGAGAAATGAGCATAGTGCGATCCAGCACGAGAGATGTGACGCCGCGTGGTTGCAACGCATCCAGCAACATCAAAGCAGCCTGGCCGAACTTGGGCGCGTGAGACAGCACACCGCCGGTTGCCAGAATTAAATCAGCCTCGAACTGGCCGAAATTTTCTCCTCTTGTCGCGTCCCGCGTCAGTATAATGGCTTCACGGGCGAATGCCTGGAACAGGTGCAATTCGCGCTGGCTGGTCGGTAGAGATTGCGGATGCAGCATATGATTCATGGCAAACTGGCGCAGTTCGTCTTCGCTGGCGGTGAAAGGCAGCCAGCGCGCGATACGCTGCGCTCCAACTCGCTGCAAGATAGCGCCCAGCCCGGTGCCAACGCCCAGACCAGTATTGACCAGGGGAATGAACTCGCCGCGCTCTCCCGCCATCATCAATGTCGTAGTATTTGAACCTACATCAATGGCGGTAACGTTCATGGCATAATGCTGCGCCAGAAAACGCACAAGGCTGCTCAAAGAACTGGCGGTACCGACAGGGACGGCATTTGACCAGGAACGCAGCGTCTCATAGCCGGGAACGCGCCGCAACACGTCCCGCTCAAATAACGCGCTGGCTGCCATGCTAACAGGACCAAGCTGCGCCTGCGAAAGCAGCGTTTCAACGCGGGTAACTTCGGCATGACCATTCAGCATACGCCGCACCGCCTCAACAAACTGGGGCGCGCCCGCGTAAATCACAGGAAGCTGATAGGTGCCGCCCTCTGCCTGCTGGCTCAACGCCTTCACAGTCTGAATGACAAGCTGGCAGGCTTCCTGAAGCGCGGCGGCTCCCACCGGGTTATCGGCAGACCCCACAATCAGCGCGGCATGGGGCTGCAACTCGCGCATTCGCGCAATCTGGCGTTCCCACTCGGCGCTGAGTTGTTCCGGTGTCCACGAAGCGGGATGCGCAGGCGAAGACGCGGGCCGCCCGGCAGTTCCAACGGCCAGCGCCTCCGGTGCCATTGTAGCGCGATAGGTAGGGGCGGGAATAGCGTAGGTTTCGGCGTGCAGACCGGAGACAGCTTGCGCAGCCAGCGTTTCAAGTTCTCTCGTCACACCACCCAGCACAACCAGGCGCATAGGGCCGCCTACGCTCATGGTGGAGACCAGCAGATCAACGCCATCACCCGACGGTCCCTCAGGCGTCACGATCTTCCCATCAGTGACAAAGCGCCGCCCCGTGATGTACTCGATTTCGTTGATGGCCTGGATAATTCCCCGCGTCACATTCTCGTTCGGACCAGCAGATGTGGTGGGAGATACCCCACGCGCTATCAGGCGGTACTGGCCCTCGACAAGGCCAAGCAACGAAACTTTGGTGAAAGTAGCTCCGCAATCTGCCACCATAATTGAACTGGCCGACGCGGGATTCTGGCTACTGGTCGAACCAGGTCCTTCCCTCAGGTAAGGCTCTGTCTGCATCTCCACGATCCTTTATCTTAACTAAATCTACAGGTGGAACCATTCACGGATGGTATCGAGAAAGCTACGCTTGCCGGGTTTGGCGTTCGCCGGAGTACCCGGAACGCCCTGTCCGCCATTGAAGGCCCCCGGCATTTGTTGCCCCTGGCTGTTACCTGGATTGGCCGCATACGGATTTTGATAAGCGTTATTATAACTCCCTGCATATCCACCCGGTACGCTTCCCTGAGCAGACGGGGCTACGGGTATACCTTGCCCGCTATTAAAGGGGGGTTGCGCGGGCTGAGGAGCGTACAACGATCCAGAGGGTTGCGCGGGCGCACTCTGAAAGCTCTGCTGCCCACCACCATTCTG
>JBOGTO010000485.1:0-5400 GCA_050695155.1 Ktedonobacteraceae bacterium
CGTTTATGGCGAGGACTTTCTGAGGCGCGGGATGGCGGTGCTGGCGATTGACGGCCCCGGACAGGGCGAGATGGAGTTCGATCACGCCATGCGCTTTGATTATGAAGTGCCTGTGCATCACGCTATCGATTATCTTGAGAGCCGACCGGATGTAAACGCGGCGCGGGTCGGGCTGATGGGTGTCAGCCTGGGCGGCTACTATGCTCCACGCGCGGCGGCATTTGAACCCCGTTTGAAGGCGTCCATTGCCAACTGCGGCGGATATAACTTTGTCGGCCATTTTGACAGGCTGCCGGGGCATACACGCGCCACCTTTATCCATCGTCTCAAGACAGCAAACGAAGCGGATGCGCTTGAGAAGCTGGCGGCATTCAACCTGCAAGGCGTGATGGAGAAAATAACTAGCCCATTGCTGGTGATTATGGGGCGACGCGACAGGCTGGTTCCCCCGGCTGACGCCGAACGAATGGTGGCAGAAGCTGGCGCGGTGGCGGAATTGTGGATGTTTGAAGACGGCAATCACGTCTGCAACAACATCCCCTTCAAGCATCGTCCTCAGCAGGCCGATTGGATGCACGACAGGTTGTATATTTGATATGAATAACAACTTATATCCACGTTTTTCAGAAGCCGAATACACCCGGCGCTACATAAATGTCCGCAACGTAATGCGGGAAGCAGGACTCTCCGCGCTTGTGTTCTATGGGACAGTGAGCGCATATCAGGAAATATTGTATTTTTCCAACTTCGCTACTATGCGGGAAGCCATGCTCGTCTTGCCCATTGAGGGCGAGCCTACGTTGTTTGTGCAGTATTTTAACCATGTGCCGAATGCGCGGCTGGTTGCCTGTGTTGAGGACGTGCGCTGGGGAGGGCCGGATATTACGCTTGCTGTCGCCGAAAACTTGCAGGCGCGAGGATTAGTCGGAGACAAAATTGGCCTGGTTGGTCCTATTACTTTCAAACAGCGCGATGTGCTGCGCAACATGCTGCCAGGGGTCGCATGGGTAGATTTCATCCCTCAAATGATGCAACTGCGGCTTGTTAAGAGCGCGGAGGAGATCGAGTTTCTGCGTAAGGGGGCCGAGTTTAGCGACCTGGCTATTGCCGCGCTCGAGCGCGAAGTGCGACCGGGTATGCATGAATATGAACTGGCCGCGATTGTGGAGGGCGCGTACCTGGGACTGGGCGGCAAGACCCACATTCACTACATGGCTACCACGCCCATGTCACATCCCATCGTGTGCGTTCCCGCACAGCATCAATCGAATCGGGTCATCGAGAAAGGCGATGTGCTGATAACCGAGATCAGCGCCCACTATGCCGGATATGCCGGGCAGATCTTGCGCCCGTTCGCTATTGGGACACCACCTACAGCAGAGTACCAGCATCTCTACGATGTGGCAGCGGAGGCGTACCATCGCATTGTGGCCGTACTGCGAGATGGCGCAACGACAGATGAGGTGTTGGACGCCGCCGAATACATTCACGATGCCGGGTTTACTATTTGCGATGACCTGCTGCACGGTTTCGGCGGCGGCTACCTGTCGCCCGCTCTGCGTACGCGCCGCACCAGCGCCAGGCCACCGCAGCCATTCACCTTCCGCGAGAATATGGTTGTGGTAATTCAGCCCAACGTGATTACAGAAGATGAGCGCATGGGCGTGCAGGTGGGCGAACTGGTGAGCGTGACTGCTAACGGCATCGAGTCTTTGCATCGCTACCCGATGCGCTTTATTAGCGCGGCATTGTGATGCTCTTGTGACAGATTTTGGCGCGAAACAGATGTATACTAGTAGCGTGAGGTGGAGAGAAGTAGTGAGGATAGAGAAAGGAGCCTGCATGACGATTGAAAATCTTCAGGGCTGTGATGCCAGGGCTGAGACAAAAAATTGTGAAAGAGGCAGATGAGCTTACACCAGGTAAGGATTGTATATAGTAATGAAACGATTGGTCTCTCGCTCCTGTTAGCATCGCAGCCTGAATTCAGCAGACTAGTTTCACTAAAAAAAACACCTGAGCCGATAATGGCTCAGGTGTTTTTCTCTATTAGGAACAGCGGAGCATACGCCTTAATGCGCCGTTCTGCGGCCATAGGCCCATACCGCGACGGGTATGAAGACGATCAGGATGCCTACGCACCACGCGAGCGCCTGTAAGATGGTTGAGGTATCGGGCGTGTTGAGAAGCAGCCCGCGCACTGCGTTGACGATCAGCGAGACCGGTTGGTGTTCGGCGAAGGCCCGCAGCCAGCCAGGCATACTTGCAGTTGGCACGAACGCGCTACTGGCGAAAGTCAACGGAAAGAGCCAGATGAAGCCAGCCGATTGCGCTGCCTCAACGCTGCTCACTAATAAGCCGATAGTCGCCGAAATCCACGAGAAAGCGAAACTGGTGAGCAAGAGTATGGCCGCCGCCGCGAACCAGGCAATCACAGGACCATCCGGGCGGAAGCCGACCAGCAGACCGACCGACCACATGACGATCACAACGAAGGTGTTGCGTACCATATCTGAGAGGGTGCGCCCCGTGAGTACCGCCGATTTCGCCATTGGCAGTGAGCGGAAGCGGTCAACCAGCCCTTTCTGCAAGTCGGTAGCCAGGCCGATACCGGTGGTTGTCGCGCCAAAGATGACGGTCTGCGCGAAGATGCCGGCCATCAGGTAATTGACATAACTGGTGCCTTTGACCACGATTGCCCCGCCGAACACGTAGCGGAAGAGCAGTACGAACATGATGGGCTGGATTGTGGCGAAGACCAGTTCCTCCGGGATGCGAGGTATCTGGATCAGGTGGCGTTTCGCCAGCACGAGCGCGTCGGAAATGGTCCAGTAGATGCTGGGACGCGCCTTCGGCTTGTATTGTTCCGCTATGCTGAGATTGGTTGCGTTCATCTTGCACTCCTTGCCAGGGGCCGGGTGTCCGGTGTATCTAGTGACAGGTCGCCGGTGGTGGTGGCGTGTCCGGTCAGTGAGAGGAAAACATCATCCAGCGTGGGGCGACGCAATGCCAGGTCGTCCACCGGAATGCTGGCGGCATCAAGATCGCGTACTACGGATGCCAGGATTTGAGCGCCTTGAGAAACTGGCACAATGAGTTGGCGGTCAAGCGTGTTGACCTGAATCTCACCCTGGCTGTAAGAGCGCAGGGTTTCGGTAGCTTCGTCCAGATCGCCGCCACGCGCCACTGTCAGTTCGAGACGCTCGCCACCAACCTGAGTTTTCAGTTGGTCGGCTGTGCCTCTGGCAATCACTTTACCCAGGTCAACCACCACGATCTGGTCAGCGAGTTGGTCCGCTTCCTCCAGGTACTGCGTGGTGAGTAGTACGGTTGTGCCATCGGCAACAAGTGAGCTGATGACATCCCACATGGCGAGGCGTCCGCGTGGATCGAGTCCGGTCGTCGGCTCGTCGAGAAAGAGTACCGGGGGAGCGACGATTAAGCTTCCTGCCAGGTCAAGGCGGCGGCGCATTCCGCCCGAATAGGTCTTCACGACACGCCGCGATGCATCGACGAGATCAAAGCGTTCGAGCAGATCGGCTGCGCGTCGTCGCGCCTGCGAGCCGGAGAGATGATAGAGCCGCCCGAACATGACCAGATTTTCGTAGCCGGTGAGGTTTTCATCGACGGCAGCGTACTGGCCGGCCAATCCAATGCGGGCGCGGAGTTCGTTGGCATGTTTGACGACATCAAGCCCGGCCACCTCCGCGTGTCCGGCGTCTGGTTTTAAGAGTGTCGTTAAGATGCGCACTGCGGTGGTCTTGCCAGCGCCGTTAGGGCCGAGCAACGCGAGTACACTGCCCTCCTCGGCGGCCAGATCGATCCCCTTCAGGGCGTGCGTTTTACCATAATTTTTTTGCAGTCCTTCGGCCAGAATGGCCGGCTTATTTGGCATAATTTTCTTCCTCAATTGATAGTGATGCCGCTGGCGACCAGTTCCGAACATGAGCCAGCGGCAAACGGACTGATAGAGAGAATATGGGTTTAATGTAACATGCCTCTTTGAATGTACGATTCATTCCACCCAAAATGTACGATTCAAATCACTCAAAGGTTAGAAATCCCTGCTATTCTATCTTGCGACTAGAACGAGGAACACTACCAGCGCTGGTACTAAGCCCGAAGGAAATGATGCGCCTGGGGAAAATACGAATCATTTCTGGATCAAAGCCCCGGCCAAAGCTCTCGCCACCTTCAAAAACCTGCTCTGCTCGCCCGCGCACTTCAAGAAAGCGAGGCTGCCAGGGCGGAAGCACGTCGTCAACGACGAAAGCGGCGTTGGTATTCTGGAGAATATCGCGGAACTTCTTACTTTTGCTTATACCATGCCCGCCAATGTCTATCACGTCCAGTTCGGCATTGTGGTGAAAAGACACGGGTACGACATGCGGCTCTCCCGCTTTATTAACGGTAGCCAGGCGACCCAGGCGCTGGCTTTGCATGTATTCGATTTCGGCGTCAGTAAATCGACTCATTTAGCCTCCTCTAATACTATTCTATTTGACGGCAGCGAAAACGGGCTATTGACCCCCTCTGTCACTGTGTGGTACACTTATGTGGACACATGTCCACATAGAAAATTATACCGGACACTTGTCCACTTGTCAAGAGGGAAAACAGTGAAAGAAGAAACTCGCCAATTTTCGTGCCCGGCGGGTATACCGGAGCGGTTCCAGTCGCATCACCGGCATGAACGGCGCGACGCGGCAGAGCATCGTGAGCGCATTCTGGAGGTTGCGCAGTGCCTTTTCGCAGAGCGCGGCGTTGACGCTGTCAGTATGCACCAGATTGCAAAGGCTGTTGGCATCGGACAGGGAACGCTCTATCGCCGTTACAGGCATAAGGGCGAACTATGTATGGATTTGATGCGCGAACATCATGAGCGATTCGCAGAAGAGATCGCGGCACTGTTCGCGGAAACAGAGACTGCTCCCGCGCTTGAGCGATTGGATGGTGCCTTGATAAAGATGGTCGCTTTACTCGAAGATCAGGTGACTTTCTTAGGCCCCATTGGCGGAACTATGCCACGAGATGCGCAGTGCAACGAAGCGGATAGCGCGCGCCACTTCTCGTTCCAGCAGTCGCCCTGGTATGTCTGGTTGCATGGATTGCTCGCAGGGTTGCTAACTGAAGCCGTAGAACGCGGGGAACTGGCCGCGCTCGATGTTCCTTTCACAGTAGATACCATGTTGGCTGTGCTGAATCCCCCATTCTTTCGTTTCCAAAGACTGGAGCGCGGATTTTCTCAAGAGCGCATTCTGCAAGGTTTGCGCCGCATTTATATCGAAGGCGTGAAAACACCATATACCCCCACATCTTTATTGACGGCAAGCAGTGAAATAGCTGGTTGAATCACTAACCAGGACAGCTATCATCGGTCGCCTGGCCTGTCATCCTGAG
>JBOGTO010000486.1:0-4888 GCA_050695155.1 Ktedonobacteraceae bacterium
CGACAAACCAGAATGACAACTTCAAGTTGCAAACCTTTCTTTGAGTCCTCTCCTCCGTAGGGGCGACGGGCTGAATGTAGGCTATGGGGTCTGTTAGGCCAACTTCGGCGAAACCAGCCAGGCGCAGCAAACAGCTATCGCAGGTGCCGCAGGCGAGTTCATGGCCTTCGTAGCAGCTCCATGTATGTTCATAGGGAACGCCCAGTTCAATACCTTTGCGGATAATGTCAGCTTTGCCCATACGCAGCAATGGCGCGTGGATATGCATTCGCCGACCATCCTGAATGCTGGCTTTGGTCGCCAGGTTCGCCATATGTTCATACGCTTCCAGATATTCTGGGCGACAATCGGGATAGCCGCTGTAATCGATAGCGTTGATACCAAGAAAAATGTCATTCGCGCCGCTTACCTCAGCATAGGCCAGGGCGAATGAAAGGAAAATGGTGTTGCGGGCAGGGACGTAGGTAATGGGAATATCATGGGCCATCTCTTCTAAGCTGCGGCTATGTGGGACAGCAATATCCGACGTCAATGCGCTGCCACCGAAAGCGCGTAGATCGATGGAGACGGTTTTCTGCTCAAGCACGTTATAATGACGCGCGATGGCGGCGGCGGCTTCGACTTCGCGCTGGTGACGCTGACCATAATCAAAAGAGAGCGCGTGGAGTTCAAAACCCTGCTGGTGGGCTATAGCCAGGGCGGTACTGGAATCCAGCCCACCCGACAAAAGTACGATAGCTTTCTGCTGCATGATGAATATATTCTCCCGAACCGTGCATGTGACATGAAGAAGCCCCTTGTCAGGGCAAAAAGAGTGTATCACAAAAGTAAGCTTCTGTCGAAACCTGCTGGCGGGCGATAAGCGGGATCATAAAAGCATTGATATTTTGTTCTCATTAGCGATATAATAGACACGAGCATAGTTACTCGCACAATAATATATTGAGTTATTGTCAACCAAGGAGCGATATATGCGGAAAGAGGTGTACGTATGAGTCAAACTCCTGATTTCGAATCAATCAAGCAGACTAATCCCTATGGGCAGGAGTACTGGAGCGCGCGCGACCTGGCCCCACTTCTGGGTTACATTCAATGGCGGAACTTCGAGCTAGCTATCAAGAAGGCGATGATAGCATGTTCCGCAACCGACAATCTTGTCGAGCAACATTTTGCTGACGCCAGCAAATCATCGCCGATGCCACATGGAGGTATGCGAGAAGTTAAGGACTATAACCTCTCTCGATTCGCCTGCTACCTCGTCGCGCAAAATGGTGATTCGCGTAAACCTGAGATTGCGGCTGCCCAGGTCTATTTCGCGGTAAGCACCCGTGCGCACGAGATTCACCAACTCTTTAAAGAACAAGAGGAACGCCTGGATACACGCCTCAAAGTCTCTGAAAGCTTCAAATTGCTCGCCGCATCTGCGCAGGGCGCTGGCGTACTCTCAGAAAATTTCGGTATCTTTGTCGATGCTGGCTATCTGGGGCTGCATCATCATGCGGTCGAAGAGCTAAAAGTTATGAAAAGCATTCCACAAAAAGAAGACTATCTTGATAATATTGGGCGCGAGGAACTCTCCGCTATCGATTTCAAGAATATCCAGACGGACGGGAAGTTGAGACGCGACCAGATCGTTGATGAGGATGTAGCGATTGATACCCATTTCTTTGTGGGCGACCAGGTTCGCAAGGCAATCGAAGCTATCCATGCACCGATGCCTGAAACGCTGCCATCTGCTCCTTCGATCAGGAAACTCGTTGAGGAACGGCGCAAGGCAGCGAAAAAGCGACGATTGGATGCGCATAAGCAAAGCCATCAGGGTTCGCTGCTGAACGATCAGGGCGACACCAACAAGTAGTGGGTGCCGATCACCTCCATGTCATAGCGTGTCGTAGCAGCGTATCTCCATGAGCGACCAGCCACGCCTCTCGCCATAGATGTGTGAGGTCCATTTTTATCCTTCGTGGTTATTGATAGGGTCGTCTTCGCTCTCGATCAGCTCGGATGCATCAACATTGAGCGCGCGTGCTAGCTTATCCAGTGTGACGGTGCTGAGTGGACGGTAAGGATCACGGTATAGAGTTCTAAGCGTATTATAGGCAATCCCCGCATTTTTTGCCAGCTTACGCATACTCATTCCCTGTGTGGCTGCAACCTCTTTGACTTTAAGGCGTATCATCGCACTTCTACTCTCATTTGATTGATACTCCCGATTGTAACAAGGATTAGAGCATTGACGTAGCTATCAATGTAATGCTATTATCAACATATAAGTAGTATCAAATTATTGATACTACTTATATGTTGATAATAGCAAGGGAGCATAAGCCCTTATGGCTGAACAAGAATTGGAACAATTGCTACAAGATTTGAAGCGATTTGACGATGCCTACGATGAGCTTGACGCGCAGATGAGATTCCTCATCTGGCCGGAATGGGGAGTCGTGCGCAATCAACGCGATGTGGTAGGAGAAGCCTACATTGCGATTTCTGACCGTTTATCTACAGAAGGCTATCGTGTGCGCTGGAATAAAGAAACTCAGCGTTACGATGCCACATTGGTAGTGAAACTAGAAACAGAAGGATCATCCAGAAACGAAAAAAGCTGAGTTGACTTTACCAGCCAACTCAGCCCTGGCGATCCCGAGAGGGCTCGAACCTCCGGCCTACAGTTCCGCAAACTGTCGCTCTATCCACTGAGCTACGGGATCATAATGTTCTCTCTGCATGTCAGTATAGCAGTCTGAGTCACTTGTGTCAAGCATTTTTGGGAAATTAAAGCTGAGGGCAGGGCATGAATACGCATACATACATATCATTGCGCTTTATGCACCACAAAAGTGACCACTCCAAATATTTCGAAATCAGGCATATTCGTCACTTCAATCGGCTGGTATTTTGGATTCTCCGGACGTAAATATAACTTCGGGTACATATTCCACAGCCTTTTAAGCGTGTACTTATCACCCAACCGGGCGACGACGATCTTCTTGTGCGCGGCTGTCGCTGACCTATCTACGACAACCAAATCGCCGCTATGGATACACGCGCCAATCATGGAATCGCCTGCAACTCGCATATAGTAAGTAGACAGAGGATGCGGCGCGACCAGTTCGTTCAAATCCAGTTTTTGCTTTTTGTCATTGTCAGGCGGTAACGGTAAGCCCGCACTGACAGAACCGAGGAATCGAACATTGTTCAATTCATCTTTGTTTTCTTGCATATGCACCCCGCTAGATTGGAATAATGAATTGCTCTCCCTACTAATGGAGAACGGAAGGTTTGAAAAGGATTTGCATGAATGACCATCATGCTTAAAAGGTCGGTTAAATGAGATGCTGCCTGGTAGTTCATCAAACGCATTAATAAAAAGTAGCGTTCTACTTGTTATATGTTATACTAAAAGAGAACGTTCTATTTTTGTTTCAAGGTAGTAAGTGAGGTCATTATGCCGCAATCCAAACCACCATCACAGTCTGGTCAATGGAACCAGCCAGAGCCAGAACAGCCGAATCAGCAGCCGTCCCGGCCATTCATCAAACAATTACAGCCTTCGGAGCCAGACCAACCAGATCAACAGCAGTTATCACAACCACAATGGCAACAACCGCAGTATTCACAGCCGCCTGAAGCATATTATCCCCCAACACAGCCACAACTACCACGAAAGCGAATGCGACGACAGGACAAAATTGCTGTATGGTTTATCGCTGCGCTCGTTATCGTTTCCGCTATGATTGTTATTAGTATTATAGCTACAGGTGGTGCGCCCGCGAACAATGCATCATCGAATGGGCAAACTACCTCAACAGGGGTCAGTGTCCACCTCACCGCAACCGATGTTTCGTTCCAGCAAACTGCTGTAGCCGCTTCAAATTCATTGACGCCTATCGATTTTACGCAGACACCAATAGTAACCAATGTTCCCGTAACGCCGGTGCCAACATTTGCGACCTTCGCCGACGGGACATTCCAGGTAGGAAGTGATATTCAGCCGGGCACCTATCGCACACAAAGCGGTTCGTCTGGCTGTTATTATGCACGGCTCAAAGGCTTTAGCGGAACCATCGATGATATTCTTTCCAACAACAACACTGATGACCCGGCCATCGTGACAATTTTGCCATCAGATAAAGGTTTTGAATCTCAGAACTGCGGCACCTGGACGAAAGATTTATCGCAGATCACTACGAGCAAAACCACTTTTGATGATGGCATGTATATTATCGGAACGGATATAGAGCCAGGGACGTATAAAAACGCTGGATCAAGTGGATGTTATTATGCGCGCCTCAGTGGATTCACAGGGACAATCGATAGCATTATTGCGAACAACAACACTGATGCTCCTGCGATCATTACTATTGCTGCATCGGATAAAGGTTTTGAGTCAACGAGATGTGGGATGTGGACAAAACTGTAAATTGTTTATGTACAGCATCGTTTCTGCCAAAAAGAAAGCGGTCAGAAAAGGTGAGATGGAGATGAAGAAAGCGTTAGTTCGAGTCCAGAGCGTTGAGCTACGAGAAGGATTCGAAGTCAATATTCGTTTTATTGATGGTTCTTACCGGAATGTAGACCTGGCTCCTTATCTGCGAGATCCTATCTTTGAGCCAATTCGGAGCGATCCAAAATTGTTTGGTTCCATGCAGGTCGAGGAAGGCACTATTGCCTGGCCTAATGGGGCAGATATTGATCCTGATGTGCTTTATTATGGCCTTACGCCAGCATGGGCTGATACATCCGATACCCCCAATACTGATAGCCAGCTTTTGTAGATTTGAGAAAAGACGGTTGTAGTCCCTACTTGCGGTGTTGTACAATCGAACAAGCGCGCTTTTGATGATTTTTGACAACCGAGCGGGGTAGTAAGGACGAGGTGCAAGTA
>JBOGTO010000487.1:0-4839 GCA_050695155.1 Ktedonobacteraceae bacterium
TCGGGTCACATTTCCCTGTGTTTTATTGTCGAGTGACGGCACGCAAGGCTACATGCAGCAGGCCATCAATGTTGGTGTCGCGCAAGGCGACAGGCCACGCCATGTACTCTTCTCCTGCCGCCTGGACGATTTGCAGAGTATGGCCTGAGTCGGCTGTGGTGCCAGCCTGGGCGGCGGCAAGAGCGATAGTGGCGAACAGGGCGCGCGTATCGTGACCGAGCAGCACATAGCGCCGCGCTGTGGCATACGCCCCGTTGAGGTCCTGCGCGTTGAGTTGCTCGCCGAGCGTATCGAGCAAGGATAGAGCGATTAAACCGCCGCCTATGATGGTAGAGCGAGTTGCGCCGGGCTGTGCCGCGACTGCTTGCGCTGGCAGTTCGGTATGGAGCGCGTGCAGGTAACAGGCAGCCATGAACAGGAGTGGTAATGCTTCAACCTCTTGCACCTCTACGAAGGCGACACGAGCTGCGGCTATATAGAGCAGGCCATGCGCCGCATTGACAAAAGCCTCGCGGTCACTGTCGCCAATGCGCTGGAGCAGATCGGTAGCGGTCAGGGCAAGGACCGAACCGATGCCGCGCGAAGAAGCTCCGTTTTTCATAAGCGCGTCGAATACGCCTGAGCAGATTTGTGGCATGGTGGCATCGCTGAGGATCAGGCGGCGTAAGGGCAGGGCGTTCTCATCTCTGGGCGCGGCCAGGCGAGTGCGATAGCTTGCCAGGCTATGTGATGGCTCTGAGAGGAAACTGCGTACCGTCTCAACCCAGCCCGGTTCCTCTGTATGCACCGGAATGTGCGGCGTGAGCCAGTGCAGGATGTTGGGCGTGCGCGTACTCCACTCGACGGCATCAAGCAGTTGGAAGCCGCGCACCGCAAACATGAGCGGGTGTCCTGCCCGTTGAAAGGTGGTGGAAATACCATCGTAGACGCGGATGCAGAGCGTGCGATAGTCCGCGCCGGTACCATAGAGACCAAATAGCAAGCGTTCCACCATATGCGCGTCGCCCTTAAAAATAGCATCGGTCAGCGCCGTGTTGACGGTTTGCCCTTCCTGTAGACCACTGGGGAAAAGTGGCTCAGGATAGTTCTCCTGCACGAGGCTGCCCGCTTGCACGGAGGGTATAGCCATAGTGGCGGCCTGTAGGAGCAGCGACAGCTCGGGTCTATGGTCCATGGGGTCTTCGCCCCGCACATGTTGTAGCGAGATAAACCAGCGTGACATCATGCTGGCAGCCGCGAGCGCCAGTACAATGTGGCCCTCGCTATCGCCACGCGCGGCAACCATCCCAATGCGTCCGATCAACTCGCTGGCACCCGCGCCATTTGCCACCAGTTCGCGCGCGATGCCTGTCATCTGCTCCGTATTGCCTGCCACGATGGCATTCATCAGTGCGGTAATATCCGTATTTAATCCTACAGTTGGCATATCGTTTTCAACCCTCTATCTCGCCCAATAGGCGGATGTCACTAATTCTGTAATTCTCGAATGGTGCGTTCGATGCCAGGAATGTCGGCGTATTCCTCGTCGAGCAATTTATAACCGCGTTCCAGGTACAATTGCGCCAGCCGCGAACCGCGCTCGCCGGAATCTGTCGCGGCGCTGATTAACTCGGAGCTGCGGTATTTTTCTGGCATAAGCCTGGCAATGTTTGCCATACGTTTGCGGGTGTCTTGCAAAAGGTTCGTATCATGCCCCTCGATAGCATAACGCGCCACGCCGACGAGTTTGCCCAACTCGGCCAGGCGCTGGCGGTCGTTCATGGTCTGGAGCAGCAGTTCGTCGGTATCCAGGTCATCAAGAGGAACCATTTCCTCTTCTCTCGACGACTCGATGTAGCTCTGACTGGCGAAGGTCGAAGCGTAGCTAACGTAAAATTGCCCGTACTCCTGGCAGCCCTGAGCGACCAGTTGCATTCGCGCGCTATCATCTTTGGGATTGATCGTGCCAAGATCAACCAGATCGTCCTCGCGCCGGTCGGCTAATACCTGGAGATGTTCCAGCGTGCTGCCCTCTTCCAACATGGGCGGAATGGGCATTACCGGCACGTTGGTAGCGTCCTGCAAATCTTCTTGCGATAGCTGCGAAGCTAGAAATGAGGGTAAGTATTTGGCGAGCGATAGCGGAGTCGGGGGAACAACACAGTATGTCGCCAGCACCACGCGCGAGTCGTTGGAGCTATGCGCTATAAAAATCGCGTGTCCCTTTGGCGCCTGTGAATCGCCGCGTAAAAAACGTATGGTCATGATAGAATCCTCTCTACCGTAGCGGTTCTTTCATCAAGATCAAGCATTGGTATTGTCTGTCTTCATAATAAGCCTTGCAAGCGTTAAGAGCAAGCGGTTTTCTATAAACTATTACGCAATTGCTTCAATCGTTTCAGCAGGTTTTTGTTTGCCACCGCTTCTGTTTCGCTGACATCTTCGCCAGCAACGGGTATCTGCGTCTCAAACACCTTGATGTATTCTGTGACGGCACGCGACCCGGCGATGCGCTTATAAGATGCCAGCAGTTCTTTTGCCGGAGCGTCCTGGTCGTGCCTCACCTGCGTGATGGCGGTCAGCGCGTAGAGTTCGGCATATTGCTGTAAGAAGGAACGTCGCTGGTCAGGCCGGGACAGCGTGTTCATGACGCGCTCTACCAGTGCAATGCCACTGGACAATGCGCGTTGTGCCTGTTCCATGTGTTCCTGCTCCAGGTAGATACCTGCCAGTTCAAAATGTGCATCTGCTTCAGCTAATGGCTGTTGTTGCTGCTGGTAAAGGGCCAGCGCCTCTTCAAACTGTCGCAATGCTTCTGGCGTTTCGTCGCTGCCGCGCAAGGCCAGTCCCAGCGTGAATTGCGCGTCGGCCTGCCCCACCTGGTCATCGCTTGGCTGGAAGCGCGTCAAGGCTCCGTCGCAGTGTTCTCTAGCCTGTTCCCATGCGTGTTGCCCGATAAGGGTTTGCGCGACGCCCAGCATAGCCTGTCCATCGCCCCTGGTGCTTTCTAACTGCTGGAACTGGCGTCCAGCGGCGCGGAAGGTGTCGGCGGCGGCATCCAGTTCGCCGCGTGACAGGCGAGTTTGCGCTAAGGCCAGGAGGCTCTCTGCCGCCAGTAATGGCTCCTGTTGCGCGTCGGCCCGCTCGCGCGCCTGGTCGAAATGCGTCGCGGCTCGCGCGAAATCACCCAGCATCATCTGCCATTGTCCCTGCATAAGCTCCGCCAGGGGGAAAGATTGAGATGGCGGCTCGATGGTAGCCAGCAGGGGTTTCATGTCATCCAGGTGGGTAAGCGCTTCATCCAACCGCCCGTTGAAGAGCGCCAGGCGCGCGCGCCGCAAGGTGATGTTGGCTATCTCTCGCGCTTTGATCGGGGACACCAGCGCATTGGCCTGTTGCCGCGCTTCGCGGTAGCGATCTTCCGCCTGCGTTGTTTGCCCCTGACGACTGTAGGCGTCGCCTTGTGCGCGTAACGCTATACACTCAATACGCGCATTGCCCAACACATGCGCCAGCTTCTGCGCCTCTTCCAAACTTTGGAGGCTGCTTGCCAGGAAGCCGCGCTGCAATTGCGCTTCGCCCTGCGCCGCCGCTGCCTCAGCCTGGCCGATACGATAGGCGATGGCCTTATAGGTGCGCAGCGAGCGTTCCAACATGCCACTGGCGTAAGAGAGTTGACCCCGGCGCAGGTTGATCTCCCCCAATAGTTGGTTTGCGTGGGCTATGCCTAATGCATTGTGCATGGCGGTATACTTTTGTTGCGCTGCCTGCGCGTCATTCAATGCCTGGTCAACGCGGTTGCGCAGCACGGATAGTTCCGCTAACCCCAGATTGCAGTCGGCCTCGCCCAGTTCGTATTCGATGGCGCGCGCCATTTGGAGCGCTTCTGTATAAGATTCCGTGGCTTCATCGAGCAGTAGCTGGTCGAGATAGATATGCCCAAGTCCGAGCAGCGTGTCCACTATGCCAAAGTTGTCCCTGCTGGCGCGGTAAACCGCCAGCGAGCGCTGGTACGCGGCGCTGGCTTCGTCAAAACGGCCTGTCAGCCGTCGCACATCCGCCAGGCTGCGTCGCGCATCGGCCTCATTGGTGCTATCATGCGCGTTAGCAAAGTAAGTTGCCGCTTTCTCATAGTGTTCAGTCGCAGCTTCCATACGCCCGCGCTGCATCTCGATATGCCCCAGTGCCAGGGTAGCATTACCCAATCCCTGCGCTGAATCGAGCGGCGCGTAGAGATGCCAGGCCTTCTGATACGCTTCTTGCGCCCGGTCCAGGTGCGCCTGTTGCCTTTCGACATGACCCAGCGCAAGCGTCGCGCCTGCTTCATTCAATGGCTGGTTCGCTTGCCGGTACAAATTGGCAGCGCGTTGATAACTATTGGTCGCCTGCTCAAGCATGTTATTTTGACGCTGCGCATCAGCCATCAATGCGCGGCTATCTCCGGCTCGCTTGAAATCACCAGCTAACCTGAAACGAATTTCCGCATCGCTGAAAGCCTCGGCTGCCACATCGAGCTTACCCTCCTGCGTGGCCTCGATGCCGTCCTGAAAGCGCTGCTCAGCCGCTTTAACGTCCTGTACTGCCATGACCGTTTATCCTTTAAGCGCGTCCATCTCTCTTCTATAGAGTAATGACGCGAATTTACGCTTGAGAGTCTCCCTTTGCGTTTATTGTAGTTCGTAGCCAGCAGAAAGTCAAAGATAGGAGGCATGGCGACCGCAAGGGTCGCCACTACTATACGACGTTTCATGCCCGCTTTCGCGTATAGTAGTGGCGACTGTATGGTTTACCCACCTCGTGACCGTGGCGAGTTCCTGACATCGTAGCCCTAAGGCGAGTCAAAGCCACCCAGGCGAAGGC
>JBOGTO010000488.1:0-8178 GCA_050695155.1 Ktedonobacteraceae bacterium
CCGTTTCGTGGTCCTAGTAGAGGCGACCCTGGCGGTCGCCTTCCTCCCCACAGACCACTTTTGACAGGCCCCCATTATCACGCTGCTGCTCTCACACTCTCACTCAGAATATGGTACAATTCTTTTATGAGGGGTCGGATTTATCATACCCAACCTGGAAAGGGCAGCGAATCGTGGCAGACATAGAGAGAAGCGAGATCGATAACACATCAACTGTCGCCACAGAGAGCGAAGAGTTGCGCAGAACCAGAAAAAGAGGCTCTGTTCGCTGTTCCATCTGCGCGCGCCGTATCTGGTTTAGCGCGACACATCTTATAGAGCCGTTGGGGGTGCCAGAACCGCGTCAATCATGGACACTATGCAAACGCTGCCATGAGTTGCTTCTCGCTGAAATGGAGCGTTCGCCCGTACTCTCTCCTCTGCGCTTGCGCATCGCTATGGGTATTGTGGCTGCCGACCGTTCACCTTACATCTATGCGCCCACGCACAAACCAATCAGCGATCACACCTGGATCGTCATAATGGCGTGGGGATTTGGCATTGCGATGCTGCTGCACCTCGTTCTGATTGTGATGCTTGCCTTCGTGGCCGGCCACTAACCCTCCCCGTAACCTTGACCTGTTTGCTAGAATATTGTAGGGGCGATTTATCGCATCATTACATGGCAAGCGGGAAAGGTAGCAAATTATTTTATGATTGGCGCTGAAGATACAGGCGCATTCTATCCCTATGCAGTGCTGGCCGGAGTAGCAAGCAACATGCGCAGTGGCCTTATTTTGCTTGATCGCCAGGAGCAAGTCGCCTATTCCAATCCCAGCGCGGAGCGCCTGCTCGGCATCAGCCTGCGTGAGATGTTGGAGCAGCCTGTATTTGATGTGCGCGAGCAACTTCTCTCGCTGAGCGCGCATCCCAGTGGCGCGCGAGCCGAACTCGACCGTCTCTGGCTCCATCCAGAGGAAGAACAGGCCACCGAGCTTGCCCTGTCAGACGCGGCGGTGCGCTGGCTGCGCGTGCAGAGCTTCCCCGTGCATGACGAGCCGGGCCAAACGCTGGGACGCGGCGTATTGCTCGATGACATCACCCTCGAACGTGCCTCCATGCAATCGCGCAGCGAGACATTAGCGCTGGCCGCGCACGAACTCAAAACACCGCTTGCCATCATCAAGGGCTGCGCCACTACGCTGCTGGGCAATAGCCTGCGCTGGGAACCGGCCATGCTGCGCGAAATGTTGCAGATGATCGATACGCAGACCGACCGCCTGCACGACGTACTTAACACGCTGCTGGATGTCTGGCGGCTCGATGCGGGTGTGCAGCAATTGCGTTTCTCAGAGGTGCGCCTGGGAGAATTACTCGAGCAACTGGTCGAACGCTGGCGTAAAAATGCGCCGCGCCACACCTTCACACTGCATATGCCGGAAAAAGCCTGTATTGTCCAGTGCGATGCTTTGCGCGTTGAGCAGGCCATCAATCAATTGCTGAATAACGCGGTAATCTATTCGCAGGTGGGCAGTGTCGTCAAGATCAGGCTTGAGAACGGCGCATCCGAGCTGCGCTTGAGTATTACCGACACGGGCAAAGGCATTGCGCCTGAACACCTGGAGCGCATTTTCCATCGCTTTTATCGCGTGCAGCAGTCGGAGGAACGCCCGTTTGGCAGCGGCCTGGGGCTGGCAGCCGCGCGCGCTACCGTTGAAGCGCACGGCGGTACTATCTGGGCAGAATCGGCTGGTATCGGGCATGGCGCAACCTTTTATTTCACACTGCCCTTTGTTCCTGGCGAGCAGATGATGTCTCCACATTCGGTTTCCACGTCGTCGGTCACTTCCATCGATGTAACATCACCGGCTAGCGGTCCCTTGCCGCGCACAGGCCTATTGCACGCGAATCCGCGCGTAAAAGTGGTAGTAGTGGAAAATGACCCGCGCATGGCTCGCTACCTGCGCGCCAACCTGGAAGAACAACGCTACCAGGTGCATGTCGTCAATCATGGTTTGCAATTCCTGCGCCAGCTTGACCTGGAAGAACCCGATCTCATTTTGCTGGCGAGCGACGCCGGTGACATGTCGGGCGCGGAAATGTTGCAGCGACTGCGCGAGTTTTCACACACACCTGTTCTGATGCTGTGCGATGATGGCGACGAAGATGAGCATGTGCGTTACCTCGATATGGGCGCGGATGACTTTGTCGTCAAACCTTTCAGCATTAAGGAGTTGTTGGCGCGCGCGCGCGTTCTGCTGCGTCGCCGCGCTGCCAGTGAGCAAACGGTGTCCGGTGAAACGCTCTTCACCAATGGCAATCTCCTCATCGATTTTGCCCAGCACCAGGTTTCCGTCGATGGCAGCCCCGTGCAACTCAGCCGCACGGAATATAAATTGCTCAGCGTGCTGGCGCAAAACGTTGGTCGTGTTATGACCCACGAACTCTTGCTCGAGCGCGTGTGGGGCGCGGAATACAACCGCGAAGTCGATTTCATCTGGGTGTACATCAGCCGCCTACGCCGCAAAATCGAAGCCGATCCCCGTCATCCCCGCTACATTGTTACCGTGCCGGATGTCGGGTATAAACTGGTCAAACTCTCCTGATCTGCTATTGACTTTCATTCAGGCTATTGTAAGGATTAGCGGGATTCTATCAAAGCCATCGTAATGTAATGCGGGTATGCTCTCAATGGTTCGGTTGGTATTGTAGGGACGCGCTTGATCGCGTCCGCCTTTACGCACGCAGAGAGGCAGCTATGCAGCAGGCAACCAGGCATTCCGTACTCATAGTAGAGGCTAACCCATCGCTCAGGCGCATGATGGCCCTGGGGTTGCAATATCGTGGCCTGCATGTCATCGAGGCTGATTC
The DNA here is from genome assembly GCA_050695155.1 of Ktedonobacteraceae bacterium. GTDB lineage: Bacteria > Chloroflexota > Ktedonobacteria > Ktedonobacterales > Ktedonobacteraceae > CF-113. The sequence goes on from JBOGTO010000488.1 coordinate 2,851, forward strand.
CCCTGCCAGTTTTCCGCTCTCCCCGCTGCTTGTACCCGACTTGTTGGTACTCGACATCGATGGTGAGGCGGGGAACGGTCAGACGCTGCTGGCGCAGGTCGAGGCGCATCCCGCGCTTGCCACTCTGCCAATAGTTGCTCTAGCATGGGAGAACCACTTTGCGGCGGATATGCGCGCTGGGAATACTCAAAATGGCGCGTCCTGGCGGGCCTGCCTGACCAAACCATTTGATGCTCGCGCTTTGTATATTGCCATCGACCAGTTGTTGCTCGATAGGGAGGAAACAAAGGCCGCGCAGAAGCAGGCAAACTATCTCGCCGCAAGTCGCACCGTCATCGCGCCCAGCATCTGGCCTCTTGTAACCGCCGTCGGCTTATTGCTGGCCGTCATCGGTCTGATGCTGCAAATCACAGTCACCGCCATTGGCCTGTTGATTGTGATGACTGCCCTGTTGTGCTGGACGCTCGGCACAAAACGCAAACCAGAACCGCTCGCGGTTTGAATGATAGCATTCAGGCTCTTGTAAGGTGCGCTGCGCGGACTGCAAGTTGCATATCAGGCAGGCGCACAATAATCAGTCTGGCATTCTTTATTTTTCGGGGAAAATACTAATTGTATGGAAGAAGATGAAAATCAAGCGCCGTTGCCGGTTCAGCCACCAGCGCGTAAGAACAGGCGCAAGCGCAGCATCATTATATTTGTCGTGGTCAGCCTCGTAAATGTCGGGCTGCTCGCCTTGCTCTGGTCGCAACTCTTGACACCGGCGCAAAGTACCACATCGGGTCAAACAACTTCTGTCGATCCATTGATCGGACATCCCGCGCCCGCTTTCACACTGGCAGCCTTGAATATGCCGACTGGACACACCAGACTCTTTTCGCTCAACGAGTTGAAAGGCAAGGCCGTCGTCATCAACGTCTGGGCATCATGGTGTGTTCCCTGCAACCAGGAAGCGCCCATGCTCCAGGCCACCTGGAAACAAATGCAGGTGAAGGATAAGGATAGCAATGTCGTTTTCCTGGGCATCGACTTCCAGGATTCGAGCAAGGATGCCTTAACCTTTATGAACAAATATGATATTGCTTATCCAAACGTGCTGGACGCGAGCGGCTCCGTTTCTATCGATTACGGCGTAACCGGGGTTCCTGAGACGATCTTTATCAACTCGAAAGGTACCGTCGTCAGCACAGTGCGACAGGAACTAACCGCGCAAGCATTACAGAGCAATCTGAAATTGATTACGTCATAAAGAAAATCATGTTAGAGATACGTTTGATTGTGCGCGCGGCGCATCTATTAGCTGGCGCAGCCTGGGTGGGTGGGAGCTTTTTCTACCTGATGGTAGCTCTTCCCGCCTTGCGCAATGGCAGTTCCGCGCCGGGCGTAGCAGGTCTGGGAAATGTGGCCGGGCAAATGGCCGCGCTGTTCAAACGTATGGTGACAATTTGCACAGGTGTGTTACTCTTGAGTGGTGCGTACCTTGCATTTGATCGCCTGACGACGACCACGTTGGGTTGGCCGTACCTCTCGGTGCTGGCGCTCAAAATCGTGATTGCGCTCTGTATGTTCGCGCTGGCGATCTATCTTGGGCAAAGCAATGTCCGGCGGCTGGCGAAACGTGCCACGCGCCTCTCAAAGGTCGCGCCGCAATTGACGCTAGTCCTGGGCATCCTGGTATTTGTGCTTGGCGCGTTGCTCAACATCCTGTTCGAGACCAACGCCCACCCGTAATTTATATATCGTGACCTCTGTAGGGGCGGGGGTAGAGGTGATGTGGGGAGGGGACCCTTGTGGTCGCCCGCGCCCCCCATTTGTAGACGTTTTATTTGAAAGCGAGAGAGAAACGTGCAAACTGCTCTTGATACAACAATGGAAGAGCAACAACCGCGAACGCGGCGCAAACGGCGGGTGCCAATCAGCTTTGTGCTGGGCGGGCTTGCCATTCTGGGAGCCGTGATCTACCTCGTGATTGCTAACACGCAGGCCAACGCCGTTTATTATATGACTGTGTCAGAGTTGAAGACCTGTACGGTCTGCACGACGCAATCGGTGCGTGTCGCGGGCGTCGTGCAGGCGGGGACAGTTGTCAATGACGACGCTCACCAGCAGATGCGCTTTACTATCGCGGATGGCAGCCAGTCCTTGCAGGTCGTGTACAGCGGCATTGTGCCAGATATTTTCCGTCCGGGCATCACCGTCGTGGTTGAGGGGCTGTACGCGGGACACGGGCCATTTCAAGCTCAGACGCTGCTGGCGAAATGCCCATCAAAGTTCCAATCCGCCACGCCCGGAACATAGCATTCATTAAGGAAGCGCCGTGTATTTTTCTGATCTTGGTTTTATTTCGCTCCTACTCGCGGCAGGTTTTGCCATTCTTGCTATTGGATTGTCCATAGCAGGCGCGTTGCGTAAGCATATCGCCCTGGTCGTCAGTGCGAAACGCAGCGTGTTGGCCGTAACCTGCTTCTTGCTGCTGGCATCGGCCTCGCTCATTATCTCGTTTCTCATCCATGATTTTGGCGTAAGCTACGTGGCACAGCATTCAAGCCTCTCCATGCCCTGGTACTTCACGGCTTCGGCTTTCTATGGCGGGCAGGAAGGCTCGCTGCTCTACTGGGCCTTAATGCTCTCCATCTTCTCCGCCATATTCATCTTCACCTCGAAACGCGCCCCGGCTGTGCTTGTGCCTTACGTGATGGCGACCTTGATGGCTATCGAGATCTTCTTCTTGCTCATGCTGGTCAGCGTCTCGAATCCCTTTGTGCGCCTGCCTGTTCCCCTGGCGAATGGCGTCGGGCTGAACCCCCTGTTGATGGACCCTGGAATGCTCGTACATCCACCCATGCTTCTGATGGGTTACATGAGCTTTTCGGTGCCTTTTGCCTTTGCCGTCGCCGCTATGATTACGGGTCAGTTGGGCAGTGAGTGGTTGCGCTCTATCCGTCGCTGGATGCTGGCGGCCTGGGCCATCCAGACCACCGGGTTGTTGCTCGGCGCGTGGTGGGCCTATCATGTGTTGGGCTGGGGCGGCTACTGGGGCTGGGACCCGGTAGAAAACGCCGCGCTTTTGCCCTGGCTGACGGCTACGGCTTTCCTGCATTCTACGATGGTGCAGGAGCGGCGCGGTATGCTCAAGATTTGGAACCTGGCGCTGGTGATGCTCTCGTTCACGCTCTCGATTTTCGGCACCTTCGAGGTGCGCAGCGGCATTATCAGTTCCGTCCATTCGTTCGCCTATTCCGCCATCGGGGGCTATTTCCTGGCATTCCTGGCGCTTATCATCGTGTTTAGCATTGGTCTCTTCATCTTCCGCCTGCCCAAACTGCGCCCGGAGCAAGAATTTGACTCGGCCATATCACGCGAAGGGAGTTTTCTACTCAACAATTTCTTGCTGCTCGGCGTAACCTTTGCCACGTTATGGGGGACGCTTTTCCCGCTTATTTCACAAGCGTTCACCCACCAGACGCTAACGGTAGGCCCGCCATTTTACGAGCAGGTCAACGGGCCGATCTTGCTGATCTTGCTGCTGGCGATGGGCGTTGGTCCTTTGCTGGCATGGCGGCGCACCTCGATTCGCGCTTTGTGGCGTCACCTGGGTTTGCCCGCGCTGGCCGCTGCTGTGTGCGCAGCCATTTTGCCTCTATTCGGTGTGCGCGACGTATGGGCCAATGTGGCCTTTGCCGTGTGCGCCTTCACTGCTGGCGCGATCCTGTACGAGGTATGGCGCGGCGTGCGCGTGCGCCATAAGCACGGTGAAGCTTATCCCATTGCCCTATTTATGCTCATCAACCGCTATCGCCAGCGTTATGGCGGCTATATCGTCCACCTGGGCTTTGTGATGCTGGCGGTCGGTGTCATCGGCTCCAACTTTTTCCAATCGCAGAAGGACGCCGATCTCAAGCCGGGGCAGTCCATCAGCGTATCAGGCTACCAGCTCATCTACTTCGGCAACATCGATGAGAAATACCCCGACGTAGAAACCATTACTGCGCAATTGCAGGTCTGGCATGATGGTCAGTTGCAACAATATATCTACCCCGCGCGCCAGTTCTACCCGAACTTTGACAACCAACCTGCCAGCCAGATTTCGATCACGACGCATGACCTGACCGACCTGTACGTCTTCCTCGCCAACTGGAACGGCCTCTCGCAGGCTACCATTCGCGTCTTCGTCAACCCGCTCGTCACGCTGGTCTGGCTTGGAGGCGTCTTCATGCTCTTTGGCGGCATCATCTGCTGGTGGCCCGAACGCAGGAGATGCCGCAAGAAAACCATAGCAGCGGAACAAGAGGCTATCATTCTCGCCGAAAAAGATGTTCCCATTCTCGTAGGGGCGGTGGTTGGAACGATAACAGGGCGTAATGATGAGGAGGTCACGCCGTGAAAAAGCCGCGCGCGCTCCTCCTCGTTATCGCTATAGTGATGATATTGGCCGCTATCTGGTCATACGTCTTGCTGGTCGCGCCCGCGCAGGAATCGCTCGACCAGCGCGTGCATGATGTGGCATCGCAGTTGAAATGCCCGGTGTGCCAGGGCGAATCGGTGGCTGACTCACCCTCCACTATTTCGCAGCAGATGCGCGGCGTCATTCGCCAGCAATTGCAGCAGGGTCAATCGGAACAGCAGATCATCCAGTATTTCGTGTCGCGTTACGGTAACTCTATTTTGTGGTCGCCTCCCAAACAGGGCTTCACCATGCTGGCGTGGGTCATTCCTATAGCCATATTGCTCGGAGGCGCGTTGCTGCTTGTGCTGGTTTTGCGCGGCTGGCTGGCTGCCGGGCGTTCCAGGCGCAGCACAGGGAGAGACGATGATAGCGAACAACTCGATCAAGACGATCTACAACAATTCCAGGCGCAACTTGAGCAAGAACTGGCGGCAGACGATCCCATGTTTGCGCGTTTGAGCAAGGAGGTCAGTTCATGACACTCTTTCCTGTGCTTGTCGCTGTTCTGCTTGGCGTTTTGACCCTGGCATTAGTGCTTTATCCGCTCTATCGCCACGCTCCCATAGAGGTCGCGCAGCAGCGAGCATCAGCCGGCATGGCGACGACGCAAGCCGAAGTCGAGCAGAACGCGCGCGTAGCCCTCAAAGAAGTTGAACTTGACTACCAGCTTGGCAATCTCGCTGAAACGGATTATAACAAATGGCGCGAACGCTACACGCGCCGCGCCTTCACTGCCATGAAATCGCGCCAGCAAAGCGAAGAAGCCATCGATGCCCTCATCGAAGAACGATTGCGCCAGATGAGGGAGGAGCGCGAGAATACGGCAGATGAGCATGAGCAAATGACGGGGGAAGATGGTAATGAAGGCGAATGACCAGATC
>JBOGTO010000489.1:0-9828 GCA_050695155.1 Ktedonobacteraceae bacterium
GCGCAGCGAAGGATCTGCGTTCGGCCTGGTGAGAGATCCTTCGCTGCGCTCAGGATGACAGGTCAGGCGAAGGATATTCGTGTAATGAACGACCTCGATTCAAATGCGCAAGAGCCGGTCGAAAAAGACTGGCAGGTCGAATTAAGCGATCTCGATTTGCCACGCTCGCAGTGGATGTCGATACCTGCATGGGCCAGGCGTTATATGCAACGCTGGCAAACGCCACATTCCCGGCGGCGTTTGCGCCAGATCAGCAATGCAGGTCTGGTGCTGGTAATCTTGCTCATCATCCTGCTGCTTTCCGGCAACAGTTTTTTCTCGTTGGTGGCGAGCCAGTTGCGCGCGGGCTTCGGCCTCTTTCCGCAGGCTGCGCCGCAAACTCATTCGTCATCTTTGCTCAATGTATCGCCTCCACTCATACATGTACATGGGCAAGATGGCATCGCCTGCCTGCTCGATGCGCAGTGGTCGCCGACGGGTGATGCCATCGCCGTACTTGGCTACGCCTATAATTGCCCCAACAACCACGACGTGCCGGGTATTTTGAATATCTACAATGCTCATACAGGGAAATTGATCGCGCAATGGCAGCCAGATGATACTATTCTCACTGTCATGGATGCTCCCACCATAGAAAACCAGGGCGCATCAACCCTCGGCGTCCTGGCGACTTCCAGCTATCAGATGGCAAGCTCTGGCAGCGCGAATGTAGGTAGTACGCGCCTCTTGCCGTTCAGCTATATTCACGTCATGTGGTCGCCCGATGGGCAACGGTTGGCGCTCTCCTTCATTGTCTACATGCAGCAGCAACCATTCTTCGGTATTCTGATGATGAATGTGAATGGTCATTCCTCGCGTGTCATCTTTCAGCCGCCAAATCTGAATCAGGGAATGCCTATCGAATGGGATTTCGCAACGGATCAGGCCCTGGGATTCACGCGCATATCACCGGCTATCGCCTATCGCTGGGGGCCACATGGCACCCTCATCCCTGAAATGCCGCTTTCTGATAACGTGGTACAGCCAGTGCCTCTACCGGGTCCGGTAGGCAATCCTGATGGGAATGCAGCCTTTACTATCTGGCAACCAGGCTTCACCAGGATTACCAATGTAGCTGGTTATTATAAGTGGGGTACGATCTTCTCTGCCTGGTCTCCCGATGGGCGTTACCTGATTGATGACATCGACTTGCAAGGCTTATTCAAACCACCTGGCAGCTTGCTTCCCAATGCCCATGCTCTCTCAAATCTCATGTTACTTCATTACAAACGGTTACTGCCTCGTGATGTCGCCTTGCTCCAGGCTGCTGATGGCTTTCCTGTTATATCCTGGCGTCCTGATGGTCATATCCTGGCAACCTATGCTATGCACGGTTCCGTCATACTCTACGATAGCCGCACAGGCCATGCGCTGGAAACCTTAAAACTCTCCGCCAATCAAGCTTTCCTGGCAGGTTCGCTGGCCCTACTACGCTGGTCGCCCGATGGCTCGCATCTCCTCCTCTCAAGCACGTTGAACGGTCTGGTAAACATCTGGGGGCCAGGCCAATTGCCACAGGTATAAAGCGAAAGCATATAAAACCGACCCATATTAACGCTTGTAATATATCGCATCATCGTGTACACTATTTACATAGCCCGCTTGCTTACAACTAAGCAAGCAACCCCGCCTATGCTACCTTCGCTTCGATTATCTCCTGTACAACATCAGCAACAATCGGCACCTCTAACACATCCGCGATAATAGAAAGGCTTCTCTCCACATGGTTCGTTCCCTCGATAGTGCATTAACGACGGCTTTGAATAATGTCACCCGCGTACCTGCGTTCAAGTTGACCATTGAGGATCACGTAATCCATTATGCGTCGTACCAGACACCCGGCGTGGCTGATGCCTGGAATGATGCTTGTATCGCCAGCGATAACAGCATTATTCGCGTGCAGGTTCCGCGTGGCGGCTCAGGATACGTCAGCGCGTTTCAAGCGCAACGCATTACTGATCCTTCACAAGCCTCGCAATGGACGGCGTGGGCGAATTTGCCCGGTTCAAGCGGGTTGATGTTTCAGGATGGTGGATGCGCGATTTCCAACTCAGGTGGTGTACTAACGGCCTTCGCGCAGCGCGGCACCGGCGGCAATAGCCTGTGGGCATGGACCTCGCCTGATAGTGGCGTAACCTGGTTCGGCCCCACCAGTGTTTTAGCGCCGCCGGGAGGCGCGTTGATTAAAGGCATCAGCAGCGCGGGTAACAACGATGTCTTCTTTCTCTATGATGTTCTTGGCGGCGAAGCGATGGGGTGTTCGTTTTATAGCGGCGGCTTATGGAGCACGCTCACTACCTGGACACTGCCCCGCATTGCCTACGGAGCGGGCGTGGCGGTGGTCTGGGCTAACAGCGTCTACACCATTGTCTATTCAGATAGTTATAGCCTCTTCTCCTGTACGTACAACCCCTCCGGGAATACATGGAGCGGCAATCCTGTCATCGCGCCTGCCACTAGCACGGCTATTGGTCGTCTCGCGCCGCGCATCTCGCTGGCTGATAACCTTTATACTCTCACCTGCATCGAGCTGGATTCTGGCGTACTGACGGGCGCAGTCTACAACTATCCACGTTTGAGGCAATCAGCCGATCTATTGCACTGGTCAAATGGACTTATCGTGCATGATATGGCCTGTAACTATGGCGCAACCGTTTTCAAATTATCTGCACCTCATAGCGGAAGTTCCGGGCCGCGCTATTATGTAGCATCCATGCCGCTGGTCTTGAGCGCGCCCGCTTTCCAGACCTCCAATGCCACGCAGTACCTGGATGTTTCCGCGTCCGTACTCTCCTATCAACGGCATGAGCAGACAGGCAAACCCGCGCGCCTCGAGGTTATCGTAGATAATACGCATGGCGTCTACAACGCGCTTTTGACTGCTGGCAACACTTATCAACCCATTGGCCTGAATGCCTCGCTGGTCTTGAGCGAGGGGTACAAGACCGGCTCTCCGCCCTCAACTATCGATACGGTACAGGTGGGCATCTATCATCTTGAGCAAATTCACGTTGTGCGCTCGCCACAGGAAAATCACCTGCTGCTGGTCGGACTTGACCTCTCGCGTAATCTTGACCTCGAATCGCGCTATCAAATGACCTATACTAACTCGACGCTCGCTTACCTGGTAGCGGAAGTAGCGGCCAGGGGCGGACTCTTTTCGCCTGCATTGCCTGCCACGTCGCAGATGTCACAGATCATTCCTGCCTACGTGTTGCGCGCGGGCCAAACCTACCGGCAAGCGCTTGACGAGCTATGCGCGACCTACGGGCTGGTCTACTTCCTTGACCAGGGTGAAACGCTACAGGTGCGAGAATTGTCGGGTAGCGATCCTTCGGTGTGGACATACCAGCCGGAAATAGAACTCGTGAGCTTTGGCAACATCGATCCGCGCGCCAATCATATCATTGTGAGCGGCAAACCGCCGGTAGGTGGCCTTGTCGGAGCATTGACCACCGCCGAGGCGTATGACGATGCGAACGTTCACCTCGTGGGCATGGAGCGCCTGCTGCATCATACCGATCTCAAACTGACCAGCATCTCACAATGCGCCCAGAAAGCCGCGTTTCTGTTGGCGCAGGAGATGCGCTCTCAGGTCGCGCACACCGTGAGCGTCCCGCTTAACCCCGCTTTGCAACTGCTCGACGCCGTGACGCTAGTCGATAGCGCGGCACCAGTAGGAAGCGGGCAAAATAGCCTGTGCAGAATCACGCATGTGCTGGCGCATTTTGATGCACAGCATGGCATGTATGATTTGCAACTAGAACTCGAGGGTCTGTAGTCGGGCTGTCTCAGGCTTTTCCGGCCCGGCGACGGCGCGCGGCGGCAGCATTGCGGCGGCGTTCTCGTCGCCGCTCAATCAAAGCGGCTCGCTGTTGCTCATCCATCTCCTCATCATCTTCGTTCTCTTCCCTGCGTACCGCGCTGGTTCCGTTGCTTTTCGCTGATGGAACGGTTGTAGTAGTGCGGCCCTGGGCGCGTAACATGCGGGCATTGAGGATGCCCTGGCGAATAACCAGACCAGCCAGCACAGCGGCAGCCAGCAAGAAAAATAAATATAAAGGAAGGAGGATACCCCTGATGCTGGCGGGAATTGCGTTGTTTTTATACTCGATGCTGAGGATAAAAACAAGGGCCAGCAGCAGATATTCGGTGCCGGTCAGCAGGTTGATTTGTTTAACCCACTTGATGCGTACACCTTGTAGCCTGGCATCGCGCACACGTTTGTAGCCGGTATACAGGTTATAACCTGCGAGGGCCAGAAAGACTGCGCTAAAAAGAGCGAGAAACTGTGGACTATTCATGAAACAAGTGATCCTCCCAGGTTAAGCGAATCGTCGCGCTATTCGGTTGTGTACAGGATATTATTCGATAAAAACAGTCTCGGAGAACCCGACGGAATTGGCAAAAACATGTACGAGATATTTGTCTCCTGCTTTTACACCGTTGCAGCGCAAAGTCACCACCGCCGTATCTCCATCTGTACCAGAGGGTTGCAACGAGCCGTGTTCGTTCACTATACCCTGATTATTCACAAACTGGATGTTGTTCTGAAGATCAGGGTTTGCGCTCCAGCTTATGACCGTCGTTCCCAGGTTAATGAATGTCAACGTAGCGCCAGCCTGACATGTGCCATTGGCATTTGCTGTTGCGACGAGTGGGTTCGGGCTGAAAACCATCTCCGGTGTGGCATCCATTATCGTCAATTGTACTGGCATTGTCAACTGTTGATTGCCGTTGATGGTAAAGACGATTTGCCCACTATACGGCGCTTTACTAACAGATAAGCCTGCCGGGTTGATGCCGATGCCCATTGTATGCGGTTGCGAAATGTCCAGTTGGCCTGCGTAATCGCTGTCCACGATATTCAGCCAGTTGAGGTTGTTAGCGGCGCTGGCAGCGGCTGTCCATTGCACCGGCGCGCCGCTGGCATTTGTGAAGGTGATGCGCTGCGCGGTTGGTGCAGGCTGGCCCACTTGAGCGGTAAATGATAGATGGTCAATGGGTTGCCCATTTAGCGTGAAGGTCAGGTCTGTATTATTCGCAGTGGTGACGGGTGAGCCACCGGGATTCACTTGAATGTCCAGATAGGCGCTCAAATTGGCGCGCGCGTCTGTGGCTGTGATGATGTGCGCTCCCACCGCCCAAATTTTGTCTACCAGAATAGTAACGTCAAACGTACCCTGGTTATCTGCTTGTGTGTTCAATGGACTTCCATTAGAGGCTAAGACTGGCGCTGTACTATCAAGTAAGAATGAGATGGAGTCGTTCGCTCCGAAATGTTCTCCATGCGCTCGTAGACTTTGACCTCCGGTAAATACCTGCGAAGGCGTTCCCACCACGCTGAATGATGGCGATGCTACACCAGCAGGTTGAGCGATACGATCGGCTCCAGAGGTGCCAGGTAGATAGCTGTAGACGATATATGCTGCCAGTCCACCGATCAGGCAGATCATCAGGAAGAGCGTCACCCAGAAACCAAAGTTCCGCTCGCCTGCATCCTGATTTTGTTTCGAGCGAATCGCGCGCAGGCGAAGAAAGCTTTCTTTGCGGGCTGCCAGTGGCGCGGGGACAGAAGCCTGCCCTTTCGATACATCTTCGGCTGGCCCGGCTTCGGCGTTTTGTAGATCGCGCCAACTCCCACGCCAGTGTTCGGCGGCCTTGCTGGTATAGGCAAAGCTTTCCGGGCTGTATAATGGCAATTCCTGGCGGTTGGCGGTACTATTTGCGCCGTTGTTGTTCCTCTTTTGCCCTTCAGGATAGTTAGCAGGGATGTTATGCGGCGCTGGCAATGGCGTTTGTGGCACGCCAGCATTGGATGTATTCTGTTGCCGGATGGCATAATTGCGGTTATCAGATTGAACAGGCCAGGGATTCTTGGCATTATCCTTTTGCAACGTTTTCTCTCCCGTCAAAGTTGGAGTATTTGGAAGCGCCGGTAGCGGCGACATTGGATTGGGTGGCGTCTGTCCAGGCGAAACTGGCGTGTCTTGACGCGACGATGCTGGTGGTCCAATAGGACGAATGATGCTCTGAGCGTGACCTGGCCCTGAATTCGGAGCAGGTACCGGTGTATTTTTGACCAGCTCTGGATTTGGCAGGGGTACGGTTTCATCTTTATCTGATTCAGATAAAGACTCATCTGGAAGTGAAGATGTTGTGACACCGGCCACTTCGTCTGGCGAGTCAGTCGTTGTGGATGCGTCCTCCACATCCACAGGAGCAGGGTTTTGTTTCTCACTCGCACCCGCTTGCCCGGCTTTCGCCGGGGGAAACTCTTTAATTGTTTTCGGTATGATGGGTGGAATCGACGGCCTGGGTATGTTTTGCTTCTGTGGGGTCAATACTATCGTATCAGGTGCGTCGCTCTCCAGGTTGTCCGTCGTGTCCGCCGGCTTATTCGGTGTCTCGTTCCATCTTCGAGTTTTAATGGGTGTAGAATTCTGCGATAGGTCAGGCGCGGGTGAAGCGGCGCGAGGCCGACCATCTCTCGTTGGAAGAACATGTCTGATATCAGGACTGATCGCGCGTTTCTGGTCGGTTGGTGCCGCCGGTGCTGTCGATACAGGTGTGCCACAAATATTACAGAAGCGAGCGTCTGCTACGAGTTCATTATTACATTTTGAGCAACGGGTCATTTCTTTTTCTCATGCACATCAGATTCGATAAGCTGTACCATAATATAGAGTCGCACGGCACACGATCAGAAGGCAACTAACTATTACCTTTGTCTATAGAACGCGCGAATATATCAATCTTCACGCTCAGAGTAATTTATGCTATCGCGCCTTACGCCGTATGCCAACGATTACTATGCCAACAATCATACAGATTAGCGGCGCGCTAATGAGGTTGAGCGTAAATGTAAGCGTATTGAGCAGTTGAAGTGTGCGTATCGGAACTGATATAGTGGGCAGTTGCAGCAATCCGTGCAGTCCATAGGCAATCCACAGATTAGCTGGCAGGACAAGCACAAAACCGAGCAACACTTCTAGCGACAGCAAACTTAGCCGCATATGCCTTGCTGGAGCCTGACCTGCGCGTTGCTCCAGGCGAAAGAGGGCCAGCAGCGTACAAGCCAATCCGGCAGCATTAAGCAGAAATGGTTCTATGGCCTGCACATCAAACGCGGTGGGGTTGCCCGGCAAGAATGGAATGCGCCAGGCCAGCGTCAGATTGAGTGGTTGCAAGTTGATGGGCAGCGGAATTTGCCAGGGCAGGAGCGTACTTAACAGGCGCAGCGTAGGAAATGGTCCTGGATCGTAATGATTGAGGTTGAGTGCGACATCAAATGCGGCGGCAAACACATAGCCCGCCAGGAAAGGAGCTAAACCAAGCAGCACGATGGAAATAATATAACTCATCGTGGATCGCGCGGGCTGAATCTCCTCAATTATGGCTTCCGCAGCATGTATCGGAGCAGGTTCCACGTTCTCTTCTGGCTCGTCCTCCTCGTGCAATAGTTCGGGAAGCTCTTCATCCTGCTCAGAGGCGTCGTCTTCGTTATTCATGCTTGCGGCGCTGCTCTGCCTGCGTCTCTCCGCAGCCCTTGCTGGTAAGGGACGCAGTGGCGCGAAGATCAGGTGTCCCAGCGCCGCGCCAATGATGCTGAACAGCGTGGCGAAGATGGCTACCAATCCCCAGGTGGTGAAAAAACCAGGTTGGGATAATGGGTCGATGCTTAAACTGTGCGTGACGCCGGGGAAAGAAAGCGCACTGAGAAATTGAAAGAGCGCCATCAACAGACCGCTCAAGGCAGCTTCCAATAGTCCCGCGCCCTTGAAGGTGCGTAGTTTGCGCAAGCCTGTGATGAGCAGACCGCAGCCCGTCCCGCTCAATACGGCAACCGGCACAAGTGATGCTGCTGGCTGCGCGTTACTATGCGCCAACACCGCGAAGATAGCCGCGATAATCGCAACGACGCCCACTGCCGACCAATCAAAGCGCACTATTCGTTGGACTGGAGGGTCGGGAAGTTCTGGCATTGGTTCGTCAGGCGTAATGTCTTCCGTTTCTTCGCTTGTAGATGTTGCTCCATCAGGTTGGTTTTGCTGCATGAACCGCGCTCGCTCCTTACAAATATCGTCTCGCATATCATACAGAGTATAGCTGAATATGACAAGGGGCATTTCCATCTCTCCATCATGCTATAATCCCTGTATGGACAATGTTGAGCATTTTGCGCAAAAGCAACCTCAGCGCGCGGAAGAAAATTTTGAGATTGAGGTCTCAGATTTGCCGGCCATGAACCATCCTATCAGCCAGCGATTTTCATGGCTGATATGGAAGATGCTCGCCTGGCAACGCTTCCGGCACCGGCGACTCATCAATATTCTGTTCATGGCGATACTAGCAATTCTCGCCTTTGCTGTAATGCTGAATGGTATCATCATCCATGATTCGTTCACAATGCCTCTTGTCTTTCCTTCTAATCCCCAATCTTCTGAATTTGAAACGCTTGCTCAGAGTCCAGATATGGTGTATCGCGGCCAGAGCGGGGTCATTACGAGCGTGGCATGGTCGCCTGACGGGAAATTGCTGGCGGCTGGTGGTTATGATACGACGGTGCGTATATGGGATGGCCGGAGCGGCAATACCTTGCTGGTCTATCGCAAACATACTCAGGCTGTGCTAGACATGGCGTGGTCGCCCGATGGCACACGCATTGCATCGGTCAGTCAAGATGGCACCGCGCAAGTCTGGCTGGTGAGCAATGGCAAACAACTCTTTCTCTATCGAAACCCTGCTGGGGCTATCTCCAGTGTGACGTGGTCGCCCGATGACACGCGCATTGCTTTTGGCACGGCTAGCGGTACTGTCCAGGTCTGGAATGTCATTACTGACAGGCACCTGTTCAGTTTTCCAGGACACCCAACAGGCGTCAGAAGTCTGGCATGGTCGCCCGACGGCACACGTATTGCTTCGACGGGAGATGAGAACGCCGTGCAGGTCTCTGATGCAACGACAGGCAAACTCCTCCTTAACTATGAATATCACGATGATGTAGTAACTGACATCAAATGGTCGCCAAACAGCCTTTATATCGCCTCGGCGAGTTTTGATACAACGGTGCAAGTCTGGAATGCGCGAACCGGCCAGCGATTGTTTACCTATGAGGGTCATAGCGATTATGTCTATAGCCTGGCCTGGTCGCCTGATGGCACCAGTATCGCTTCTAGCAGCGCGGATGGCACCATCCAGATCTGGAACGCCTTCCTCGGACAAAAAGTTGTTACGTTTCTTGACCAGTCAATCAGTGTCTCCTGGTCTGCTCACGGCCCTTTTATCGCGGCAGGTCGTAGAGATGGTCAGGTAAACCTGTGGATAGCGGAATAGTATACGCGCCGTATATAACTGTAAATATACGGTGTTTACCTGATGTAAGATAGCACGTTTACTCTTGACTCTCACCAAAATTCTGTTAAAATCTCTAGTAGCCGCGTAAAATTATAGAGATTTATGAGGTTTTGTGTGCATATAGTCATGCTCGCCGTCGATTACACCACCGCGCCTATCGCTTTTCGTGAACGACTTTCGTTTACCCAACGCCAGGTGCCGCAGTTTCTCCAGTCCGTTTGCCAGGTAGCTCAGGAGTGCATCTTGCTCTCTACCTGCAATCGTGTCGAATTGTACGCCGTTTCTGCTGAACCAGCAATGCTTGCAACGCATCTTTTGAGTATACTGGCTGAAGCGCGGGCTATGCCGCTCGCGGAACTCGAAAAACATAGCTACATACTAATGGATGAGCAGGCTGTGGAGCATTTGCTGGGCGTAGCCGCCGGCCTGTAT
>JBOGTO010000490.1:0-5060 GCA_050695155.1 Ktedonobacteraceae bacterium
GCGTGAGGGTTTCACCATCTCTATCGCCCAATTCGCGTTGAATAAGTAGCGCTTGTTTAAACAGCGCCAGCGCCTGCTGTAACTGTCCAATATCCTGGTAAATTGCGGCTATATGGTTGATTGTCATGGCTTCACCTTGACGCTCATGCAGCTCACGAATAACCGGCAGGGCTTGTTCTGCCAGTTTTAGCGCCCGTTGTGAGTCCCCTGAGGTATGATACAAGCTAATCAGATTGCTAAGGGCAGAGGCCTCGATTTGGCGATCGCCAGCCTCGAGCGCCATGAGTTTAGTACGTTCAAAAAGCGCCAATGCCTGGTTTGGCTGCCCCATCATTTGGTATATGGCTGCCAGGAAGTATGAGGCTCGCCTTTCTAGTCTATGATCCCGACCTTGGGCGATTTCAAGCGCTTGTTCTGTCAATAGCAGTCCGCGCCTGGAATCGCCCAGCCGTTGCATAATGCGCCCTAAACATAAGGAGTAATCGCCCCGCGCAACTTCTGGAACATAAGCCTCCGCTCTTTCAAAGTCCCGGCGCGATTGTTGAAAGGCGTCTGCCAGGATAGGGCTATTGTTAAGTTCCTCGACATAATAAGGGGCTAATTTGGCATACGCTTCCCCAAATCTCGTCAGAAGAATATCTGACCTTTGGGTTTGCTTTACGTACCTCTCTATGTAGTGGCGTATTGTGGGAAGTAGGTGGTAGAGCCACACGATGTTATCGCGGACGGTAGCTGTCAGCAAGCCGCGTTGCCAGAGCGTGTGTAATTGGTCAAGGACAGGCGAGTCCTGGTAGTCCCTGTCCTTACCCTTCGTTTCTGGAGCAACGATAGCCGCGGCAACTTCAGGCACGAAGGGCGCGTGAAATACCCAGAGACAGCTGAACAAAGCATAGAGATCTGCACTCAAGTAGTCTACGCTAGCTTCGATACTGGCATAAATTGTACGGTGGCGATGAGTTACATCTTTATATTTGTTTTCGGCCGCCAGGAGGTACCTATCGTATTCACCGACGAATTCCGAAAAGGAGAGGGCGGTAGAGTTAAAAGCACTACCCAGCAAACACAGACTGAGCGGATGACCCTCGACCTTCTCACTGAGGCTCCACACCATCGCCGGTTTCAATTCATTTCGCCTGCGAGAGGCATGTTCCTGGAATAACATCGCGCCTTCTTGAGGCGCCAGCCCCCTTAGCTCGAGACCAATTTCGCTGCCCCACCCAAGGTACGAGCGAGAGGTTGCCAAGAAGCTGATGGGAGGTCTTGAAAGTTGCTCACGAATGAACTGTGCCAGGTGAAGTGCTGCCTCATCGCCTGATTCAACAGCATCGACGAGCGTCTCAGCATTATCTAAAACAATGAGTGTCTGACGCTCAGCAAGACGGGCCAGCACCTGCCGCTCTCTCAGAGAATCAACCTCTTCTAAGGTAATAATTCCAAGAAAACGCGCCAAATCATTGACGAACAATTCCCGGCTGGGTAGATTCTCCAGTGAGGTAGCCCAGACGCCGCCTGGCCAGGCGTGCGCAAAGCGCTCCGCTACCTCCCGCGCTAATGTCGTCTTGCCTTGACCACCCGGCCCATGAATAGTAACGAGGGGCGGGCGACTACTACCCGTCAGCATATTCCCCAACCACTTCAATTCCTGGATGCGTCCATGGAGTATCCCTTCGGTATAGGGTAAAGCACTCAGTTCTATACGTGGCTGGTGCTCTATGATGGAAGGAATTCCCGGGATAGCGGTAAAGCCTGCTGCGGGACGCGCCAGTGCTGTATACAGCACCGGCACTCCAACAACCCAAGCATGTGGACTGTTGGCGAGGGTCAGGCGAGCCTGGAGCAGCGCTTCCTCGACAGAAGAACCACGCGCTAAATCACTGTAAAACACTCGCGAGAAAACGCGAGCGTCTCGATCTGAGATACTGAAGCGCATCCCCAGCGCGTAGGGTATCTTCTGCCGCGCCAGAGCCGCGGCTAGATTGCTGAAGAGCGTGGGTCCAGGAGTTGCGCTCACACAGGCATTAAGTGTAATCAGGAAAGTGCTTTCGCGCACACGCAGGAGAAACTCTTCGGCCGTTATAGTGTCGAGGTCACCGTTGTTTTTCTCAAAGAGAAGTACTGCTCCTCGCTCGTCTTGTCCACCGTGGCCCATAAAATGGACAACGCGATGACGCTGATTTGCAAGCAGGTCGCCTACCTGCTCTATGGTTGGGGGGCGGGAACGTTCTAGCGTGATCGCATAGGACACTTCCTGGATGATTTCTTTGAGCCGCATCCATTCGCCCTCGATGTTAAGAGGGGGAATCTCATTATCAAGCGGATTAGATGGCACTGCCACAATATACAGGCGACTATCCGACGTTGGAGAGTCAATGCGATGCTCAGCAGGCAGACTTCGTACAAAGTGGCACTCCAGGACGAGGAAGCCATCCGGGCCATAAGCGTATTCCCAGGGCACAGCGTCAAGGTCAGGGTCGGTGGTGACGAGCAGAATACGTTCTGGCGTACTGGCAAGGGCTCGCCGGGCAAGCGTCTCTGATGGAAAAAGGGCAGCGTAGAGTTGCTTGCCGTAGGTTACCGGGTCGTTAAGGAGTTCCTCCCTGTCCTTTTCCTTCTTGAGAAGGAGGGGGCGCAGGTCAAAGATATGGGAGTGCTGGTTATCACATAGGACTGTCACCTCGGTTTCGAGACCGGCCTGGCGGGTGACGATGAGTTCCATACTCGCTTCTCCTTCCCGACAACCGATTACGCTCGCTGTCTATCTTAGGAAGTCTGTAACTGTACAACCAGGTTCCGAATAACACAGAAATGCACTGACCGTCCCAGCTTCCAATGCCGCCTCTGCCTCTTGCAAGTGCCTATGCCGTTCAAGCTCGTGCAGAGTATAGCAGGTGGAGAACGCAAGCGTCAACCATTTAATACTCAAGCAATCGATTGAGAAGCCATTCTGATACTCCAGCCCCATATTCTACTAAAGCTCAAAAATAGCGCGTTTATAAGGACGTATTAGACGGGCTTAGCAGGCGGTGTCAACACCCATGATGCTGTACAGGAAGCTGCTGCGCCTGGCAGCATGGAGACGCACGAGCGATTCTTAATCAAGCCCGTCTGAAAGGAGATAGACCCATGCACCATCGTTTGAGCCCAAAATGTGGAGGGATGCTGGCCACTCTGGTTCTAGTCGGAATGATTGCGTTCACTCTCCTGGGAACGATCGCCCATCTTCAACCAGCGCATGCCGCTCCCCAGGTGAGAGCGCTTCCTGCATCCAGTATCGGCAACGTCCTGGCCACGTTCTACCCCAATCCGTCCGATAGCGGTACCTTCGATGTTGGTTCCGCAAGCCCGGCTTTTACGCAGCCTTTTCCCACGTTGGACTTCAACCCGCCGACCAACTTCCAATTCTGTTCGACGAGCAGCGGGATTGACGAGAATACAAGACCATTCACCAATCTATCCCAGGATCCGGATGGTTCATGCACGACAACCGTTGCCCAGGGGAACGGACAGCAGGCGGGCACCAACGATCTCTTTAGCTTTCAAGCCGAGTTTCTCGCCACCCTGGCAGTGCCGCAAGCCGGACAGTTCGACATGAACATCTACGCCGATGATGGCTGGATTCTGTCAATAGGGACTGATGGCAATGGAGATCAACCGATGTACGTGGCAGGGCCGATGAACAATCCTCCTGCGACCGGTAAAGGACCTTTCTCCGGCTACCCTGTCATTGGCGCAAATAACGACCCTTCTGCACCAACGCTCTTCACCGTTACTGCCAGCTTTCCGGCGGCGGGCAATTATCCGATCGAAATGGACTATACGGAGTGCTGTGGTGGCCAACTGACGCTCGTGGTAGGAGACCTCAGTGCCTCCACGATAACGCCAACACCGCTGCCAAGCACCACACCGATGCCTGGCGGGACGTGGATGACGCCTTCTTCCGATTCGTTTACGGTCACAGGCGATACGCTCCATTTTGCGGCGCACGTCAACCGTCTCAACTTCTGGGACCCACCGATCGATCATGTCAACTTCACCGCGTACTTCCTGGGCATCAATCCGAATGTCTGGGTGATCACCTGTCAGGCTGCCAGTCCAACACAAGGTACGACGGATGTGTACGAGTGCGACTGGAATCTCTCACCCAGTGTACCCAACGGGATGGTGACGGTGAGCTTTGATGTGTATGATACGGCCGGGAACAAAACCCTGGCGCCCAATGGAACGCTACAAGGGACGATCAGCCGCCCTGCTCACCAGTTGTTGTTAGCGCCGATGCCGGCGGGAACAACGCTCAAGATCATTCACGGGTATAACGATCCCTTACCCAGCCAGCCTTGTCCACAGCCGGGCAACGGCATTGCCGATCACTGCATGAACCAGCAGTACGGGCTTGATTTCCAACCGGTGGCTACCAGCAGCGATCCGAACCCGAGCCAGGATATTATCGCGCCCATAGGTGGCACAGTCGCATGGGTACAGAACGATTGCCTCGGATTGCGCCTTGATGTAGGCGATGTGAATTTGACGATCTGCCATTTCTCCTCCTTCAAGCCGAATATCACCGGGACGAGAGTTGCTCGTGGGGACTTTCTGGGGATAATGAATGGTCACATTCACCTGAGCATCGATGACCGCTACCATGATGCCACGCACAGCAGTTGTTCGCCTTCGAATGCACGCACGTGCCGTCCCATTCCTTTCAATGGCGCCTATTACGCCATTGATGGGCAGAGTTTTGACCCGGGGTTCGATTCGGGTGGGGATCCTCTCCAAGATCAGTGGGATGGAACGACCATGGTTTCGACGAATCAGGAAAACAAGTGATGGCCATGGAGTGTTAGGAGGGAACTACCCGAAGCATGGATAGTTCCCTCGAAGTATGATAGGCCTTGTCAGAGAGAGCCACTCCGCCGAAATTGCCGCTGTTTCCGCCAGAGTGCTCGTCGCAAAAGTTCCCGCCGGAGAAATCTGAATTGATGGGAACTGTGATGGAGAACTCCTCTGGATCAAACGACAATGTGAAAAGAGCCTTTCCCTGTGGTCAACCATGGCTGTAAATG
>JBOGTO010000491.1:0-6404 GCA_050695155.1 Ktedonobacteraceae bacterium
GGTATGGACAGCAGAAAGGATTAGATACACGGGAAACCACAGGATTCCTTCATCGGAATATTTGGCGAATATTTTCAATGAAGTAGCGACTGAACGACTGGTGCTGCGCCGTCCCCGGCTCACGGACGGCCCCGCCATGTTCGCTATACATGGCGACCCGGCAACCAACCAGTACAACCCGCATGGCCCAGATCCAGACCTGGCTACAAGCGAAGAGGCGTTACAGGACTGGTGCCAGCACTGGGAAGAAAATGGTTTCGGGTATTGGGCGGTCACGCTTCCACAGACGGAGAACATCATCGGCTTTGGCGGGGTGACCCATATAGTTTGGCGCGAGCGGGATATACTAAACCTGTACTACCGCTTCACTCCGAGTTCATGGGGCCATGGATATGCAATTGAACTGGCGCGAACTGCTGTGACCCTGGCACGAAAACATATCCCGCAATGGCCCGTGATTGCCCGCACGAGGGCCGCGAACATTCCCTCTATACGAACAGCCGAACGATCCGGGCTGTTGCGGCGTCCCGACCTGGATACCGAGCATATCGTTTTCGCGCTCGACTGGACACCCATTGAGACACAGAAAGGATACACGAATGACAACGACTAACACAACTCCACAGCGACTTTATCTTATACAGTTGGCAGCCGGAACCGTGCCATTTCCAACGGGGCAGATGACGGATATGTCGATGGGTTGCTATCTTGTTCAGACCAGAGATGGGAAGAACATCTTGATCGATAGTGGATTACCCGTAGACTATGCATCGCCGCCGGGGAGAATAGCACTCGAACAAAAGAAAAATGTGGTTGAGCGACTCAGCGAGCTTGGTCTGCGACCTGACGACATCGATATACTCATCTGCACGCATTTCGACGTGGATCACGCGGGACATCATGATGCCTTCATGAAGGCGGAACACATTGTGCAGCGCGAGCATTATGAACTGGCGCGGGGCGGACATCCACGTTTTGCTGGCGCGCGCGCGCGCTGGGATCATCCCGACCTGCGCTACCGGCTGATTGAGGGAGATACTGAACTCCTGCCTGGCCTGACGCTGCTTGAAACCAGCGGGCATACGCCGGGGCATCAGTCAGTGCTGGTACGTCTGCCGCAGACCGGGCCGGTGCTGCTGGCTATCGACGCGGTTTCCATGCAACGCTCGTTTACGCCTGATCGTAAAGCTTCGCCTGTCGATGACAACGAGGAGCAGTTGCAAGCCAGCACGCGCAAGTTGCTTGATGTGGTCGAGCGCGAACACGTCACGCTGGTCGTTTTTCATCATGATGGCGAGCAATGGCGCACGCTCAAGAAAGCGCCTGACTACTACGCTTGACGCATATGCGTCACTCCGATGATTGCGCCGCCAATGACGGCAATCCACAGGCTTAGCACAACCGGCACGATGGCTTGAGAAGCAAGGCTGAATATCGTCTGATACATAACCTTGAAGCCATCGCCGGCGGCGCACCAGGGTTTGCAATGAAAATTGGCAGGCAATTGTATGAGAGCTGACCATATAAAACAGAGCGCAATAGAGACCAGCGCATCTGTCAGGCCAAAGAAGACGCCCCAGAACAGACCCCAGCGAAGCTTGCGATAGTTGACGCGGCGGAAGAGAAGGGCCAGCAATGGACCGGTTAGCAGGCAGGGCCACACCGACAGCAGTGTATTCGCCGCGATAGAGGTGTTGCCCAGTTGCCAGGCGTACTCAGCCGCCACTACCAGGCAGATCAGCAGGTTGAGGGCTAACGCGCACCACACCCAATTATCGCTACTTCTACAGGCTCTAAGCATATCGGTGCTTACATCACTGATGTGCCAGCGCCGGATGGCATCAGACGCGAGCGTAATGGCTACTTTGCGTTGAGCAATCGGCGCGGTTGGCGCGGCTTGTGACTCCAGGCGACCTTCAGCGCTGAGGCGTATGGGCTGCTGTTCTTTCTCTTTATGTTTCTCCTCAACAGGTGCCGGTATGCCAATCTGTGCGGGCTGCGCGATGATTTTGCGTATTCGCTGTCTGGCAGGCAGCGAGCCTACTACCTGCGTTATATCCTGGGATGCTACATACAGATCATCAGCGAACGCCTGCACCGTTGGGTAACGGTCGTGCGGGTCTTTGGTGAGGGCGCGTTTCAAGACGACATCGACCGCCAATGGCAAACGCGGGCGCAACTCCAGGATTGAGCGCGGCGCGACAAAACAGTGCAGCTCTGTCCAACTCGGCGAATGTGTATTGCTGTCTCGCTGCCAGGGAAGCTGAGCCGCCAGCAGGTAATAGCAGGTCACGGCCAGCGCATACTGATCCGAATAGCGACCGGGGCGCAGTTGCCACACTTCGGGTGCCATGTAGCCGGGAGAACCGGCCCAGGGCGAATTTAGATGCGAGATGTCAGCATCAATCAAGGCAGACACGCCGAAATCTGAAAGGACGGCATGGGAACCCATTTGCAAGATATTGGCGGGCTTGACATCGCGGTGCAGGATGCCGCGCGCGTGGGCATAGTCCAACGCCTCGGCAATCTCTTTCACAATGGTGACGACGCGCGTCAGTGACCAGGGACGTTTGCCCCTGTGGTCGAAGATTTCAGCCAGCGAACCCTGCTCTGCGTAAGGCAAAACCAGGTAAGGCTGTGCTTCCTCGTCCCCACGCTTCTGGATTTTTTCTCCGTCTTTAGAGAGGACGCCATAGGCAAAAATCGGCACGATATAGGGATGCGACAATAAAGCCAGGGCGGCTGCCTCGCGCTGGAAATTGCTCACACGCGCCTCGCTCCACGAGCGATGCAATATTTTAATGACGACCTTGCGTTTATGCAGCGTGGGCTGTTCGGCCAGGTATACATCGGCGGCGCTCCCTTTGCCAACATACGCAAGCAGGCGGTAATCCCCGACTATCACGCCCTCTATCAAGCTTCCGCAAGTGGCGCAATAGAACGCATCGTCATTATTCAAGTGATGTCCAATACAGCAGTAACCCATAAAACCTGCTCCACAAATATCGGGACAAGGTAGCATTAGATAGTTGGGAACAATCTGTTCTCGCAGGATAAACGTGGGAAGCAGGCGGATTTGGAGGGAGAAAATAAAGGTCCGAGGGCGACCGCAAGGGTCCCCACCCATCCACTCTACCACCCCCGCCCTTACAATGACTACGGAAGTGACTTCCCAGGTGCGTTCATTGTAACATTGTAAGGGCGGGGGTGGTAGAGTGGATGGGTGGGGACCCTTGCGGTCGCCCTCGGACCCTCTTGTCGGCTATTCTTAAACTAACACTCCTTTCAAATTTGTTATTCGTAGCGCAGCACTTCGAGGGGGCGCACGCGCACCGAACCATAGGCGACCAGGGCGGCAGTAATCATGGCGAGCAGCGCGGCTCCCACAATCAGCACGAGTATGAATAGACCGTTGACGCCGAAGGTGGTATGGAAGACGAAGCGACTTAGCAAATTCATCGTCAGGGTCACGAGCAACATGGCTAATGTCGCGCCCAATCCACCGATAACGGCGTTTTCGATCAACACTTCGCTCAGCACGGTACCGCTCGTATAGCCGACCGACTTGAGAATACCCAGTTCGCGTCGCCGTTCCAGCATCGCCAGCGCCACCGCGTTGGCAATGATGATCACACCCGCCAGCAGCGACAAACCGGCAATGGTACTCAGCGTCAGCAACATGTAGTTGAGGTACTGGCCGATGAAGTCGCCGATATTTGCCAGGTTAAACACAAACGCGGATGGCGCGAGGGTGCCAATAACAGCCAGAGCTTTGCCGACGCTGGCCGGGGCAATCTTCATATAAAAGATCGTCTGCGGCTGGCCTGCTGTAAGCGCCTGCACCGCGCTGGTGGTGGTTAAGAGCGGTTCAAACGTGCCACTAAAGCCACTGGAGCGATAAACGCCAACCACCGTCATCGTCACCGTCTGTTTACCATCGACACTCGCCAGCGTGATCGTGCTGTTTACCCCGATATGGCCCTTCAAAGGGTCAAGATGGACGAGTTGCCAGGGAAGTAGCACCGCATTGTTTCCGGCATCGCTGGCGTTCAGGTTGCGTCCTTCGGTGATAGTCAGGTTCGTCGTATCAGGAAACTGGTTGCTGGCAACATTGAAGCCTTGCACGCCGCCGAGTTCACCCAGCACGCCCTGGCGTCCCAGATTGCTAAACGAGAAGCCAGAAGGCACGTTCTTTAAGACATTCGCAATGGGCTGGTTATTGATGGAGACCGGTACCGTCGTCGCAATCGTGTTTTGCGACGATTTGCTCAAACCGGGAATGGTCGATTTCCCGGCTTGCAGCGCGCCCACGTCGTTTGATGAGGCAATAGTGACGACATTGTAGCTCAGGTTGTTTGCCAGCGCGTTATTGATGGTATCGCGCAGGTTCTGTCCCAGCACCAGGATCAGCCCTATCGTAAAGATGCCCACAAACAGAGCCAGTAGAGTCGTCGTAGTACGCGCGCGCTGGCGACCGATGTTGCGCAGCGCCATCTTCGTGCTGGATTTCCAGGTGCGCGGCAGCAGCACCACCACAAAGCCCACAACCGTCAGCGCCAGCACCAGGTAGCCGAAGGTCGGCAGAGCCAGGGCGATCAACACGGAAAGCACCACTCCCAGCAGGAGCAAGCCCAGGTAGCGTAGATTGAAGCGTTCGGGAACTGGCAGCTTCCCTACCAGAAGCACCACCAGGGTGAAGAAAAGGCTCAAGAGGCCCAGGAAGATGAACGCTCCATAGACCGCGCTGATACCGAGGATTACGTCATTGAGAATGATCACCGAGAGCAGGCAGAATAGCACCGAGAGTACCAGCAGCAAACCGATGGTCAGGGCGGTACTGCTGGTGCGATTGCCCGAAGGCATTTCGCGGATGACATTCAACGGGCGGATATTAGCGGCCTGCACAATAGGCATCAGCCCGAAGATGAGGGCCGTCACCAGGCCAATCAAGACGCCGCCCGCGATGGTCAAAGGATCAAGCACGAACGGAATGTTGATGTTGAACGTTTGCTGCACGAGGCCGCGCACCAGGTAACTGACGCCGGTAGCAACCAGCGCGCCAATGACGCCGCCTAGCAATCCTAGCAGGCCGGCTTCCAGACCAAAGAGCAGGTAGAGGTCAAGACGACGATAGCCAGTCGTTTTGAGCATAGCGATTTCGATTTTGCGCCGCGAGAGCAAGACCTGCATGGTATTGATGATCCCGACACCGCCAATCAGCAGCGCCAGCAAGCCGGCGATTTCCAGGAACTTCTTGATATTATCCACCAGCCCCTGCTGGGATTTCAGAGCGTCCGCCGCTGTTTGCGTTGTGGCAAGCGGAAACTGCGCATTGATGGACTGCACCGCTTTGTCGGTATGCTGCTGGTCAGCGGTGGTAATATCAACCGTACTGAAGAGGTTTGCAGTATTGGGGGCAACGGTGGCGAAGTAGGAGCGCGAAACAAGCATAACGCCGCTATTCTGAGCCAGCGAGCCAGAGTCCGTCACAATGCCCGCGATTTTGACCTGCAACACAAGCGTATTGCCATTTGTATTGGAACTGCCATGCACAGTGACGGTATCGCCTACTTTTTTATTGAACTGGTCGGCAAAGTTTTTATCAACAATAGCGTTACCACCGGTAAGTAAGCTGGCAATAGTCCCATTAGAGGGAGTTACAAATGTTGGTGGCGTGACCACAGGATAGGTAGCAGGATCAACAACATTGACAGTAAAGTTACTGGTGACGGAGGCGGCATTGCCCAGCGCGCCCGTCGAGCTGCCGAAAGCAGTATAGTTAGTGATGGTTCCATTGCTTTTAAGCTGGTCAAAGAAACTCAGATCGTTCGTAGTAAACGGTTTGTTATTGGAGGTGACGTTGACATCTCCGCCGTTGGCATCGCGCACGTTGCTGGTCAGGGCATTGCTAATCATCAAGCCCACCAGTTGCAAGGCCACGATCGCCATGACCCCGACAGCCACGCAGAACAGCGCCAGCACGGTGCGCTGCCCGCCGCGCCGCAGCGAGCGCGTCGTATAGTTGAAGTACATCGAGGTTTTCATTGTTTAATGCCCTCAACCAGTGTATCGATAGAGGCGATGCGACCATCGACGATGCGAATGGAACGATCGGCGTGCGAGGCGACCACCGGATCATGGGTAGCGATGATGAAGGTCTTACCGGTCTGCTCGCGCAGGTGCGCAATCAGTTGCAGCACGTTTTCCCCGTTGGTGGCGTCCAGGTTGCCCGTCGGCTCGTCGGCAATCACAAAAGCCGGGTCCGCCGCCAGCGCCCGCGCAATCGCTACGCGCTGCTGCTCCCCTCCCGACAACTGGTTGGGTCGGTGCGTCAACCGGTGCGACAACCCCCCCAGGTCGAGCAGTTCTTTGGCTCGCTCGGAGGGAGACCCCTTGTGTTTACC
>JBOGTO010000492.1:0-5853 GCA_050695155.1 Ktedonobacteraceae bacterium
CCCCCGCCCCTACAACACTATCTTGAAATCACACTATTTTATTCCGCAATACGCCGATGCCTTCGATTTCCAGTTCGATGATGTCGCCGCGCCGGAGCCAGCGATGCACGTCGGTACCCAGTTCGAGCAGGCAGCCGGTGCCGACGGTGCCGGAGCCGAGTACGTCGCCAGCGCGCAGGCGAGCATTGCGCGAAGCGCAGGCGATCATCTGTGGAAAGCTGTAATAAATGTCCTTAAAGTTGCCACGCGAGATGCCCTTACCATTAACACGCGCCAGCATGGTCATATCGTAACGTTCGCTGGCGCCGCTGCCGCTGCGCCGCGCGGCCAGTTCGTCGGGCGTGACCAGCCAGGGGCCGAGCGAGGTGGCAAAGTCCTTGCCCTTGCCGGGTCCCAGGTTGAGCTTCATATCTTTGCGCTGGAAGTCGCGCGCGCTCCAGTCGTTCATGATGGTGTAGCCCGCGATATAGTCTGCGGCTTCCTCCACCGGAATGTCTTTGCCGTCGCGCCCAATCATGCAGGCGATTTCTAGCTCAATATCCAGTTCGTTGCTGCCAACAGGATACGGGACGGGTTCGTGATGCCCGTAGATTTCGCTGTTGTTGGTGAAGTAGAACGTGGGAATCTCGTACCATTCGGGGATCATATCCAGGCCGCGTTTGGCGCGCGCCGACTTGACATGCTGCTCGAAGGCATAGAAATCGCGCACGGTGGGCGGCTCAGGAATGGGCGCGAGCAGACGCACCTCCTCAAAGGTGAAGGCTTCGCCCTTTGCTTCGCGCGCGCTGGCAAGACCACGCGGGTCGCGCAATAGTTCGAGCAGCGTAGGATAGGCGAGCGCAATGATTTCGTCATCGCGCGCGACACCAGCGGAGGTGGAGTAATCATCTGTCCTAAATGTTACAAGCTTCATCTACAGATTTCCTCGCAAGTCTTGCTCGCGCTCCAATGCCTCAAACAATGCTTTGAAGTTGCCTTCGCCAAAGCCACGCGCGCCTTTGCGTTCGATCACTTCAATGAAGACCGTCGGGCGGCTCACAATCGGCTTAGAGAAGATTTGCAGCAGGTAGCCTTCGTCGTCATGATCGACCAGGATACCCAGTTCCGCTAATTGATGCACATCCTCGGCGATGGGACCAACGCGATCAAGCACCGTTTCGTAATAGTTACCGGGCGTCTTGAGAAATTCAACGCCGCGCTCCTCCAGACCGCGCACCGTCTTGATAATATCAGCCGTGTTGAGGGCGATATGCTGCGCGCCGGGGCTGCGATAGAAGTCCAGGTACTCTTCAATCTGCGACTTGCGGCGACCAGGAGCCGGTTCGTTAATGGGGAATTTCACGCGCCCGCTGCCATTTTGCATGACCTTCGACATAAGCGCGGAATACTCGGTGCTGATGGCGCGATCATCGAAGTGAATAAGCTGCGTAAAGCCCATGACGCGCTCGTAGAAACCAACCCATTCGTTCATTTTGCCAAGCTCGACGTTGCCTACGATGTGGTCAATGGCCGCCAGCCCCGCCGGCCTCGCGCGGCGCGGCACATCGCTCGCAATGCCTCGATAGCCGGGCAGGAAAGCGCCTTTGTAGTTGTGTCGTTCCACAAACGTATGAATGGTTTCGCCATAGGTGGCAATCGAGGCCAGTTTCACCACGCCGTCGTCATCTTTGCGCGTTGTGGGGACCATCACGCCGCGCGCGCCGCGTGTCGTCGCCTCGTGGTACGCTCGTTCTGCGTCATCCACGCGCAGGGCAATATCTTTCACGCCGTCGCCGTGCTGCTTGACATGTTCGGCAATCTCACCCTCCGGGCCAAGCGCGGATGTCAGCACGAAACGCACATTGCCCTGCTCGAGGACAAAACTGCTGCGGTCGCGCACACCCGTCTCCAATCCTGAAAAGGCGATGGGTGTGAAACCCCAGGCATGGCTAAAATAGTAAGCGGCTTGTTTAGCGTCGCCCACATAAAATTCGAGGTAGTCAAAATTTTGAATAGGCATGAAATCTTCAACAGTATTATCGCTCACCCTGAAACTCCTTCGTTTCGATGCACTGTAACTGGTGGGGGCATCACTCGTGGTTGCCCCAAATGTGGTACTACGGTGTGTACGCCTCCATTATATGAGACGGATTGGGCTAGACGCAAGTTGGCTATGAGACGCGCAAATCAAAGCCGCGTTTGCGGAACTCTTCGACGAAGGTCTGACCTGGCACAGCCAGTTCTACAGGTACGCCTCCCTTTGGCGTCTGGCCGCGCGCGATGAAGCCTGCCATGATGGCGGCGTGCCAGCCTGTGGTGCGTTCCATCGCTGTAAAGCCCGTGCGCTCGTCGGCATAGTCGAAGAGGTCTACTACCGCCTCTTTTTCCTGCCCGTCTTTGAGGCCGCGCGCGATGATGCGTACAATCACCAGGTCTTGCTCACCAGGCCGTGCGCGAAGCTTCGGCTCCAATAAGGCGTGCAGCAGGTGGCGCGGGATGACAGGCTGACCATCAACTTCGACAGGTTCCATGCCGATCAATCCAGCATCGTTGAAAGCTTTCCACTGGGCATAGTGGCCGGGCCAGCGCAAGGTTTTGTTCTGCAAGGTGCGCAGCTTGCCCTCAAAGGTCCAGGGCATGGTGCTGGTGCCTCCGGCGGTTGTGAAGGCTTCCAATTGGCCGAATGGTTCGGGAAAATCCACCAGTTCGTATTCCTCAAAGCAGGGCATTTCGCGCTGTTTCCAGTCGCGCAAGAAGAGTGTTGTGCCAAAGTATTCGGTGGTCAATCCCAGGATGTTGAAGGTGAGAATGTAGTTCCAGGGCGGCGTGGGATGGCGCGGGATACCGCCGTCGTACATGATGATGTCACGCGGTTCATCCAGCAGTGTCATAGCATAGGCGCAGAGCGATGTTCCCAGGCCGGGAACCTGCCCGCAGTCGGGCATGAGCGTGATGCCTGCCGCCTTCGCCTCGCTATCAAATGCCAGTTGCTGGCGTACCTGATCGGTATTGCCACCAAAATCGCACATGCTGGCACCAGCGCGTAGAGCAGCGCGGGTCAGCCCCATGTTGAAAAAATAAGGCACGCCTGAGACAAAAACCTGGATGGATGCGCCGGTCAACAGAGCTACTACCGCGTCTTCATCCTGCACATCCACCTGCGCCGCGCGCGCCACTTCGCGTCCCACCAGTTGATTGACACGCGCGGCGGAGCGTTCAGCCTGAGCCAGCGACATGTCGGCAATCAAGACGGACGCGGCATCGCCCAGCAATGCCAGGTCATACGCGGCGGCGGTACCCTGCCGCCCGGAACCAATAACTGCATAACGAAAACCCATGATAGACTCCTGAATTTTGTGCTACCTGTGAACCTCCACAAGTTGTGTTCACAAGGTAAAGTCTACCATATGGATTCATTTCTCACCGTTGCCGGACGCCCGCCAGGGGCGTCCAATAGACATCAACCTAAGCCACAAAGGAGAGAGGAGGCCGGGTTGTCCGTAGGGGCGGGGGTGGTGATGAGAGGGGAGGGGACGCTTGCGTCGCCCTCGTTCCTCTCGAATGCCAACCAACCGCGTCATCAACGGGTGACGGCGGGCGATGCAAGCATCCCCTCCCCGCTCCACCCCACCCCCCGCCCCTACAGTAGGAATGCCCTTTCCACAAAAACCTACTGGTGAAAGGGGTGACAGGGCCGGGGAGAGAACAGTGAATTCGTCCTCTCCCCGGCATTTTGCTATTACGTCGCCTGCCATACATGCACGGTGCCATCTCCGCTCGCTGAAGCAATGTATTGCCCGTCCGGCGACCAGGCAACGCTCCAGACGGTATTGCTATGCAGGTTATAGATGAACGCCGATTTGCCGCCAGCGCGGTTTTTTTGACGCACTGCTTCCCAAATATGGATGGTCTGATCGTTGCCGCCAGAAGCGATGTATTGCCCATCCGGCGACCAGGCAACGGCTTGCACGCTGTTGGAATGCCCCTTATATGTGAATATCTTGCTGCGATTTAGCGCATTCCAAATCTGTACCGTGTCGTCGCTACCCACCAGCGCGATAAGCTGCCCATCGGGCGACCATGCGAGATCATGCACAATAGATGAGGTATTGCGATAGACGGATTTGACCTGGCGGGAGTGAGCATCCCAGACACGCACCGTATGATCGATGCTGGCCGAGGCAATATGTTTGCCATCGGGCGACCACGCCACCTTATGTACAATATCCGTGTGCGCCTGAAAACAGGTTATCACATTCTTTGTCGCCGTTTCCCATACCAGCACACAATTATCATCACCCGCCGAAGCGATATACCTGCCATCGGGCGACCATGCCACCGAATTGACCTCGCTCGCGTGGCCCTCGAAAATACTGTAGCGAAAGCCGGCGCGCAGAGCAACGGCCCGCAACCAGTTTTGCCCGGAGGCCACATCCCATATATGCACCGTCTGATCCCTGCTGGCGGTGGCAATGTGCCTGCCATCGGGAGACCAGCAGAGATCATTAACAACATCCGCGTGATTCGGATAGGTATACAGATTGCTGCCATCGAAGGCATTCCATACCTGTGCTAAGCGTTCTTGACCTGCTGAAGCGATGCGCGTACCATCAGGAGACCATACAACTGTATGCACAGCAGTGAGATGGGCGCGCGAGCGATGAATATAGCGCGTAACACCCTGTGTAGAGAAAGAGAACGCGCCCGGCAGCGGCATCACATTAAGCGGGAGAGCAGCACTGAGAACACCTTTGCGCCGGTCTGAGATATGCTGCAATTGCTCTTTGACGGCATTCATGCTGGCAGGGCGTTTTGCGGCATCCATTTCCAGCATCTGCGTTACCAGGCTCTCCAGCTCCTCCGGGATGGTAGCGTCCAACACGCGCAGCGCGGGGAACCGGAATGGTGAGAGCGAAGGGTCAACGCCCGTCAACAACTGGTACAGCATCACCCCCAGGCTGTAAATATCCGACTGTTGCGTTGTTTGCGCCTTGCCATATTGTTCCGGCGGGGCAAAGCCCGGTGAGCCAAAAGCGATAGTGTCGCGGCTTTTTCCTGCTCGAAAGTAACGCGCGACGCCATAATCGATCAAGTAGAGACGGTCGCCGGGCGTCAACATGACATTATCGGGCTTCACATCGCGAAAAATAATCGGTGGCGTGTGACTATGCAAGTAGCTCAGCACTCCGCATAAGCGTATGCCAATCGAGAGCGTTTCGTCGAGTGGGAGACACGCGCCTGCGCCTTTGAGGCGATATTCCTCAAGCGTAACTCCTTCAATAAAATCTATCACCAGGTACCAGTGTTCCGCGTCGGTGAAGTGCGCGTGGATACGTGGAATGCTTTCATGCTTGAGGTCCGAAAGCAGAGTGACTTCACGATTAAACGCGCCGGTAGCCTCAATTACCTGCTGCGAGGTCAATCCGCCCAGGCCAATCTCTTTGATAGCTACCAGCCGGTTATGCTCCTTTGTATCCTCTGCCTTATACACCGCGCCAAAACCACCCACACCTACCTGGCCAAGAATGCGATACCTGTTTTCGAGCAGATCACCCGCTTTCAGATGCACAACGATAGCATCCGCCGGAATGCCAACCGGTTCAGGAGCAAGTGGGGCAGTGATTTTGAAAGATACCGCGCAACGACAGCAAGATACAGCATCAGACGGATTTACCGTGCCACAATTGTTACAGACGCGCTGCGCCGTCAGAGCCATATTTTTTGCGTTCCTTACCATCATTTTCTTACCCAGAAGTATAGCAGATTAAAAGAATAAATGGATGGGTTCTGCTGTTATATACGCAAGATGGATGGGTTTTTTGAAAGGCCAGGAAAGTCGCTCGTGTGGAGCATGGCGACCGCAAGGGTCGCCAC
>JBOGTO010000493.1:0-4913 GCA_050695155.1 Ktedonobacteraceae bacterium
GGAGAAGACGGCGCAGGAAATCCAGCAGGCTACCGGAAGTCGCGTGCTGGCTATTCCTACAGATGTAACCAGGGCGGAAGATATGGAGGCCATCGTTGACGCGACTGTGCGCGAGTTTGGGCGCATAGATATTCTCGTCAACAACGCGGGAGGTCCGCCAGCCGGAAAATTTGAGTCGTTCGGCGATGCCCAGTGGCAGGCTGCTTTTGAACTGAATCTCCTCAGCACGGTGCGGATGATACGGCTGGTCTTGCCACATCTGCGCAAAACAGGCAGTGGGCGCATTATCACTATCGTCAGTACATCTGTGAAGCAGCCCATCGACGGCCTGCTGCTCTCTAATGCCATCCGGTCAGGCGTGGTGGGGCTGGCAAAAACCTTATCGGTCGAACTGGCTCCCGACAACATTACTGTAAACAACGTCTGCCCTGGACGCATCCTCACCGATCGCTTGCGTCAGATATACCACATCAACGAACAAGTGCAGCAAGGGGTGAGCGAAGAGGCCATACTCAAAGAAATGGCTCAGGGCATTCCAATGGGTCGGGTCGGCAAGCCTGAAGAATTGGGAACGTTCGTTGCTTTCCTGGCTTCGCAGCAAGCGGCCTACATCACCGGAACCACTACTCAGATCGATGGCGGACTGGTGCGGTCGTTGTTGTAGACAACTTATGGCGCTTGTCGTCTCGCTTAATTGTCTGCTCATGATGATGTGACTTTTATCATTGTTCTCTCAGGAAAATGCAGTATACAATAAGAAGAAAGGTGAGAGAGGGTATTTGTCTGAATGACAGTATCACAGAGGAAAAGATGAAGTCCGGGCAATGAAAGGGAGGTTGGATGCGAGATCAGGCATCCATTTGATACCATGAGAGGAACTGTAATGGAAGGTAGTATCGTCTCAATTCATATCGCAAGCGCGCCCGGTGTGCCTATGACCGCTATCGCCACTGCGCATCTGGTGCCAGGGAAAGGGATAGAAGGAGATCGCTTTTATGCGTCCCGTGGATGTGATGCAGTCGCAGATGCGACCACCTGCGACGTGACTTTCGTTGAACAGGAAGCGCTAGAAGCACTGAAAGGCGCGGAGCCACAGATTGATGCTGGCGACACTGCGCGACGCAATATGGTGATTCGCGGCTGCTCCCTTGAGCGCTTGATTGGACGCAGGTTTCGTATTGGGGATGTGGTCCTGCATGGCCTTGCGCCGCACGAGTTCTGCTCCTCGGAGAACTCACAACAGGCGACAAGTTGTATGGCACTCCATCATGCAGACCTGCGAGCGCAAATTCTGACCGAAGGGGTGGTTTCTGTTGGAGACTATCTACAAGCAGAGTTATAAACGTACTCGCGCTGGACTGGCATGATGCCCGTGTCCCAGCACGGCGCGAGTACATGCACGCGGGATGCAGAGGCGCTAGCGAGCCGCGCTGCGTTTCGCCTCCTGCGCCGCCACTTCCAGTGCCTCGAACATATACAATGCCTCTTGCGCCGTTAAGCGCGTGTCCAGAAAGGGAAGGTATACCTCCTCCTCTTTGGCAAAATGTTCTCCGACAAGCGCGTAGAGACCATAGAGGACGCGACGCAGAGCCTGTTCCCCGGTTTCGCTAAGGGAAACATCAGACAGGCGCTGCCTGAACTCCCCCAGTTCCTGAGTGTACCGGAGAATGGCTGTATGCTCGTGGATCATTGTAGCGGTCGCCTCTGCCGCACCCATAAGCCTACTTACAGTCGGATAGAGCGCGTGTTCTTCCGCCTGGGCATGAGGAGCAAGGTGTTGCGCCAGGAAGGTGTAGATCTCATCTACATCTTCTCGGATGGATTCGATAGGCGCTGTCCCTATCGTATCGGCCACCGTTCGCAACCGCTCAATATGCGGGAGTAGTTCTTTGTGTTCGTCTCGCAGAGGCTGAGTAAGTCGTGCCATAGGCGTTCTTCCTTCCCTGCTATAGTCGTACATGCGCTCAGCGATGGCCTTTTGTGTTGGCGAGATGTCTTCAGGGAGGCGCAGACGAACAAGCTGTTCCTCTTCCTCTTGCGATCCCGCGTGGCTTACTGTAACCGTATCTGCTTGAAATTGCAGGTCGCACTGCATACACTGAAACACATGGCTGTTTTTTTGCGCGTGTTCTTCGTCATGGGCCTCTCCATGAGACCCTCTCTTTTTTGTACTCTCTTCTGAATGTGGATTACCCATTCCTCAGATCCCTCCTGATTCCGTTTTTTCTCTTACAGGATCATTCATACACGGCGCACCGGCAATCAGGCCAATGCTCATAGTATGAGTATAGGTGATAGGTTTGATGTTTGCTGTGACTAATGTCGCAATGCATGTTCATAATGGAAAGAGCCGGGCGAAAGCACATGTGTGTTTTCGCCCGGCTCCTTCCCGATCATCCTATATGTTGTCCGGATTCCGAAACTTAGCCCGAACTTAGCACTCACTATGGCCGCAGTTGTAGCACTTCTTGCAGCCTTCTTCGTAGACCATCGTGTTGCAGCCGCATTGTGGACACAGGTTGCCGGTAATGCTCATATGGCTCATGCTTAGCAGGCTGGCGGCGTTTTCGGCGTGACCATTGCCGTTAGCGACGGGTGCAGCTTCTGCCCCGGTTTCGTGTTCCGCCTCTTGTTGTTTCATCTCCTCGAAGTGCATCTCCAGAGCGCGCGCTACCGCGTCGGGCATCGAGCGCACCTGCTGTATGCCGAAGCCGACCGAACGACTACCGCCGATGCCGCGCAGTTGCTCGGCGATCTCCCTGGCGCGATCAGTCTGCGAGAGCGGGCTGAGGATGCGCAGGTTGAGCGAGATCAGGCGACCTAACGCTTCGGCCAGCGCCG
This sequence comes from Ktedonobacteraceae bacterium, assembly GCA_050695155.1. Taxonomy (GTDB): domain Bacteria; phylum Chloroflexota; class Ktedonobacteria; order Ktedonobacterales; family Ktedonobacteraceae; genus CF-113. The sequence goes on from JBOGTO010000493.1 coordinate 2,842, forward strand.
CGATGTCGCTGCCAGCCTTGCCAACGTTGACGAACACTTCTAGCGGTCCATGCTCGTCACTGTTGATGGTGACGTTGATCTTGCCCTCCGGCGCGTTCATCTGGCGCGTGTAGCCATGCACGACGGACGGGCGCGGCTTGACGCCATCTTGAATGGAGGTAACGGCCTCCATCGTGACGCCCGGCGATACAGCTTGCTCTTCGGCCTTCTTTTCGTCCGCAACGCGCGTAAGTACGGCGTCGCGCGAACCATCGCGGTAGTAGGTGACGCCCTTGCAGCCCATCTCGTAGGCCAGGCGATACAGTGTTTGCACCTGTTCTACTGTATGGCTGTTGGGCGCGTTGACCGTTTTGCTGATGCTGGAGTCCGTGTAGCGTTGGATGGTGGCCTGCACGCGCACATGTTCTTCCGGCGTCAGGTCGTTGGACGAGACGAAGTATGCTGGCGTTGTTTCGTTGGCGTGAGCATCGCGCCATGCCTGGAGCAAGGGATGATACAGGATATGTTCACCTGTACGATCGCGTCGCACCATGGCGAAATCGTACACCGGCTCGATGCCCGAACTGACGCCCGCGAAGAGGCTGGTCGTGCCGGTAGGAGCCTGCGTCAGCAGCACAGCGTTGCGAATGCCCTGCTTCTTGATCTTCTCCTGAATAAGCTCCGGCAGCTTTTTGATGAACTCGCCTTGCATGTACTTGTCGCGTTCAAAGTGGGAGAAGGCTCCTTTTTCAAGCGCGATGTCGGCAGACATTTCATAGGCCGCGTCGCGGATGGTGGTGTAGATGCGCTCGATGACAGACACCGACTCTTCGCTGCCATAGGGTATTTCCATCTTGATGAGCGCGTCGGCCAATCCCATCGTCCCCAATCCTGTGCGCCGCGTGCCAAGTTGCGCCACACGATTTTCCTCGATGAAGTACTCGGTAGCATCGACTACGTTATCCAGGAAACGCATCGCCACCTTGCTCATCTCGGCGAGTCGCTGGTAATCCATCTTGCCATCAACAACGAATGCCGAGAGATTCAATGCTCCGAGATTACACACGCCGAAGGGTGGTAAGCCCTGCTCTCCGCATGGATTTACGCAGCGAATATCCTCATAGTACCATGTATTCGACAGCTTGTTGTATCTGTCGATGAAGACCATGCCTGGCTCTGCCGAGGCCCAAGCGGAGGTGCAGATCAGGTCCCACAGATCGCGGGCGCGGATGGTCTTCTTCACTTCGCCCTGCCAGATCAGGTCCCAGTTGGCATCGTCTTTGACGGCTTGCATGAATTTATCGGAGATGCACACGGAGAGGTTGGCGTGTTCGATCTTGCCTGCGGTACGCTTGACGGTAATGAACTCTTCGATATCGGGATGGCTGTCGTCGAGCATAAGCATTAAGGCACCTCTCCTCGAGCCGCCCTGCTGGATCACGTCGCCCGTTGCCACCGAGTAGAGCTGCGCCCAGGAACATGGGCCGGAGGCTGTACCATTGACCGTCTTGATATAGGAGCCGCGCGGGCGTAGTGTTGAGAGGTTGATACCGACACCCCCGCCGCGAGCCATGATTTCGGTCATGGTTTTGAGGTTATCAAGAATACCGTGACGGCTATCTTCCGGGCTGGGGATAACGTAGCAGTTATAAAATGTTACCTGGTGGCCCGACCCGGCTCCCGCCAGAATGCGACCGCCCGGCACGAATTGGAAGCTCGTCAGCGCCTCGTAGAAGCGTTGTTCCCAGTGCTTTTGCAACTCCCCGGTTTTTTCCACCTCGGCGATGCCTCGCGCGACCCTGGCCCACAGTTGTTCTGGATAGAACTCCAGCGCGCTCCCATTGGGATCTTTGAGCGAGTACCTGTCCATAAATACTTTTTGACGAATGCCCTCCAACGAAGTCATGTGCGAGGGATCGTGGGGGTCAGCGCCCTGCTTTGTATTTGTGGCAGGCGCGGTCGTCTTCTCTTCCACCATGAACTATGGCTCCTTCCGTGTTGACATATACTACAGCGCGACATACCATCTATGCCGCAGACGTTTGTTTTGTTCAAATGTGCGCGCGCTTTTTATCATCCGCAACACAGTATAC
>JBOGTO010000494.1:0-1665 GCA_050695155.1 Ktedonobacteraceae bacterium
TTTCGGTTTCAATGCTCAAGGCTTCTTTCATGCTTTGAGCTTATCAGAATCTTGGGATTGCGTCCAGATTTAAGCGAACGGTAAGTTTATACTTTAGACTATTAGAAATCTGGCATTGTGTGAATGCTGTATGTACGACTAACACGGTAGCGAGTTCCTAACCGCTTCCAATAATTTGCTCCCACCAGATACACTCTTGTAGCCCCTTATATCCCGCTTCCAACAATTCAACACAGACCAGGCGCGCGACTGGATTATTATACATCACTCTCCCACGCCAAATCTCATCATAGTTAGTCGTAATGCCTATTCCTCTTAGCCTGTACAAGATAACCGCCCCAGGTTGCAGCTCCTCAACTTGCATAATTGCTCCTCATATGCCGATAGGTTTATCATATATGGCTAACCATATTTAGTTTACCTGACTTGGTTATGCCAGTCAAGATGTAAACCTGTTAAAATTGGCTAAAGTTATTGCGGAGTATCCATATTCTATGTTTAAACTGAAAATACGAGAAATTGCAGAGAGCAAAGGGTACAACATGTCCACGCTTTCAAGAGATAGCGATGTTCCCTTTAACACAATAAGAAGAGCCTGGAGAAACCCACAATACGAGATAAAGCTGGCAACTCTCCACAAAATAGCGCAGACATTAGGGGTGGCTACGTCCGATTTGATAGAAGATATTCCTGATAACTAATGTGCTATAATGACCAAAAAAGACGAGAGTAATGCATGAACCAGGCCACACCACCAACCTACTCGGGGCCACAGCCCGCGTCGCCAGAACAAGTTAGCGCCATCATCGCCGAACTGCGCCGCCTGTATCCCGATGCCAAATGTTCGCTCAACTTCTCCAACCCGCTTGAACTGCTGGTTGCTACGCAGCTTTCGGCCCAGTGTACCGACGAGCGCGTCAATCTCGTGACGGTTGACCTCTTCAAGAAGTATGGCAGCGTAGAGGATTACGCGGTAGTCAGTCAGGAAGAGTTTGAAAAGGACATTAAATCAACCGGGTTTTACCGCAATAAGGCCAAAAATATTCGCGCCGCCGCGCAACGCCTGATTAGCAGCTACGGCGGCGAGGTGCCGCGCACAATGGAGGAGTTGCTGACGCTGCCCGGCGTGGCGCGCAAGACCGCTAATGTCGTGCTAGGCAACACCTATGGCATCGTGGTTGGTTTCGTGGTAGATACCCATATCGGTCGCCTCGCCCGTCGTTTCGGCTGGACGACCAGTGAAGACCCCGTAAAAGTCGAACAGGACTTGATGCGTATTATCCCCCAGGAGGACTGGCTCGACCTCTCGCATATGTTGATCTACCACGGGCGCGCCATTTGCACAGCTCGCAAACCAGCCTGCGCCGCCTGTACCCTGGCAAATCTGTGTCCCTCTGCATTCACCATATCCTGATCTATTGATCTCGGAGAACCTCAACAATCGAATGCGGGAATCATGCTCATAGAGACGTTTGCGCCCCAGCCATCCCGATGGATGTTGACAATCGATGGGGGAATGGCGGAGTTCCGTCCTGATGAATGTTGACGAACGAATGCAGTAATCGCTCGGTTCGTCCTGTAGGGACAAGGGGTGGATGTAGAGTGGATGTGGGGGCCTTGTGCTTGTCCTGGCCGGATGTACGTAATTCGGCGGCACATCATCAC
>JBOGTO010000495.1:0-5016 GCA_050695155.1 Ktedonobacteraceae bacterium
TTGTTATTCTCTCAGCATTCCCCCAACGGCTTCGCCTACGCGCCGGATGATGCGGTTACGTATGGCGACGATCTGCGCTTCTTTCAAGGGTTCGCTGGCGCTTTCGTAGGTTAGCTTGTAGGCCAGCGATTTGTGGCCCTCCGCGATTTGTGGCCCTCGGTAGATGTCGAAGAGTTCGGTTTTAGCCAGCAGCGTGCCACCGGCTTTACGAATGGCGTCCAGCACTTGCGCGGCGGGAACTTCTCCGGCTACGACGAAGGCCAGGTCTTCCACTACTGGCGGGTAGTTGCTGATAAGCCCGACAGGCTGCAATTGCCAGCCTGGCTTGATGAGCGGTTTGATGTGCATTTCAGCCGTGTAGACGCGCGCGGCGGTGGGTATGTTGAAGTCGAGCAGTACCTGCGGGTCGATCTCACCGGCGATGCCCAGCGATGCGCCTTGCAGCTTTATGGTAGCGCGCGTTGGCGTGTACGTCGGATTATCGCTCAGTGCGGTATATTCGATGTCGCTGTCCGCGAAGCCCAGGCGGTGCAACATGGTGTCGATGATGCCTTTGAGGTCGAAGAAATCGAAGTTCTCTGCCCCCGCCGGGTCGGGGTAGAGGCTGGATGGGCGACGCGACCCCGTCAACAGGATGCACAGGCGAGGGTCTTCTTCAGGACGCCCGCTCTCATCGCTATTTTCCGGCCAGTAGACCTTGCCAATCTCGAAGACGGCGTAACGCGATGTATAGCGATAGTTATAGGCCAGATTTTCCAACGCGCTCACCTGCATCGAGCGGCGCATCACGTTGCGTTTAGATGAAAGGGGATTGAGCAGAGTGACGAACGGAATACCTGCCTCAGCCGCAGTGGGCCGGCCACGATTGAGTTTATCGTGATTTTCCACCGTTGTCAGTGCATAGCTGATGGTTTCTTGCAGTCCGCAGCCCACCAGAATGTCGCGCATCTTTTCCTCAGTTTCAAGCGCGAGGTTGCGCCGTTGCGGGGGCAGCACATCATCCATCAGCGTGGTATCGATCTTTTCGTAGCCAATGATACGCGCCACCTCTTCCGCGAGATCGGCGGGCAACTGGATGTCCAGGCGATGCCAGGGCGCGGTGCAATGCAGCAGCGGCTCATCATGTCCTACGCGCAATCCGAAAGCGGCATCGCCCAAATCGGCGCGTGGCGCGGGCAAGCTGGCGACCTGTACGCTGCTGATGTCCAGCCGCTGCAATCCGGCGGCAATCTCGGACAGGGGAACGCGCATACCCAGGATACGATGTATGTCGCTTGCGGTGGTGTACACCTTGCGCGCGACCTGCGGCACCGGGTAGTTATCCACTATGCCCGGTACAACATGGCCTCCGGCAATTTGACACATCAAAGCGGCGGCGCGGCGCGCTCCAATGGCGTTGAGCGTGGCCGGGATGCCGCGTGTGAACCTCTGGGCAGCCTCGCTGGGCAAGCGCAGCTTTTGCGCTGTGCGGCGGGTGTTGATGCCATCGAAAGTAGCCGACTCCAGGAAGATATTGCGCGTCCCGTCATGCACCTCTGTCTCAGCGCCGCCCATGACGCCGGCGATAGCGATGGGGCCAAGGGTGTCGCAAATCAAGAGCATGGAGTCATCCAAATCGCGCTCCACGCCATCCAGCGTGGTCATCTTCTCGCCAGGTTTGGCACGGCGCACGATAATGGTCGGCTTGCTCGCTCCCGACCGCCGCGCGCGTTCGACCAACCTGTCATAGTCGAAAGCGTGCAGTGGCTGGCCCCATTCTAGCATCACGTAATTGGAGATGTCCACCACGTTGCTGATGGGGCGCATTCCTGCCTTTGTCAGGCGATCTTGCATCCATCTGGGTGATGCGCCGATTTGCACATCTGTAATCATCATGCCAGTATAGCGATTGCACAACTCCGGGTCGTCGATTTGTACCGAGACATACGCTTCCACCTCGTGTCCATCGCTCAAAGATGTATCATCGGGTGGCAAATGCAGTGGCGCGCCGGTGAGCGCGGCCACTTCGCGCGCCACGCCGATCATATTGAGGCAACGTGCCATATCAACGGTCAGTCCCAGCGATAGCACTTCATCGCCGAGGTAGTCGCGCAGTGGCACACCAACGGGCGCGTCCTCTGGCAAAATGAGGATGCCTTCGTGTTCTTCGCTCAGACCCAGTTCGCGTTCGGAACAGACCATGCCATTCGAGGCGATGCCGCGAATCTTGGATGGCTTCAACTTCTTCATGGGGCGCGGGCGTTCGTCGCTATAAGCATCGATCAGCACGGCTCCGGCGCGCGCGAAGGCCACTTTGAGCGCGGGCAGGTCTGCTTTGCCCTTGTACTCGAACAGGTTGGGCGCGCCCGTCACTACCTGCTCCGGTTCTGCCGCGCCATAATCGACATCCACCAGCACCAGCCTGTCGGCATTGGGATGTGGTTTCACTGTCACGATGCGCCCCACGACGATCGTTTCGGGGTCCCATGACTCGCCCGTGTTTTCGACGGCCTCCACCTCCAACCCGGCCAGCGTCATGCGCTCCGCCAGTTGCGCGAGGGGCAGGTTCACATCGACATATTCTTTTAACCATGAAATGGGAACTTGCATTGTTTATTCTCCTATACCCGCTCTAACATCCGTGCATCATTGGCGAAGAAGTAACGGATATCGTCGATACCGTACTTTTGCAGCGCCATGCGATCAGGTCCCATACCGAAGGCGAAGCCGCTGAACTCGGCGGGATCATAGCCGCCGTATTGCAGCACACGGGGGTGAACCATGCCCGCGCCCAGCAGTTCCAGCCAGCCGGTGTTTTTGCAGACGGGACAGCCTTTGCCGTTGCAAATGATGCAATCAATGTCCATTTCCACGCTTGGTTCAGTGAACGGGAAGAAGCTTTTGCGAAAACGAGCCTGCCGCCCCTGGCCGAACATCTGGTTGGCGAAGTTCATCAACACGCCTTTGAGGTCGGAGAAGGTAATGTGCTTGCCGACTGCCAGCCCTTCTACCTGGTAGAACATGGACTCGTGGGAAGCGTCTACCGCTTCGTAGCGATAGACTTTGCCGGGCAGGATCACACGGATGGGTTGCGGCGCGTACTCTCGCATGGCCCACGCCTGTCCGGGGCTGGTATGCGTGCGCAATACCAGACCGGGCGTGGTGGTATAGAACGTATCCCACATATCGCGCGCGGGATGCCCCGGCGGCATATTCAGCAACTGGAAGTTGTATTCATCGGTCTCCACCTCCGGGCTATTGTAAATCTGGAAGCCCATCTCAGCGAAGATGGTATAGATGTCGCGCAGGGCGCGTGTGGTGATGTGCAGTTTGCCGAGCGTTTGCGGGCGACCCGGCAAGGTGACATCCACGCTGCCAGCGCGGCGCATGGCCTCTAAGTCGGTCTGGGCGATGGCTTCCTGCCGTGCCTGTAACTCTGCCTCCAACGCAACCTTGATGTCGTTGGCGACTTTGCCAACCTGCGGGCGCTCTTCTGGCGTAAGACTGCCCAGGTTGCGCAAAATGGCGGTGAGCTGGCCTTTGCGCCCCAGGTACTCGCCGTGCCATGCAGCAATCTGCTCGCTATTGTTGACCTGCGCCAGAGCCGCCTGCGCATTCAGGCGTACCTGTTCCAACTGCTGCACAATATCCTCTCGCGTCATATTTCCCATGTGAATTGCTGCCTTCCTGCCCTGTAAGGACCAAGAATCAAAAAGCTGACAACGTTTTCGTCTTCAGGGACGAAGTTGCCAGCATACTCCGCGGTACCACCCATATTGATCCAGAACAGCGCAGTTCAATACATGTACAAAGCGTGCCTGTAATCCACCTGGATTGCCTGCTAACGGGGGCTTCCGGGGCTGCCTACTCTCGTTCAACAGCCAGCTCTGGGGCGAACTTCAGCCGGTTGGTGCGCGAAAAGGCTTGCAGCCGGTGGCCTTTTCTCTCTGTAGCTTCACGTTCCGCCTACTTTTCCCCATCATTGCTTTTGAGATGTCGCTATTTCATTAACGCATAGTATGCCAGATTTTGGGCTGGTTGTCTAGTAGGAATTTTTCCTGTTAAAGCAAGTCTGAACCGGATGGAATGTAGCAGCACGCGTCGAAGAAAGGCGTAGTGGCTGACGATTGAAATGTCTCGACGTAGATGATCTGGAAGCCTCGTTCGAGCAAGGGGGCCAGGGCGGGATGCGGTCCAGGCACATCGATGCGCACCCCCACATCTCTGGCCTGTTGTTGTACCCATCTTGTGGCTGCCAGAACGCACTCAACTGCGTCTTCTGGCGCGCTCACTCCCAATGGTCCTACAACCCATTTTTGGGGTGTGAGCGGGGTTTCGTCCTCCAAACGTACATAGCCGTAGCCGATGGTGATGCCTTGCCGCCGAAACCAGAGAGGGATGCACTGCCGCTGTCCTGTCCAGAAAACGTGATCTTCTGGCCGGTTCCGTCCACTGATCCGGGCATCCCACTCGACAAGCGCCGTGTCTCTTGTCCGTCCCTCGATCACTTCGAGTTCGCTGTCAGGAAATGATGGCTGCTGGTCTGTGCGCCCCTGCCATTGCAGGTTATAGTGCGGGAAGACGGGCTGCATTCCAACTCGTGTATAGAGGGCCTGCGCGCGCGGGTCCGTCGAACTCATGGTGCAGTGAATCGGCTGTTCGCCGGTAAGCACATGTGAGAGCAAGGTTTTTCCCAAACCTCCCGATTGAATTTTTGGACGGACGAACAGGTCGGTGAGAAAGGTAACTGAGCCGCGTGTGATGGCTCCGGCAAAGGCCAGGATGGTATCGTCTTGCTCTGCTATATACATAGTGCCGGTCTCAAACACATGGCGCAATGTGTCTGGAACACTTTGTGGGGGTGTCGCGGTTATTGCTTCTGCTTCGCTCACTTCATTTAGATAATAGACAAAGTACATGGCGGCAAGATCGCTTTCCCTTGCCGGGCGAAAGATTGTCATAATTTTCTTCTCCTTTTAACTCCTCAGCGCCTTGCGGCGCTTCGCAAAAATTTTAATAATGTGTGAGATGCAGATG
>JBOGTO010000496.1:0-2886 GCA_050695155.1 Ktedonobacteraceae bacterium
GTCATTCTGAGCGCAGCGAAGAATCTCCCTCGCCACACTGGGATTCTTCGCTGCGCTCAGAATGACAGGCCCGACTTTGTTCGTTAAAATTCATCAGCATCAGGTTAGCGATCAACTTCTCCCAGCACTATGTCGATACTTCCCAGGATAGCTACGGTATCGCTCATTTTATGCCCGCGTACCATTTCGGGCAGAATTTGCAGGTTGACGAAGGATGGGCCGCGCAGCTTGGCGCGCCAGGGATATTCGCCGCCATCGCTGATAAAGTAGACGCCCAGTTCGCCCTTGCTACTTTCAAGAGCAAAGTAAGTTTCGCCGCGCGGCGGGCGCAGGGCGATGGGGGTGCGCGTCCCGATAGCGCCACCGGGCATCTTATCGATAGCGATACGGCACAGGCGAATGCTCTCCGTGATTTCCTGCATACGCACCATGTAGCGCGCGAAGCAGTCACCCTCCTGGCGCACCTGGGGCTTGACTGCGACTTCACGGTAAGCCATGTAGGGGCGATTGACGCGCAAATCCCAGTTAATGCCGCTGGCTCGCAGCACCGGGCCGGTCAAACCATACGCGACAGCCTGTTGCTGGTCGATATAGCCCACACCCTGTGTGCGCGATTCAAAAATTTCGTTGCCCGTTAATAGAATATCCAGCTCAACCATATTTTTCTCAAGTTGATCGAGGAAGACTTCACATTCTTTGAGCCAGCCGCGCGGGAAATCATGCAGTACGCCGCCTACACGCAGGTAGTTTACGTTAAAACGGCTGCCGCCCAGCGCCTCAAACAGAGAGAGAATGCCTTCGCGGTCGCGGAACGTCCATAGCACGGGTGTAAACGCGCCGAGGTCCAGACCGTAGGTGCCGATAGCCACCAGGTGACTGGCGATACGCTGCAACTCGTTAGTCAGCAAGCGTATATATTGCGCGCGCCGGGGTGCTTCAATGCCCATCAACTGCTCAACTGCGCCGACATAGGCGGTTTCATTCAACATGGGAGACAGGTAATCGGCATTATCCATATAGCGAATGCCGCCCATGACAGGGCGATTTTCCAGGATTTTCTCGATGCCGCGATGCAGGTAGCCAATAACGGGCGTGCAATCAACAACAGTTTCGCCTTCGAGCATCAGCACCAGGCGCAGCACACCATGCGTACTGGGATGCTGAGGTCCCATATTGAGCAGCATTTCTTGAGATTTAATCTCTTCTGCTGTATCATCTGAAACTGGTTGGCTGAAATTGGTTACTTGATTTGTTGCCATAAGGTTCCTCTATTCATATCATATCTATATCTACATGCTTCTTTGCCGCGTGGCCCGCAATTTACGTACACGCACATACACACTGTACGTCCACATCAACGCCATCGCAGCCGCCAGACCTGCGTAGAGCCAGTGGTTGGGGTCGTTGTAGAAGTAGGCGAAGCTGAACACCATACCCCAGCAGCCCAGCGCGACCATCGATGGAAGGATCAGACTTCGCGGGCCTGCCACAGGTGGCGAGACAAAACGGCGATTCGCAACAGCGGGCGGCGTGGGAGCCACTTTATTTCTCTGCCCTGCATCTGACGGCACGCCTGTGCTTTGCGAAGAGCGAACCGCGCGTGATTGCGCGTTGCTCACTTTCGCCGGCTTCTTACTTCTTCTGGCTTTTGGCATAACGCTGCACTACCTTCCAGGGGCGGGCTGATCTTTTATGCTGGCATCGAGTGGTGGTTCTTCCTCGTACCCTTCGAAGGCGTGACCAAAGGTAGGCGTGCCGGGATGCAGGCGTTCTTCAAGGCCCTGTCCAACTTTCTTCTGCACCACATGCTCTACGCCTTTTTGCTGGAATTGACCGGCAACGGCCATATTTGGGTCAACCTGCGTGGTAGCTGGCGGTTTGACGGTCATGGGAACCTGGTGGAAGCTTTTCAAGAGGGGATACCCTTCAAAATCGTCATCCAACAACATGCGGCGCAGATCGGGATGGCCGGCGAATTTGATACCATACATGTCGTAAGTTTCGCGTTCCAGCCAGTTGGCGGTAGGCCAGACCGATACCACGCTATCCACTTCCGGCTTCTCATGATCCAGGCGCACCTTGATCTGGAGCAATTGCTTGCGCGTGAGCGAACGCAGGTGATAGACGGTTTCGAGATGATCGAGCATATCCACGCCCGATATACAACTCAGCATATCAAAACCCAACTGGTCGCGCAAGAAACGACAGACGGCGACCAGGTTGGAGCGGTCAACTTCTATGCCGAGATAATCGCCCTTCATGCTTTTCGGGGCTACATCTTTGCCTGTGATCTGAGCAATAGGTGCCAGGTCACGCGCTAGCGCGGCATTCTCATCACGATAGCCAGAGGCCGCGGGTGATAAACTTTTTGAACGTGGGACTATATCCATCGAATGACCCCCTTACGCCAGGCGTACGCCAGTCCGAGCGCGAGTATAATGATAAAGATCAGTATTTCAAAGAACCCAAAAAGAGCTAATTTTTTGAAGATCACCGCCCAGGAAATGATAAAGACGATATCTACATCAAAGGCCACAAACAGCAGGGCAAAGATATAAAATCCCAGGGGATATTGTACCCAGGCGGAGCCGATGGGCGTTTCACCCGATTCATAGGTCTGGAGCTTTTCTTTTGTCCGGTTATGTGGCGAAAGTATATTGACCAGAGTCATGGTGACAATGACAAAAATAAAACCGGCAACGAGCAGGATGCCCGCATACAAATACGCTATATTAATCACGCGCCTTCCTCCAAATAGCCGCCTTTGCCCGCGAAGCAAATGCTGTGTTTAACGCCCATGCAAAGGCAAAATTGCTGTTTTGATTATAGCACAGAGAGGAAGAGTGAACCAGGGCGGGTTGTCAGGAACGCAGGGCTTCTCAAAAG
>JBOGTO010000497.1:0-5729 GCA_050695155.1 Ktedonobacteraceae bacterium
GTGGTACACTTCCTCCGGCTTGTAGACAGTGGTGCCGATATTGACCCCATCGGGGTCTACCAGCGCCTCAAATTTGGCCGTCAGTTCGTTGCGCAGCGACTCTACCTCGCTGGCTTTCACGATGCCCTGTGGCTCGCGTCCCTCCACGTTCAGGAAGATACGCGCGTAATAGCCGCCATCGCCCCAGACCTTCGTCTTGCTCCAGTCGATCTCACATTTATCGATGGAGGTCAGACTGGTAGGCATCGATTTCAGTGTCAGGTAGCCTTCTTGAATGAGCCACTCGTTGACGCAGATACCGCCATCCATCTTCTTCGCGCCGTGATCGGAGACGATAAAAATCGTCGTGTTATCCAGGTCTACCAGGTCGAGAATCTGGCCGATTTCGCTGTCGATATAGCGGTAATAGTTGTGAATGCTCTCATTATAGGTGGGGTGAACCTCGTACTTATGGTGCGTGGGATCATGGAACTTCCACATGCCGTGATGGATGCGGTCGGTCCCCATCTCCACGAACATGAAGAAATCCCAGTCTTTTTCCGCGATCCACTTTTTGACCAGCTTAAAACGCTTTTCGGTCATGGTATAAATCTGGCGCAGCAGATAATCTTTGTCGTTGGTGCGGAAGTTTGGCACGTCCACCAGGTACTCGCCCACCGTAGACTCGATCTCCTGCATGACGGATGCAGGGTAGGTATACGGACGTTCGGGGTTTTTGGTGGATGGTGACAGGAAGCAGCCTACCTGAATACCGTTGACGGGTTTGGGAGGGTAGGTCTGCGGTACGCCAACCGTAATCACTTTTTTGCCTGCGCGCGACAGCACATCCCAGACGCGGTCAACCTTCACGGAATTGGAGTTCGCCAGCGTATTCTTGTCATAAGAATGATCGCCGCGATTGCGGAAGCCGTAGAACCCCAGCGTGCCAGGGTCTTTACTCGACATCATCGAACTCCACGCCGGGACGGTGATGGCGGGAATGCAACTTTCCAGTTTGCCCCACGCGCCATGATCCATCACACGCTTGAAATTGGGCAGTTCGTCGCGCCATTGTTCAAAAACAAGTTCCGGCGGGGCGCAGTCTAGCCCGATTACCAGAACCCTTTTTCGTCGATTCATGAACATTTACCTTTCCATTTGGACAAGTTTTTCGCTGGCTCTTATTTTGTTGATCTCAGGCCCATTCATGGGAACCAGCTTATATCTATCGATCTACTTACTCCGGCTATTGCGCATTTCTTGAACAAAAAGGCAACTCATCAAACCATCTTCATCGAACCCCAATATGCCTGCGTCAGATCGTCTATAACCTCAGTGAGCATACCACCATCAATGGGCGAAAGGTGTTGTTATGTAGTGAAGATGCGGTTACAATACTCGCTACCCTGTTATGTTTACTCAACCGCGTATCACTTCACTTTCATGCCAGTCTTCTTCGATGCATATTTTATGACGGCATCTGTTAATTGTAACGGATGTTGCATTTCTCTGGACTATTATAGAGAAAAATGGGCTATTGCCAGAAGACAGTTGCAACGAGCGTCACAAAAGTGATACCCTCTCTTGAGAAGTAATCGGCAGCAAAGAGAAAATATTGATATGTGACTAAGCTAACACAGATTATGTTAGCACAGCCATAGCAATCGGACATCATTTGGAGGTATAGTTAAGTAACGCAAGTACGACCTATGTTCAGGGATGAGCGTTCACTGGATGAACAGATATTGTAAGAAAGGAATACAAGTATGTCGAGTAAGAAGAAAGTCCGTGTAGCCGTTATAGGCGTGGGCAACTGCGCCAGTTCGCTGGTTCAGGGTGTGCAGTACTACCGCAATGCGCAACCAGATGATTTCGTCCCCGGCTTGATGCATGTCAACCTCGGTGGCTATCATATAAGCGACATTGAGTTTTCAGCCGCTATCGATATTGATCAAAACAAGGTCGGCAAAGACCTCAGTGAGGCCGTTTTCGCCGCTCCCAACAACACCTATAAATTTGCCGATGTGCCGTACCAGAACGCGAAGGTTTATCGTGGCATGACGCACGACGGCCTGGGCAAATACCTCTCGCGGGTGATTACGAAGTCGAAGGCGGCGACCGACGACATCGTGCATCTCCTTAACGATACCGGCACCGATGTGGTGATTAACTACCTGCCGGTCGGCTCTGAGACCGCTACCAAGTGGTACGTCGAGCAACTGCTCCAGGCAAAAGTTGGCCTGGTGAACTGCATTCCGGTCTTCATCGGGCGCGAACATTACTGGCAGGAGCGCTTCAAAGAGGCCAATCTTCCCATGATCGGCGATGACATCAAAAGCCAGGTCGGGGCGACTATCGTGCATCGTGTGCTGGCGCGTCTCTTCCGCGAGCGTGGTGTGCGCCTGGAACGCACTATGCAGTTGAACGTCGGCGGCAACACCGACTTTTACAATATGCTGGAGCGCGAGCGTCTCGAGTCGAAGAAGATCAGCAAGACCAACGCTGTTACTAGCCAGCTGGATTACAGCCTGGGCGAGGGCAACGTGCATATTGGGCCTTCCGACTACGTGGAGTGGCTGAGTGATCGCAAGTGGGCCTACATTCGCCTGGAAGGGCGCACCTTCGGCGACGTGCCGTTGAATGTGGAACTCAAGCTGGAAGTGTGGGACTCGCCTAACTCAGCAGGCGTGGTCATCGATGCCGTGCGTATGGTGAAGCTGGCGCTGGATCGCGGCATTAGCGGCACCCTCGAAGGGCCGAGCGCGTACCTGATGAAGTCGCCGCCGGTGCAGTATCACGACGATGTTGCCCGTGAAATGGTGGAAGCCTTCATAGCAGATGAAACCATTCACACGCCGCAGCAGCCCGAGGTTGTCGAACCAACCAACGGCTACAAAGCGGAAATGATCGTCGATTAATATTACCAGGGCTTTCACTCTCAGGTTGTTTGCAACGCGGCTAAAAGCTGTCATCCTGAGCGCAGCGAAGGATCTCACTCGCCGGATGGAGAGATCCTTCGCTGCGCTCAGGATGATAGTTTCCTGATCGTTTTCTTTCCCAACAGATCTCTGAGTAAAAGCCCTGGTTATTGGGCTGTGGCTGCCGCGTTCTGTTTGGGCAGGTCGGGCGCGTTTTTGAGCAGTTCCTCGCGCACAATCGAAACCTCGATGGGTGCGGTGATACCTATTTTGACACGCTCGCCCTCAACAGCCAGCACCGATACGCTGATGACGCCATCAAGAATGATACTTTCACCAACTTTGCGCCTCAATACAAGCATAGGGTAATTCCTTTCTTTTATTCCATCTCCAGCATTTTTTGCGCGATGGCGCGGCTGTCTTGTCGATAGGTTCTCGCTGCCAGGCGCGCTCGCGCTTCTTGTACGCGTGTGACGCGCACTTTTGGCTGCTTTTTCACCGCCTGTACCCCCAGGGCGACGGCGGCTTCCATGCCTGCCTGAGCATCAGAGCATGGTTTTGTTTGAAACTCGCGGGTTGTTTGAACGCCCGGACGGGTTTCGACGGTTGTTACACTTTCTACACTCATGTGGGTCCCTCACATTCATTCAATACCGATGGTTGATACGATCAAATACTCCCAACTTTTAAGCGCTGGCGTTTTCCGCGCACAACTCGCTGCGCGGCCTGGCGCACGTTCATCACCGAACGGAGACGCAAGATTGCCTGCATATGTAATTGGCAGATACGCGACTCCGAAACATGCAAAAGCTTACTGATTTCCTTCATCGTCAATTCTTCCTGATAATAAAGGGCGAGCAACATTTGCTCGCGCGACGGAAGTTGCTCGATAGCATTGCTGAGTGTGCGCAGCGTCTCATGCTGTTCAAAATGCTCGGCAGGACCCGGCGCGCCCAAGTCTTCCAGCAGGTCGGCCAGCGAAGCCACACTATCGTCCATCTGCAAGGCGCTGAGAGGGGCATCCAGCGAAAGAATCATCGTACTGGCCTCCTGCAACATCTGGCGATAACGTTCGGTTGAAACCTGTAACTCTGCCGCGACTTCTGCCTCTTTCGCGGGACGCCCCAGCCTCTGCTCCAGTTCGGCCAGCGCGCTTTCCATCTGGCGCACCCGCGTCACCGCCGAACGCGGCAGCCAGTTCAGCGCGCGTAACTGGTCTATGACGGCTCCGCGAATACGTGGCGTGGCGAATGCCTCAAAACGTATGCCGCGCGAGGGATCAAAGCGATCAATGGCGTTGATAAGTCCAATCACGCCGTAGCTAATCAGGTCCTCCTGGTCTAAAATGCTGGTCGGGGGAATGCCCAAACGTCCTACCACGAAACGCACCAGAGGGGCATACTCCGCAATCAGTTCGTTGCGTAACTCCGATTGGCGTGTAGCAGCAAATGCTGCCCACATCTCGTCAATGGTCGCTGATACACTCATATAGGAAACCCTCCTGCGAGGTTCCTTCCTGAGTTGCTCCTTTCAGCGCCCCCTCCGGCGCATACACAGGCAATGGTTTATGGCCTGGCGGATAGACAACCAATCATCCTTTGCGACATTTCCAGGGCGGGGGTTGCCCCCGCCCTGGCAGCCAACACCCCATCCCATGCAGTAAGTGTAGCGAGCAGGCGGCTTTTCTATAACTGGCATTAGTCGCTTGTTTGCTCTGCCAGAAGTCCCGAACGCATTCTCGGTCTCGTTTCTACTCTGTTAGTCCCTGTGGAAAAGCGAAGGCAAACCCGATAGAAGAAAGCACTAGAGAAACACCTGACGTGCTTGTCGGGCAATATGAATGCTTTTGAGGAGCAAGTAAAAGTATGAAGAATAATCCGCAGCCATCCGAGCATAATGAGCGACGTATACAGCACACTGAAGCCTTGAATCAGATCACCGGCTTATCCGAGGAGCAATTATTACTGGATTATTTGATTGACAACGGGTTCATCTGGGAGGAGGCTATTAAGCTGGTGCATATGCGCGAATACCTCTACAGCAACAGCGAGATGCGCCAGCGTATCGCCGGTGATGCGCGCATGCAGTTCGCGCGCTGGCTTTATGAACAGGGCGAATTTAACGAAGCATAACGTATTGTCATGGCCCGGCGGATATGCTATACTGCGCAACGGAGAGATGTCAGAGTGGTCGAATGTGCCGCTCTCGAAAAGCGGTAGGGTGCAAGCCCTCGTGGGTTCGAATCCCACTCTCTCCGCCGGGCGTGAGACACCATCATGCCCCAGGTATGGAGGAGTCTCATAGTGGCCTAGTGAGCACGACTGGAAATCGTGTAAGGTGAATAGCCTTCGTGGGTTCGAATCCCACCTCCTCCGCCTTTCCCTATTGTATCTATTTCCATACTCACTTTTGTTGCCGCCTCATCACTATCTTGCGCACTGCCGCCACAGAGAAGAAGAATATGATATAGTTTATGCTGGTTACAGGCAATATGTGAATGCTAAATCCAGATGAACCTGGATTTGGTTATATAGAAAAAGGAGTTGTGGGAACATGGCACTCGTATTCAGCGCTCGCAACCAGTTGCGAGCGAAAGTAAAATCGGTCAAGCTTGGCGCGGTCATGGCAGAAGTCGTCGTCGAGTTAGCAGACGGGCAAGAGATCGTATCAGCTATTACACGTACCTCCGCCGAGAGTCTGAACCTCAAGGAGGGCGATGCCATTGTTGCGATCATCAAATCAACGGAAGTTATGATTGGCGTAAACAAATAGCAGCTCAGAGTAGCGCGGCGCGACCCCGCCCCGGACGCCCACCAGGGGCGTCCCTACATA
>JBOGTO010000498.1:0-2469 GCA_050695155.1 Ktedonobacteraceae bacterium
TGGCTGCAACTCGTGAATTGTTCGCCAGCAAAGGCTATGCAGGCACAACGCTGGAGGCTATCGCCGAAATCGCTGAAGTTTCGCCCAAAACGGTTTCGGCGGTGTTTGGTTCCAAGCGTGCAATTCTCGCTGAGATCATCAATCCTGACGCTTTTAGCGATCACGTCCAGCAACTCCTGGACGAACTACGCGCTACGCCGGAACCGTCGAAGCGACTCTGGCTCGTTGCTCAAATTGCCCGGCGGGCCTATGAGCCACTTGTCCTTGAGCTTGAATTGCTGCGGACTGCCGGCGCTGTGGCACCCGAACTGGCGGACCTGGCGCGACAAATTGGAGTGAGACGGCGTCAGAATCAAGCGCGGCTGATTGCATTTTTGCAAGAACGACAGGTTTTACGTGATGATCTAACGCCAGAGGAGGCCACGGATGTGCTGTGGGCGCTGACGAGTTATGATCTTTACCTCATGCTTGTTGTGGAACAACATTGGTCGCCAGAGCGCTATGAAATGTGGCTGGCGCAGCTCCTGATGCAACACTTGCTACAGTGATGAATGCATAGCCCTCAAACCTGATGCATAATCGAGCCTCCTGGGGTCTCGGGTAGCTCTTTGTGCCAATATCCTTCGCCTTCACTTCTCTCTGTAGGGGAGAGGAAGAAAAACTACATTGTATCAAGGAGGTATATTCAATGAGTTTCGTAGAGAAGCAGTCACGACAGGTGAAACAAGTCTACTCGTTTACAACCAGGCTCCTGATCGCGTGCGGCGCGATTGGCCCGCTACTCTTCATCGTTGTGTTTTTGTCTGCGGCTTTTGAGCTAGATGCGCTCGTCGATCTTTACAGTGAAGTGAGAACAGTAGAGAATGACAAGACTGCTGTGGTGTGAGATAATACAATACGATACAGAGGAATAAACTCGAAAGCAACCTGCATCATAGTTGTTTCGTATGGTTTACAGGATGACCTGGGGCTAGAAGCTGAACCATCCTCCAGTTTTTTAACACAGAGAATGAGCGGCACCGCCTGCCATTGCCTCCGTGAGAGGAGCCTGTAGGCGGAGTTTGTTTTGCTTATATGGATGTGTGCTATATAGATCAGCATCGTTTAGTGAGAGGGATATGGAAAGCCTGGAAATAGTCAAGAAGCCAGGAAGGCGGCAGCGCCGCGAAAAGAAGGCATGGTCAAAATTGCGCGTGCGCATGACCATATCGTATGTCGTTGTGTCCGTTGTCAGCGCTCTGCTGGTGGAGCTTCTGCTTGCCTCGTTTTTCTTTCTGGTGATATTGCGCCTACCTTTTGTTGATTCTGCAACCCTGATCAGTGCTAAAAACACCGCGCAGCTCTATGCGCTCGAAGCCTCTGTCCAGTCTGGTGGAAATGCCCTTGATCCCCGTTCCACTTTTCAGCCCGGCCAGCCTGGTTCACTTACTTTGCCAGAAGCCGATACGGCGCTTGATCCCAAATTGATAGCCTTTGTGCTGCTTATCGCTCCCAATGGGCAGGTACTCGCCAGTTCAGACACGACGCATTACCCGGTCTCACAACCGGCTGCCCAATTGCTGCCGACTCATGCACAAATGGTGCGTGATGCCCTGGCCGGAAAACCGGGAAACGTGGTAGATGTCGCTTCGCAGGGTCGCATCGTTTCCGTGACTCAACCGGTCTTGAATAAGGAAAAACAACCGGTAGGGGCAATTTTTATGCAGTTGCAGCCGCAAAATTTTGGTAGCGGAGGCATCTTTTCCATTGCAGGTGGCCTGCTCTTCACAGCCATATTCTGGCTTATCATCACTGCTCCAATTGGCGCGGTCTTCGGCGCGTTGACGACGCGGCCCCTGATAAAACGGTTGCAACGACTGGTGAAAGCAACCGGGCAGGTCGCCGAGGGTGACTATTCGCAACGTGTGCAGATCAGTAAGAAAGACGAAATCGGGCAACTGGAGGCGCAATTCAATTCGATGGCGCAACAACTGATCGAGAGTATCGAGCAGCAAAAGGCGCTTGTCGAGCAGCAGACGCGCGTGGAAGAACGTACCCGTATTGAACAGGAATTGCGCACGGCCCAGTTCATTCAGCGCTCATTGTTGCCCAAAGAGGTACCGCCTCTGCCGGGCTGGCAATTGATGCCGGCTTATCGCCCGGCGCGCGAGGTTGGAGGCGATTTTTACGATTTCCTGCCCTTTGAAGATGGTCGGCTGGGCATCGTTATCGGCGACGCTACGGATAAAGGCGTATCGGCTGCGCTGTTGATGGCGACCACCTGTACCATGCTGCGTACCGCTGCCCAGGGGAGCGTCTCTCCCGGTGAGATATTAGCGCGAGTAAACGACCTGCTCAACCCTACCATTCCAAGCGGGATGTTTGTCACCTGCTTCTATGCTATACTGAATCCGGCGAATGGGCGCGTGCAATACGCCAATGCTGGGCATGATCTGCCATTCTGGCGTCATAGCAATGGCGTGAGCGAGC
>JBOGTO010000499.1:0-5888 GCA_050695155.1 Ktedonobacteraceae bacterium
GAATGTGATACCATCTAAGCACGCAAAAATAAGCTCAAACATGAAGAAATCCTTAGCGCAAACTGAAAGGAGGAATGGAGCAGCTATGAAACGTGTTGTCAGTAATATGGCGGGTGTTATCCTGGAGTTTCTGGTGAAGCCGGGCGATGCGGTCGCCGTTGACCAGGATGTGGTGATGCTGGAATCGATGAAGATGCAGATTCCGGTACAATCAACCGTCGCGGGGACGGTGAAAACGTTCAAGGTGAACGAGGGCGATTTTGTGGATGATGGCGATACGATTATGGAAATTGAGTGAATGTTTGCAAGGGATGAGTATATCATGGCGGCGCGCTTGATCTGTCAACAATGTGGGAAACCGGTGTATGGGGATTATGTGAATGCTCTGGGCGCTGTATGGCATCCTGAACATTTTGTATGCGCGGCCTGTGGTTTGCCCATCGGTTCAAATTCGTTCAATGTGCAGGATAACAAACCCTATCACCCCGCTTGCTATATCGAGCAGATTGCGCCGCGCTGCGCCTTCTGCGGTAAGCCTTTGACAGGCCGCTATGTGCAGTCGGAGGGAAAATCCTATCACGATGCCTGTTATCGCAACTCCGTTGTGCCACGCTGCTTCTATTGCAACGAGCCGTTGATGGGGGAGTACTGCGTCAATCACTGGGGCGAGCAGTATTGTGAGAAGCACCAGCGAGAATATCCCGCCTGCGAGTTTTGCGGTCGCCTCATCCCACCCGCGCAGCAGGAACATGGCAGCGATCGGCTTAATAGCACGCGCTGTCCCGTATGCCGCTCCCGCGCTATCGAAACGAGTGAGCAGGCCAGAGAAGCTTTTGCCAGGGTAAAACGCTGGATAGGCAGTGAGGGCCTTTCATACAATAATCTCCCGCTCTCCCTGCAATTGTGCAGCCGTGACTACCTGGCGCAACATGGACTGAGGGACGGGAACGGCCAGACTCATATGCTGGGCGTCACCTTGAGTACCACTCACTCTTTGAATGGACGTGAAACACATACCGTTGTGGATGGCGTAGCAGTGCTAAAAGGATTGCCAGCGCCCCTGTTTGATGGCGTAGTCACGCACGAACTGGGCCACGTCTGGCTGCTCGCTCACGGTATCAAGGGGCTGCCGCTATGGGCCGAAGAAGGTTTCTGCGAATTACTATCGTATCGCTATTATACACAGTTGAACACGCTGGAAAGTCGCTATCACGCCGAAAGCATCGAAAAAAACTCCGACCCCGTGTATGGCGCGGGCTTCCGCCGTGTACGCGCCATCGCCGAACGGGTAGGATTCGCCAATTTGCTCAGAACACTTCAAACAAGCGGTCGCTTGCCCGCGTGAATCACACCGGTTGATAGACGATATAGCCATCAAAGGTATAGGTATGGTATTTTTGTTTAGAGTGCGCCGCGCGGTTCGCCATAGTGTTTGCAAAGGATGAGTTCAGTGGCAGCGCATAGCTTGACAGAGGATCGGAAGTCACGGTTATTTTGTCGGGCAGATAGCGCACATAGCCCATGTTGAGGTAATTATCTACGGTGAAGCAGGTGATTTTGCCCGCGCTCTGGAACATGGCACGCTCACACGTCCAGTAGTCAGAATAGATATGAACGATACCGAGACTCGCAAGGTGGTCAATAAAGTCTTCTTGCACGGCATTGTTATCCTGCGTCGCGGGAATCTCTTGAAAAGTTTTGACGGTTCCCACGAAAAAGAGCAACACGATCAAGAGCAGGATAAGACGCCTACCATGTACCTGAAAGAACGTCGCAACTCTATTGGCCTGTTGACCTGCCTTGCCTGTTCCCAGCCAGAGGGGATAGATCAGAGCGGGTGTGGCAATCCATATGAAGAGAATGTAACGCGAACTCAAGAAAGGGTAAAGCGTTGAAGACGGGCTGAGGGCGAATAATAGGAAGGAAAGGGCTGCTGCGATAAGTAGCCCCAGCCGCCCATAGGAACGCACCAATGCCTCTTGTTGCTCCTGTGAGCGCGCCGCCCATTTGCGCGGTAACGCTACAATCACTTTGAGGGCCAGGAATGCCGAACTGACCCAGAGCGCAATCCATACCAGCGACCACGCGCCCTGCACCAGCGTGCATTGCAGCGCGCCGGAGCCGCTGCCGCCCAGGAAAAGCACTTGTGAAGTATCACATATATCGGGTTTACTGGCGACGGATGGCAGACTAATCAGCAGTATGCCCAGCGTCCCATGCGCCAGGTAATAGAGTTTTGAATGCGCGGCTGATCCACCAGTGCTAAAGAGATCGACCAGCGTTGCCCACGAATTGGTGCCGGGAGTGGCGTGCAGGTTATAGATAATGAGCGGCAGACCACCAACCAGCAACCCTACGATGATGGCGACGGGAGCCCAGGAACGTATATCGCGCCAGCAAAAAATAAGCAGCAAAAGACCGGCAGTGAGCAGGAAAGGCGCGATGACAACCGTACTCCACAGGCATAATCCCACGAGCGCGCCCCAGCCAAAATAGGCCGCCAGGCGCAGGCCGCGACGGGCGCGCGTTGCTTCCTGCCGCGCGGTGAGAGCCAGCCAGCTCGCCAGAAAATACAATAATGCGCCAAAAAATAAGGTTTCCACCCAGCCGCCGAGGGACTGTACCTGGCGGTAAATCACATAGCTGGCACCAAACGCCAGTAACAAGAGGGTTATGAGCGCCATGCCTTTCGTATAGAGCAGGCTGGTGAGCAGATACATGGCAAGCAGGAAAAGAGCAAATAAGAACACCAATCCCAGGCGCAGATTGAACAGCGAGATGCCGAATAGACGAAACAGCGCGGCTCCAAGATAGGCTTGCGTGCTTCCCATATAATTCTGGCCGTACATAAAAATAGGATGATCGCCATGAAAAGCGATATTGATCGCCATCATACCCAGGGTTCCCTCGTCAGAATTGGTATGAGGCCAGCCCTGTGACAATAACGCGATACGTATACCAACCGCCAATGCGATCAGACCGAGCGCGCCCAGCCCATACTTGCTCATAGGAAGACGAATATGTACCGCGCCCAATTTCAGACTCGACTCGGACATGCCGATAACCTGCCTCTCAACACATAATATATGCAATTGACCAGTGCATTCAAAATAGCCATACAGGTATTTCTATTTAATCTAAGCGAAGGGACATCACATAGGGTAACAACGGCGTAATAGTCGCTAAAGTAGCATATCAGCCTGAAAAGGCTAGATTTCCCCACGCCACGACGCGCCGTGGCGTAACCACAATCAGAGGATAGGCTTCCAGGTTCATCGAGCGGTACTGGATGTAGCGTTCTCGCAGCAGGCGCAGCGCGTCAGCGTGGCCGGGCGCGTCCGGCATAAGCAGTTCGGCATGGCCGTATACCTGGACGTAACCCAGGCGCGACCAGTCATCGTCGTAGTGGTCGAACAGGAGCATAGCCTCGTGACGCGCTTCGATGTTGCGCACGCGGCGCAGTTGTCGCTGTTCGACTCGCTTGGGTTTTTCATCGAGCGCAATATAAAAACTCGACCCGTCGAAGGCGAAACAGACGGGTACCACATGTGGATGCCCGTCTGCATCAGATGTCGCCAGCCTCGCAACCCTTTGCGATTGCACAAAAGCGATTTCATGATCGAGCAAATTTGCGCGATTTGCCATTATATTTCTTCCGCGTTTTTGGCCTGAAATTGATAGTACGCCGTTCCCAGGACGATGCCAAATACCAGGTTAAGCGGGAGAGTTAAAAGTACATTGGTAAAGTTGAAAGAAAAGGGTGCAATATGATGCGCGATATTGCATAGTATCTGGGATAACAGCAGCCACCAGGCGAAGCCGAGCAGGAGACCGAGCGGGATGGCGCGATTGATGGTAACGGCTTGCGCATTCACTCTGTTGAGAATAAAGCCGAAGATTACGCCGAAAATGCCGCCCAGGACGATTACCAGCGCGAAACCGGCGAGACGGCTTAGCCCTGCGTCAGCAAAGGTGATGCCAAACCAGCGCAGTATCTCTTGCAAACCATTGCCCGGTACGCCGTCCACAACCACATCGAGCATTGCCAACACCAGCCCGGCGAATAGGCCGGTCAATAAGCCTCTACGAATAGCAACTTTCATTCTCATCCTCCCTAAACGAACCAGTGCAACACGCGCGCCGCGCGACTATTGCTCGCTGACTGCCTCAAACGCGGTTCCAACCATTGATCGACGCCCAGCCTGCGCCCCGCCGGGATGGCTACCAGACCCAGACCGAGTAGTACCAGCATCCCATAGGTCCAGATCCAATCAGTATAGGCCAGGCCAACATACAACTGGAGAGCTAAAATAGTGGATAGTATGGCTCCAAAGCGCGTGAAAACGCCAAACATCAGGCTTAACGCTACCAGGAGTTCCGCGCTCCAGACGCAGGCGGCCAGCGGGACAAAAAGCGTGCAGCCTGTAGGCGTAACCGAACTGGCGCACCCGGCCAGAAAAGTATGCTGAAGCAGCGATCCGTAGCCGGGGATAATGGCGTGTTGCGATTCGCGCACAATATAGCCATACAGGCCGGCGAAAGTGGGCGGCAACTTCCAGAACAACTGCTGAAACCAGAGATAGCCAACAAAAATACGGATGAGAGCGAAACCGGTGATGCTGCGTCCGCTCAACGTTACCGGCGTGTTGCTCATTGTGCCTTGCTTATGAGCAGCCTTTGCCAGATTTTTTTTACCGCTTGCCGATGATGAAATACTCATTGCCTGTGACTCCTTATTAGAGTATAGTTACCCATACACGTAAGCACGAAACATATCCCTCTTTTTTGCGCGTTTCCTCTTGTGAAAAAGAACACTGTGTCTTTACGTGTAGGATATATGTGTAGGGACACAATCTTAGAGAAAGGCCCATATAACTATCTATGTCTCTTGTACAAACATCGCATATGACGGAAGCCGTAAAAATAGCGCCCATCACTAAATATCCCTGGTGGCGTGCTGCCGCGCTTGGCGCGTTGCTGCTGCTCGCGTTACTATTATACCCTTTTCTGTACAGAACGGCACCGCCCGATACCATACAGGATAATTATCTATACCAGCCTTTTTTGCGTCTGTGGATAGTGAGTTTTCTGCCATATTTTGCCGCGTGCGCCCTGGTGCTGGCGACCAGACCGGGGCAGGGCCGCTGGCGCTGGATAGAACTGGGCATCGTGCTGGCGGGCGCGTTCGTTTTACGCGCATTGTTGTTGCCTTTGCCTCCCGGCTTCTCGCGTGACTCGTGGCGTTATCTATGGGATGCGCGTGTTACCCTGCACGGCTTCAGCCCCTATGTTTATCGTCCCATCTCAGCGCCCCTGGCTCCCCTGGTTGATACTGTGCTTTTCCCCAGAATGCGTTTCCGCGCCTCCGCCACCATCTATCCACCGGGAGCGCAGGGCGTCTTTCTTTTCAGTTACCTGCTCGGTGGCACCAATTTATACGTTCTCAAAGGCGTCTTTCTTATCTTCGACATGATAACATGCGGCGCGTTGGTAGTGTATCTCAGGCGCAAGGGTATTGATGCCTGCCGTGTGCTGATCTACGCCTGGTGTCCTCTGCCCATTATTGAGTTCGCTATTCAGGGGCATGTCGATGTCATCAGCCTGACCTTTAGCATTCTGGCCCTGCTCAGTTTCTCCAACCACAGCCTGCGCGGGCGCATCCTGACGGGTTTCTTGCTCGGCATGGCCGCGCTTACCAAAATCTATCCTATCCTGCTGCTGGTCGTCATCGTACCCGACATGCTGCGGGAGGCAATGGAAAAAAACCGGGTGAGAGCGAAGGGAAATATAGCGGCGCGAAAGTACCAGGCGGTGGAAAGCGACACGGCGATGGAAAGCGACATGGCGGTGGAAAGCGACATGGCGGTGGAAAGCGACATGGCGGTGGA
>JBOGTO010000500.1:0-7770 GCA_050695155.1 Ktedonobacteraceae bacterium
GCGATTAGCTGTGGAACTCGATCCCTACTGGCCTGAGAACATTGATGCTGTCGAAATAGTGCGTAATATCAGGCGGGATTTGTAATGAGCGATTTACTAATTGTAGTGGATGCCAGTGTCTGGGTAAGTTGGCTAAGACCTTCTGAAACTAATCATAGGTCAAGCTCTACATGGATGGAACAATTTATTACTAAAAATGGATTCTTAGTATCTCCTGCGATGCTTTTGATAGAAGTGGCAGCTTCCATATCTCGTCAAACAGGACAGGCTTTGCGAGCGAAAGAGGCAATAACCAAACTCAACTCTATCAGTAAAATACAGATTTTCCCGATGGATTCCTCTCTAGTTCAGATGGCAGTTGATATTGCTACAGACCTGCAATTGCGGGCAGGGGATGCAATATATGTAGCATTGGCGCACCAACTAAATATTCCCTTGATAAGTTGGGACAAAGAACAGATTCAAAAAGCTAGTAGCCTTATTACTACATATACACCTGAGAATTACATTTTCCCGGAAACTGACAACAGCAGCGACGAAGAACCTGCTTGATCTGATTTTAACCTCACTCTTATATCTGGAGATATATCCATGCCACATCCCCTCGTCTTACAATTACGCTTCACGCGCAGCGAGTTTCAGCGCGCGCTCGACGGTTTGACCGGCGAGGAGGCGCGCCGCCGCTTCATGCCCATGAATTGCATCAGTTGGAACATCGGCCACCTGGCCTGGCAAGAGCAACGTTATTGTCTGTGGCGCGGCCAGGGGCAAATCCTCCTACCGCATATCAATGACCTGTTTGCTTATGGCGCGCCCGCCAGCACACCCGCGCTCGATGAGATGTGGGCGGCGTGGCACACCATCACAGAAGCTGCTGATCCCTGGTTGGATACACTCACAACGGCAAAACTGCAAGAACAGGTCATTATTGACGGTCAGCCGAGTGATCTCATTTTTGGATCGTTACTCCTGCGCCTGATCTATCACTACTGGTATCATACAGGCGAAAATATGGCGATCCGGCAAATGCTTGGGCATACGGAGTTGCCCGAATTTGTGGGGAATATTGATGACGAAGCGCCTTACCGACCAGAGTAACGAGTGAAACACGCCCCGTTCAGTACGAGATTTGCGCGTTGCTGAAAGAGACATTGGTTGTAGTGTTTACGTCTTGCGCCACCAGACCTATACTGCCGCTCGTATAAGTGCTATCAGTCACCTGAACCACCAGTTGCATATTCACGTAGATAGTAATGCTATCGCCTCTAGCGACAACCGCAATCTGGTTGGTCTGATTCGGCCCTGTAAGTATCGCAGGATTAAATCCATACTTTAAGGGCGCTTCCGGTGTGAAGGAATTTACCAACGCAAGCCCATAATTGCCGTGTGTGTCAATGAAAAAGTAGTAAAACATGCCATGAATCGGGTCAGCGCGAAAAGCTACACCTCCAGAGTCACCTTGAAGAATCGTCATGGACACCAGACAAGAAAAATCAGTCAGACTGTATTGATGCTCAAAACAGGCAGAAAATTTGCCGTTCTTTGTAGCCCCGGCTAGATAGGTTCCTTGCAAATACGTACATCCTGAGCCACTGGAAATAGCTATGGTATCCCAGTCAAACCCCATATTACTATTCTGCAATGAATCACTTTGATGGTTAGGGCCAACATTGAGGATATTGGCGAACGCCGTAGCAGTTGCTGTCGCCCCGGCTATTGCCGTTTTTGTAGCAGACACTGCTGCCTGGGTAGCCGAGACCGAAGTCGCGGTAGCTGCCGCAGCAGAGGCGCTGGCGGCTGCTTCAGCGGTACTCGTCGCATTGTTAGCCAGGCTGGTAGCCGTCAAATTCTGGTTAGTGACCGCCGTCTGGCTCGCATTGCTGCGAGCAGTTGTCGTCTGGGATCGCAATTGAGAATTGGATAATACTCGATTCGTTCCATTGGGCTGGTGGAAGCTAGAGAAGATTATGATCCCCACGCCGCTGAACATAAGCAGCATCACCAGCCCGATGATAGAAAAATTGCGTTTGTTGTGACCCGGCGGCTTTGGAGCAGGCATGGGTGGCAAAGGCTTCAATTCGCGCGCCGGCATAGTCCTTTCTACCACATCAGACGACGCCAGCGTGGCGACCTCCTGTGTTCTAGCTATTGGAGGATGGGCAACAGGGCTTTTCTGCACGAGCGCCTGCCGGAAAGCTCGCGCAAAGGCGGCAACCGAGCTATAACGATTGGCAGGATTCTTGGCTAATGCTCGCATCAACACAGCATCGACTTCGCCAGGAATAGATTTGTTCGCCGTACTCGCTGGAGCAGGTTCCACGTACATGTGTTGATAAAATAACTGTTCCGGCGTGCCTCCTTGAAAAGGGAATACACCCGTAATCATTTCATAGATCATCAGCGCCAGGGCATACTGGTCGCTCGCGGGTACAGCCGCGCCTCTCCAAAACTCTGGTGCCATATAGAGCGTGGTGCCGCGAATAATGCCGGTTGGAGTGGAAATAGCCCTCATGAACTTGGCAACTCCAAAATCGGCCAGTTGCACATCAGGGCGTCCGGGATGTTGCTTATTGCTCATGATAAGAAAATTTGAGGGCTTAACATCGCGGTGGATGATGCCGTGATCGTGCGCAAACTGCAATGCGCTGGCTGCCTGACTTAAAAAATGCGCGGCTTCGTATAATGTGAGATTGCCTGATCTGTTGCGTTTACTAACCCAGCTCGCAAGCGAACCTTCCGGGCGATAGGGCATCACGATATACGTCAATAAGACGCCCTCGATAGTTTCTTCCCCGTAATCATACAGTGGCAAAATATGCGGGTGATCTAGCTGAGTCACAGCATTGGCCTCGCGCTTAAAGAGATGCACGGCTTCATTGATAGCCACCGTATCCGTCTCCGCGTTAATGGCCGTATTCAAGACTTTGAAGGCGACGCGACGCTGAAGATGGGTATCCATAGCAAGATAGATATCGCCCATACCTCCTTGCTCGATCAGGCTCTGCAAATAAAAGCGGCCAATTTGTTTCCCATTAAGGAACATGGTTTGCATCCTTTTTCAAGGCAACCAGGAAATAAATACAATAGCCGAGGATAAATACAAAATTAGTATAACATACAAGCAAGTACAAAAACAGTAGTATAGACGTAAATTTTCATGAATTTTCTTCAATTTTACAAACTGATACAATTTGATTGCCCCTGTGTGTATCTAGCCTTTCTGCTTATTTGCCACTCTGCAACCTGCTAGCAATACGCGCCGTATAGTATTACAGGATAGTACAAGTTTTCGATTTCTCTACTCTCAAGTTTGAAGGCGATTCACGGGGGGAATGAATTGTAAATGGCACCGGGTTACAAACAATCCTTTTCGGGATAGGTATACTTCGAGGTTTACGACGGCTTAGTAATGCGAGGTTTGTAAAATGTTTTCTCGCCGCAGTATGGGATGTCTCATCATAGCAGTCATTGTCGTGCTTGTGTTAATTTTTGCCGGTCGTCCACTCGTTTCAAGACGAATCGCAGATCAGATGTATCCTTATACATCGCTTGACAACGACCCGATTATAGCCCGCCTCATCGTCCACACAACCGGTACCAGTATTAAATGGAATGTTCAGCTATTCACTTATGATAGCTCCGGCAAGCCGATCGACCATTCTCCATCGTACCCGGAAAATTGCGATCAGTGGGCATTAAAAGCCGATGTCATAAATATTCAATCCTGGCTGGCGACTAGCGTTCCCTCGGGTTGGTATATTCTCACCGCGCTTGTGGGAACTCACTGTCTCAATACGCACGGAATTATCGATGCTTCTATAGTAGAAAGAATTCCAATCGATAGAAACACTGGCCCGGTTACGCAAGATGGCGCATTTGGGAATCTGGTCAGTTTAAAGTCTCTGACTAGCAATTCCATCGGGCCTGATAGTAAAACGTATAATGCTATTATTACCTTAACGTCTCTGTCGCTGGTCGCAGAAAATTAATGTCTGGATTCCCCTTTGGGCAGCTCGAATTTCAGCATTGGCGACCTGCCCTTGTTCATCTACTACCTGGCATTTGTCACGGATTTCACGGGTCTTTTCGGCATGTTGCTGGCATACTACCACCAGACAGGTGTCCCATTCGAGCGCATGATGACGTTGCTGCAAGGGGCTGCGCCACAGATGCTAGTGAAGCGCGCGCGGCGTGAAGCTCTCCGGCGGGCAGGCCCAGCGCACGGCAGCCGCGCGTATGTTCGCGCGCGACCCCCAACTACTGGGATGCGATGATCTTTCCAGCACGCTCGACGTAGAGACGGAGCGCACGCTGTGGGATCGCCTCTTCGCCCGTCGCGCCACCACCTGCCTGATCGTCTCGCATCGTCGCCCCGTCCTACAACGCGCCGACCACATCATCGTGCTAAAAGACGGTCACGTCGAAGCCGAAGGCACACTAGAGGATTTGTTAGAGATGTGCGAAGAGATGCAGAGGCTGTGGAGAGGAGACGTTGCTTACTCCTGAAAAACCATAAAAGGTATTGGCATATCCCAGGCTATATTGTGATCTATGCGACAAAGTCTTCTACTCGTACCGCAGCACGTCCAGCGGCCTGACGCGCACCGCGCCCCATGCTACCAGCATGGCTACCAGCATAGTAACAATACTTGTGGCGGCAATAATGAGCGACACTAAACCGGGTCCTATACCGAGCGTGGTATGGAAGACGAAAGTGCTAAGAGCTGTCACGGCTCCCACGACTAGCAGCATTGCGACTAGCGAGCCGAGCAGGCCGACCAGGCCATTTTCGATCAGCACCGTTGCCAGAATCGAGCGGCTGGTGTGGCCGACCGATTTGAGGATGCCCATCTCGCGCCGCCGTTCAAGCATCGCCAGCGCCACGGCATTGGCGATGATAATCAGTCCGGCGATCATCGCCAGCGACGCGATGGTTGTCAGCATGATGACCAGATTGTTGAGCAACTGGTTGACGAAGGTATCAATATCTACCACGCTGAGGATGATGGCCGATGGCACAGCCTGCAACAGGCTTTTACGCAGCGCGGGAACGTGATCGACATCGACTTTGAGCGAGAATACCTCCAGCGTCTGCGAGCCTCCCAGTTGCTGCACGATCTGCGAGTCGGCCAGCATGGCGGCAAAATTTGTATTGCTCGTAGGCGTTGAGCTATCATAAAAGCCCACCACTTGAAGTGATTTTGTCGTCAAGCCATCCGCGCTCTGCACAACGACGGTATCGCCGATATGCAAATTCGCCGGTGCAAATTGCAACTCCGAAGCGAGAATGACGGCGTTTGTGCCAGCATCTCCTACTCGCAAATTGCGACCCGTTTTCATGATAAGCGCGGGTGCATTTTGCTTCCCTCCGCTCAAGTCAAAGCCCTGTATACTGGTGAGGTCGCCCACAATATCGCGGCTATCGATCTTATCGCCCTTCTTCACTGCTCTTAGAATAGTGTTGATGTCGCGCCCATTGATCAGAATGGGATAGACCTGCGGCACCACCGGATTTTGCTGCGTCTGGGCGGCATCGACGCCCTTCAAATGAACCAGTCGATCATCAATGACCTGTTTCTGAGCGGGCGATACCACCACGAATACGTTGTGCGTAAAGAGGGTACTAAGCGTGCTATTGACAGCATCCTTGATGCCCTGCCCCAGAATGAGGATCAGGCCGATGGCGAAGACGCCCACAAACAGAGCCGTCAAGGTGGTAGTAGTGCGCAAACGCTGCCTGCCGAGATTGCGATAGGCCAGCATGACAGCAGTTTTCCAGGAACGCGGCGTAAAGACGACCAGGCTATTGACCAGCACCGCCAGCAGGTAGACCAGTGATCCACCTACCAGTATAATGCCCATACCGGCCAGCACTACCAGCGCATAGGTGCCTATCAGACTATTGCCCAGGTGTATCGCCAGTTCATTAGCGGCGCGTCCCAGCAATAACAGCCCGCCGAATATGAGCAGCGAGAGCAGCACGACGCCCAGCGCGAAGAGTATCCACAGCAGAATGCGCGGGCGCGGCCTCTCATAGACTGGCAATCTCGAAATAGCCAGCACAAGCAGCCCAAAACCGAAGGCCAGCGCAAAGATCACCCCCACGCCGCCGTAGACCGCGATCATGGCCGTCACCACATCGCCAAGAATGCCAGAAGCCAGCGCCACAAAGAGCAGCGAGAGCAGGAAAAGTAGCAGCATCGTGAATAGTCGTGAAGAGAAGCTCCTATGTTCGCTGATCTCGCGCAGCACTGACAGGGGGCGAATCTGGCTGGCTCGCACAATGGGCAGCAGACCAAAGATCAGCGCCGTAGCGAGGCCGATCAGCAGGCCAGAAACAAGCGTGGTCGCATCCAGCACAATTGGCAGGTGGATGAAGAAGGCACGTTCAACGACTCCGCGCACAAGGTAACTGACTCCCAACCCGATAAGCGTGCCAGCAATACCGCCCATAATACCCAGCAGAGCCGTTTCCAGGCCAAACAGCGCGTACAAGTCTCTGCGTCGATAGCCCGTCGTTTTGAGCATGGCGATCTCTACCTGGCGGCGGCGCAAAAGCACCTGTACCGTATTGATGATACCGATACCACCAATGAAAAGGGCCAGCAAACCTACAATACGCAGGAAGAGGCGAATCTGATCGACCTGGCTCTGACGCTGCTTGAGCAGATCATTCGCCGTGATGATACGGGCAGATGGGAACTGCTGGCTTAGTTGCGCTCTAACGGCATTGATATGCGCCGCAGGCACTGTCATATAAATCACGCCATATTGCGCCGGTATTTGAGCGCCGTTGGGGCCGGGAGCAGCATCGAGCGTTGATTGCGCAATGATAACCTGCGGGCCGCGAAAAACACCATCTTCCCGAATTTCAGCAGCAACGGTGATGGGAACGAAGCGGCCATCCAGCGTCTTGACACGATAGACGCTGCCGATATGCGCCCCCAGATCATTGAACACCGTTGAACTCATCGCTACATTCTGGCCTGTCATCACATCTTGCAGCGCCAGGTTAGAGGATGGCGCGATGAAGTTCGCCTGCCCAACCAGGGGGAAATTAGGCGAAACCGCTATGAAGGAAAAGGATTCGTCCGCGCCTGATGGCTGCGTGATGCTACCCCCCGGATCAAAGGATGTGGCATAATCGCTAATGCGTCCCTGCTGTTTGAGCTTATCAAAGAAGGCCAGGTCGCGCTGGCGCAAGGGCGCAATATCCACATTGAGGCGAATATCGCCGCCGTTCGCCTCGATAATATTGCCCAGCAAAGCCTGGTTGACGCTGATCCCCACCAGTTGCAGACCCACAATCGCCATCACCCCTACCGCGACACAAAAAATAGCCAGTACCGTTCTCTGGCCTCCACGAATAAGCGAGCGCGTAGCATAGGACCAGTAAAGCCCAAATTTCATTGGTCTCTGTTTTCCTTCATCGGCCACATCGGAAGATTTTCATTTGTCATTATGTATCGCATATCATAGTTGAGTTACGATTGGTATGCAAGAGTAATTATGCACGAAACCACACGCCCGCCTCTTCTGAATACAGGACATCATTTATGCGTGGCGAGTCTCCTACTAGCCTTGCCAGTTCCCGCACGACCTCGCGCCGCTCTAATGTGCCATGCGTTATAAGCAAATACGCCCTGGCCGTTACTAGAATACTCTTCAATGCGCCTTGCTCGCTTGTCATTAATCGCGCGATTACACCGGGTGTCAGCGTATCGCCTGGATTGATGCCCGTTACCGCTGCGATGCGTTCTGGCCTGTGCG
>JBOGTO010000501.1:0-14603 GCA_050695155.1 Ktedonobacteraceae bacterium
ACCTATGATACCATCGTCGGGGATGAAGACGCGGAGAGCAATGGCAACACGAACCATAGCCTTTCACCAGAAGCCACCACGCAAATAGCGGAAACGCCGCCGTTACAGGTCATCTTTGGTCTGGATCAATTGAACGCAGTTATCAACGCCGTCTTGAGCCAGGACGAGCGCATGGGCAGGCTAGCCCTCAACACCTTCAGCCGCGACGAGGCCGAGCGCGGGCAACTGCTGCTCATCGCGCGCAAACTGGCGCGTGAGATGCAGTGCCAGGTGGAAGTAGAAGACCTGCCCGACGAGTATACCGTGTGGCTCTTTGGCTCGCGCCGCCGCATCGGAGCTATTATGCGCGAACTGGCAGCCAGGGAATAGAGGAATCATGATTACCATTGGCGTATTAACGATTAGCGACGGCGGCGCGGCAGGCACGCGCCAGGATACCAGCGGCGAAACGATCCGCGCTATGGTAACACAAATGCCTCTCGCCGTTATCAGCGCGGGTGCCATCATCCCCGACGAGCGCGCATTGATTGAGGGTACCCTGATCGAATGGAGCGATGAGCAACACCTGAACCTCATCCTGACCACCGGCGGCACCGGACTGGCACCGCGCGATGTTACGCCAGAGGCCACCAGGGCCGTCATCGACCGCGAAGCGCCCGGCATCGCCGAGGCCATGCGAGCTGTCAGCCTGCAACATACCCCTTTCGGCATGTTGTCACGCGGCGTGGCAGGCACGCGCAAACGCACACTGATCGTCAATCTTCCTGGCAGCCCCAAAGCAGTGCGGGAATGTCTGGAATGCATCCTGCCCGTGCTGCCCCACGCTATCAACCTTTTGACCGAGGGACCGCGAGAGCATTAGCTGATGGCAACAGATGCAGCAGATTCATCAAACCCACCTCCACTGATCTATCGCGGCCATAGCGATTACATCTTCTCCCTGGCCTTCTCACCCGATGGCACAGCGCTCGCCTCCGCCTCACGCGATACAACGGTGCGTGTCTGGCACATCAACCCATCCAACACCGAAACAGAAGACATCACCGTTTACCATGAACACAAAGGCAGCCTGCTTTCAGTGACATGGTCGCCCAATGGGCAATACATTGCCTCTGGCGACACATCCGGCATTGTCCAGGTATGGGACGCCGGCACCGGCAACACTCTCACCACATATCGCGGCCACGCCCGTTTTGTGCGCGGCCTCGCATGGTCGCCTGATGGCAAATATATAGTCTCCGGTGGAGACTATGACGACAGTACAACCCAGGTATGGGAAGCATTCACAGGGAAGTTGCTTTATACGCACACGCGCCAGTATCGCATCTTCGCAGTAGCATGGGAACCGCGTGGAAGCCACATCGCTACATGCAGCTTTGATGGCAACATAATGCTATGGAACGCTTTTACTGGCGATGTGAAACTAACGTATACAGGGCATAAGGGGCCAGCATACACTACCGCATGGTCGCCTGATGGCACATATATTGCATCAGGTGGGCAGGACAACACCATACATGTATGGGAAGCCGCCACAGGCAAAACCATTTGCTCATACCGAGGCCACACGAAAGCGATAAAGTGTCTCGCCTGGTCGCCCGGCAGCCAGTATATTATTTCAGGTGGCGACGACATGAGCGTACAGGTATGGCAAGCTCTCACAGGAGAGCGTGTCACATACCATCAAAGCCACCAGAAGTGGATACGCGCGGTGGCATGGTCGCCTGACGGAAATATGATTGCTGTTTCGAGCGATCATACAGTACGGGTTGACATGCAGCCATGACTCATTCCTCTTTGAGACCTTTTTTCAATTCGTTGACGAAACCAAACAGGCCCTCGGTCCAGGTCATTTCGGATTCGCGTTTGGCCTTCGCCAGCAATGCGGCCTGGCGCTGCGCTTCGGCCAGTTGCTCATCGTAGGCGGCGCGTTTTTGGAGGTCGCGCAGCACATTGTAGGCTTCGTTCAGGCGTTTGATGTGGGTATCGAGGGCTTGCTTGTTCAGGTCGGGATGGTGCAGGCGCGCCAGGCGATGATAGGCGCGTTTGATTTCTGCCAGCGTTGCCGAGGGTGAAACTTCGAGAATATCATAATAATTTTGTTGCATCTTATTCCTGTACCTGCTGGCGTTTATGCGCCTGTGCTGCCAAAACCGCCCCGGCCTTTGCCCATCTCATCGACCTCGCGCCAGCTCGCGCAAGCAGTGGGTACAAAAATGCCCTGGGCAATACGCTCGCCGCGTTTCACAAGCACCGCCGACTCGCGGAAGTTAAATACCTGAATTTTCAATTCATCGCCTTCGCCACAATAATCCTGGTCAATGATGCCGACGCCATTGGGAATGAGCAAGCCTTTGCGCACCGGCGTGCTGCTCCTGAGCGCAATCATGAGCATGTAGCCCTGTGGAATATTCACAATGACGTTGCCCGGTATCAGTTCAATCGTGCGCGGCGCGATCTCCGTATCCTCTCGACAAAACAAGTCGAAGCCCACCGCGCCCGCCGTAGCATAGGTAGGCAGCGGTAAGTCCTTATCGATACGTTTGATCGTCACCTCGAACGGTTGCAATAAATTGTCCATGTCTGCTATTCTATGGGAGAGTCTTTACATCGTCAAGTAGGGACGCGATTTATCGCGTGCTTTTATCAATACAAAGCTTAGTAGGAGCGTTCAAGCTTGAATGCGCGTCTAAAATTAGCTGGCACCGGTATATTGTTGTGCATAGCGCTTGGCCTGACCATTTTTTGCGCGGTGCAGACCGTGCAGGCTATCCAGAGGTTTCAGCAAGACCACAAGCTCGCGGTCTCAGGTGACGTAAGCACGATTCGTTCCTGGATGACCGTTCCCTTTATCGCGCATTTCTATAACGTTCCCGAAAGCTATCTGGAAGCGTCGCTGCACATTCCACCGGGAGAGCCGGTGCGCCACTACCCTCTACACGCGCTGGCTGATCACTTCAAGCGACCCCTGGATGGCCTGATCCATGACGTTCAACACGCCATTTTGAACTATCGCAAACAGCACGCCGGTCATAACCCCGGCTCTCGTCATCTACAAACGCCATCACCAATCCCGACAGTGAGGAAAAAAGCATGAATGGCACCCTCACTGGTCTTTTGAATAATTTGCAGGCATTTGGCTATCCTGCGCTCTGGGTCACTATCTTCGTCGCTGCTATTGGCTTACCACTTCCTATCGTGCTGGTGCTACTGGCGGCAGGCGCGTTCGCGGCGCTGGGGGAATTTAACCTTGTCTTGCTCGCGCTCATCTCAATTAGCGCATCTGTGGCAGGTGACAACCTGGGATACCTGATTGGACGATTGTGGGGCAGCAAAGTCGCTAACTGGCTGGAACAGTCCAAATTGGGCAGGCGCTTCCTCAAGCCGGATTCCGTTGCTCGCTCGCGCCTCTATTTCAAAAAGCGCGGCGGTTGGGCCATCTTTCTCAGCCGTTTTCTCGTAGCAGCCCTGGGCGGCATTATCAACTTGCTGGCAGGCACAGAACTCTACCCATACCGCAACTTCCTGCTCTTTGATATTGCTGGCGAGACCGTAGGCGCGTTGCTACCACTACTGCTCGGTTTTGCCTTTGGCGCAAGCTGGGATGCGGTAGGCGATGTTATCGGCACCCTCTCGCTTTTAGTGCTTGGCCTGCTCGTTGTGATCTATCTCTTTATACGCCTGTTGCGTTACCTGTGCAACGCGCAAAAAGCCAGGAAAAGCAGCCTCGCCAGTAAACCCAAAAGCGAGGGAGGAATCGCTCCCATCCCCATCATAGACCCCTCCGCGCGATCACCAAAGCACCCGTAGTAGTTTGTCAAACTGCAATGAACCCCTTCGGCTGTCATTCTGAGCGCAGCGAAGAATCTCACGCCGGGCAGAGATTCTTCCAGACCTCCCCAGGCGGTCGCCTGCGAGGAATGACAGAGGGCGACGCAAGCGTCCCCGCCCAACCCATCCACCTCCCCCGCCCCTACGGTTTGACACAGGCACTCTTTACACCATACAATCTGTGCATACGAAAGAAAGCAAAAGGGCGCAAGCATCCTGGCCCTATAGTCGAACATACAAGAAAGTCCTGTTATCATGCAACAATCCCAACCACCACTGGCGCAGCCCCGTAAAGCTCAGGAACCGCTGCCGGAGGCGCGCGAAGTCGTCGCTGGCATCTGGAAAATAACCGTGCCAATTCCCTTTCCTTTGCGCACCGTGAACGTGTTTGCGCTGGTCGGCAAGGACGGCTGGGCTATGGTGGATACGAGTATGGGAACGCCCGATACGCGCGAAGCCCTGTGGAAAGGGTTGGAACGCGCCGGTCTTAGCCTTGACAACTTGCGCACCATCGTCCTCACGCATCATCATCCCGATCATGTGGGGCTTTCGGGCGAACTCCAGGAGCGCAGTGGAGCGAGCGTTTTCATGCATCCCATCGATGAGGCCGCCATTCGCGTAATCTGGGCGGGCCGGATGCCCGAGCGTTTCGGGCGCGTCTCAGATTTCTTCGGCCAGCACGGTATGCCACCCAGCGAGTTCTGGTTTACACAGGTCGATCCAGACGTGATGCGCAACCTCATTCGCGTTCCGCCGCATGAAACCTTCACGCTGGTGAACGATGAAGAAGTGATTACAGTGGCTGACGAGCAATACCGCGTGATCTGGACGCCCGGCCACTCCGACGGGCAAATCTGCCTCCTGCGCGAGCGAGATGGCGTGTTCCTGGCCGCCGACCACGTTCTGCCGCGCATCACGCCCAATATCGGGCTGTATTCTGAAAATGATCGCCCCAACCCGCTTGGCGACTATCTGGCGTCGCTGGCAAAAGTGGCCGATCTGCCCGCCAGCATTGTTTTACCAGGGCATGGCGAGCCATTCGCCGACCTGGCGGCGCGCACAGCCGAGATCACCACACATCACTATGAGCGCGAAATGCAAATTCTGGCCCTGCTCGACGAGGAACCTCAGCACGCCTATCGCGTGGCGGAACAACTCTTTAGCCATAGATGGAGCAATAGCGAGGCACGACGCATGGCCGTCGCCGAAACGCTTTCGCACCTCGAACATCTGCGCTTTAGCGGGCAGGTCGAGCAACATCGCACCAACGATGGTATGCTTTTGTATAGCGTGGTTTAACAGAATCAGGGAACCATCCTCCACGCCGGATGCCCACCAGGGGCATCCCTACATATGTAGCGGCCCCACCCCATCCCCTTACCCCTTCAAACGGGCAGGCTGGGAAGGGGGGCTGGAGATGTAGGGATGCCCCTGGTGGGCATCCGGCGTGAAGGGAACCTCCCCCGTTCGTACCGCCTGGGGAGCCATTTTTCTAGCTGTTCGCTTGCCATAAGCTGGCTTCTCAGGCTGTGTGAAGCTTTCAAGCAAGCTCTGAGGCGGCTTTATGCCTTGAATTTCGCAGAACCGCGTGCTATACTCCTAAACGGCAGTGAGTTGTGAAGCCGCTCTACAAGCCCAACAGTAGTATATTGGGATGAGATGCGACATGTGTTGATCGTTGTAAGGAGGATTGCAAACCTATGGCGACAAAGAAAACCGATAAGAGCGAATCGACATCGACGATTGTCGGTCGGCAAGAGATCACCAAAAACATTGCGAAGCGCTCAGGACTGACCCAGAAAAAGGCAGCCGAGGTACTTGAGGCAACGCTGGCAAGCATTCGCGAGTCACTTGAGCAGGGCCAGGAGGTTCGCCTGGTCAACTTTGGCTCATTTAAGGTACGCCGCAGCGCTGCTCGCCAGGGCGTCAACCCGCGCAACCGCAATGAAAAAATCACTGTTCCTGAAAGGGATCGGGTACGCTTCTCCCCTGGCAAGGAACTCGCGAACGCAATTGTGAAAAAGTAGCGCGGGTCATTGCTGTTGAATGCCCGCGCATAGCACGATGGGAATACTTCCCTCGTAGTGTTGTATTGTATCTCACTGCCAACATTATTTGCTCGTAACACGAGTACGTAATGGGACGCGCCTGTTTTTCTTAATCCGCGCCGCTTCGCGGTCGTGGGAAGAGGGAGAAAGATATGGGGGCGGTTCGTTGTCGGCGAACCGCCCCCATATCTTTCTGCTTTTTTCGTTTAATTGATTGACAGATGTAGATGTTTGACGCATACTATAACCATACAGGCTTGTTGAGTGGGGAAGTTTATGAAGCAGAATCCAGGTGAGAGCGCATCGCGTTCGTTGCGCGCGCGTAGGACACAGCCCGCGCTGCTCGGAATTACGATGCCAACCACGCCTGTAACAACACCACAACCACGTACCGACACTCCCCAACCAGTTGTCAAAAAACAACCCACGCGCCGCGCTCTATGGAGGCTGCTGGCGCTGGGATTGGCGCTGGCCTTGCTCTACCTCGCGCTCTATCCGCTTTTCGCGGGTGCGATCCTCGATCATGGAGCAGCGAAACAAGCATTGTTGGATGCGTTTCCCTGGCTGACGCATCTTTACTGGACAGGATGGACGCCTGTTACCCACGCAATCAGCCATCTTGCCCCTTTCAACCCGGATACCGCTGCTGGCTCGGCCAATCTCCTGCTTGTGGGATTGGCGCTGGCCTTTGTCTTCCTGCTCATGGCCGCGCGCGTTGGACGCAAAGCAGCGCGCGAACGTCTTACGCGCGGTGATACGAACATGTTGTTCTGGGCGATTATGCCCCTGACGGCTCTATTTTCTGTAGTTTTCCTGTTCGCTCCAGCGGTGTTGTGGCCGCAAGTGTTCCAGTATGGACTCTATGGGCGCATGGTGACGGTTATCCATGTGAACCCCTACGCGCCCTCGCATGTACTCTTGCCCACCAACCTGCTCTACAATGTATTAGCAGGCGGGCAGGTTGGACCCGCACCCTATGGCCCGCTGTGGTTAGATTTGACCTTGCCGGTAACGTTGTTGGCGCGTAATAGCGTGGCGAATCTGCTCATCGGTTTCCGTATATTCGGATTGCTGGTTCATCTTGCCAACACCTATTTGCTCTGGCAGATACTGGGACGGCTACGAGCGGAGCGACGCATCGCGGGTACCCTGCTTTATGCCTGGAATCCGGTGGTTCTGCTGCTGGGCATTGCCGAAATGCATTACGAACTGGTGGTAATCCTGTTCGTTCTGCTGGCAGCATACTTCTACCTGCGCAGAGTATTCTTATTGGGCTGGGTATGCGTATTACTGGCGGCACTCATGAACCCGTTGTGTCTCCTGCTGCTGCCACTCTTCTTACGCATCCTCTCGAAAGAGACGCGCATGATGCAGCGCGGGCAGCGCACGCTCTGGTGGCTCATGCTCGCAGGGCTATCAATAATCATCGCGGGGCTGGCTTACTACCCCTACTGGCCCGGTCAGGGTATAGCTATCATAACGACACAATTACGCCAGGTATTTCTTCCTGAAACGGCCATCAATTCGCTCAACGCCGCCATCCAGCACCTACAACTGAACGCCCGTGCCATCGCCTGGATTGCTGCGCCGCTCACCTGGAACATCCTGGCGCTTGTAGTAGCGGCAAGCCTGCTCCTGCTAGGCATCTGGCTGGTGGAAAATCTGGAACTGACCTTGCTTTTCGCGTGCTGGGTGTTGCTGGCGATTTTCGCGCTCGCCCCGCAAAGCTGGCCCTGGGGCATACTCTTGCCATTGACGCTCGCCATTTGCAGCAGCCGCGCGCGCACACTCCTGCTGGCATTTCTGCTCACGATAGGCGCGGCGCTTGCATACTTCTTCTGGCTGGCACAAGACATATGGATGGGGCAGGCGCTTGTTACTATCGGTCTGCCACTGGTGATATGGGGCTGGTGGCTATTCCTCACCTCAACCTGGCGCATAACGCGCGGCCCCAGTTCAGGCCAGATCCCTGCAGTGGCAGTCAAGGCGACTGGCAGGCCGCGTCTATCGCGCCCCTCGTGGCCGGGCCGTCCCACCTGGCCTGGGAGAAAATAAACCTATTGCCAGCAATGGGGAAGTATGTTATAATGCGTCTCACATGCGGGGGTTCGCTCCTGAAACAGGCTACTCTGCGCCTTCGACGGAGCTATCAGGGTGGATTGCAGCGCAATTTCATTACCTCAATCGCCACCTGACACTGCCTCTCTCCGGTGCGGCTGATGCTCACCTTGAAAGAAGTGCAGTTTTTTTGTTGAACTATTGCCTGTCCCGCAACATAAAGAAAGAAGAGTCATGAAGCAGAAACTGAAAACGCACAAAGCTATGTCGAAGCGTGTCAGAGTGACCGGCTCCGGCAAGTTTATGCGCCGTAAAGTGGCGATCAGCCACCTGCGCCGCAACAAATCACCCCAGTCCGTCCGTTCCGCTGATAAGCGCGTGCCATTGGCAACCGCCGATACACGCCGTTTGAAACGTCTACTCCCCTACTCCTTTTAACCAGGAGAGGGTCATGAAGCGAATGGAAGGAAGGAAACTACTATGCCTCGAGTGAAACGTGGAGTCGCAGCCCACAAAAGACATAAGAAACTCCTAAAGATGGCGGAAGGCCATCGTGGAACACACAACAACCTCTATCGTCCCGCGCATGAATCGGTCATGCACTCAATGGCCTTTATGTACCGCGACCGGCGCAACCGCAAACGCGACATGCGCAAGTTGTGGATCACGCGCATCAACGCCGCCGCTCGTATGCACGGTGTTAGCTATAGCAAACTGATGCACGCCATTCACACGGCCAATATCGAAGTCGATCGCAAGATTCTCGCCGAGATGGCGGTAAACGACGAAGCCGCTTTCACCACGCTGGTGAACGCAGCCCTGGCGTCCATCCAATAATTCAACGGCAATGGGAGAAATTCCCAGGGCAATCATGCGATTGTCCTGGGAATTTCTCCCATTACTATTAGCAGGAATGATATGGCGCTTATTACCAGCCCATCAAATCCGCGCATCAGCCGGGCGCGCGAATTGCAGACTGCGAAAGGCCGCAAAAAATACGGTCTTTTTTTAATGGAAGGGCCACATCTGCTGGAAGTCTTGCTCGATAGCGCGTTGCTACCGGCAGAAGTCTATTACCAGCCCGCCCTGCTCGAACGCACCGCAGAAGGTCGCGCGCTGCTGCATCGCTTATTGTACGCGAAGGGCTTATCAAGCGAGAGCCGGGTTGAGGTGAGCGAGCGCGTTATAGAGACGATTAGCGAGACGCAAACCTCGCAAGGCGTTGTCAGCCTCCTACCCCTGAGTGCCTTTGCGCCGCAGCGGATACAGGCGCGTCGTCCGGCACGGATTCGCCCCGCGCTGCTCATTCTTGATGGGCTGTCTGATCCGGGCAATATGGGAACCATCCTGCGTACCGCGCTGGCAGCCGATGTAGCCGAAGTGCTATTGACACCTCATTGTGTTGATTGTTTTAGCCCCAAAGTAGTACGCGCCGCCGCTGGAGCGCATGTCGCATTGCCAATCGCAGTTGATCAAACCTGGGACGCAATCGAGGAACATATCGAGAAGCATTGCCAGGGAGAGCGGCGCGTCCTGCTGGCCGAAGCAGGCAACTCGCATCACTATTTTGAGCAAGATTTACGCGCTCCGTTCGCGCTAATTACCGGCAATGAAGCGCACGGCCCATCACCTGAAGCCCGCCGGAGAGCCACCACCACCATTTCTATCCCCCTGGCAAACAACGTGGAATCCCTCAATGCAGCCATGGCGACAGGCATTATCTTGTACGAGGCGGTAAGACAGGGGCGCATCCAAAACATGCAGGGGCGCGATTAATCGCGTCCCTGCATGTAAAAATGTATTACCAGTGCGTACCCCATTCGCGGGGAAGATCGGATTCGTGAGCGCGGACAACTTCCTGGCCGCAGCTTTCGCATTGGGCTGGCGCGGCACCGGTATGTACCATACCACAGCACTCGCATATCCAGCGATAGGGAATGGCAGTAGGACGGGTGAGAAATGTTACCGCTGCCTGCACAGCCGCATCATCGCTTTTCACAACGGCTCTGTTGGT
Organism: Ktedonobacteraceae bacterium; assembly: GCA_050695155.1. GTDB lineage: Bacteria > Chloroflexota > Ktedonobacteria > Ktedonobacterales > Ktedonobacteraceae > CF-113. The sequence continues at coordinate 9,952 of JBOGTO010000501.1, forward strand.
GAGTTTTCTCTGTGCAATCATTGGGTTGTCTCCTTTTTGCTTATGTATAACCAGCGTATTGAAATTCTGTTGAATGCGTATCGCGCTTTCTGAATCAAGTGTAACAGCCCCACAAGCCGAATGTCTATGATTTTAGATAGGTGTTATGGATACTATATATAACTTTTTGGTTATATATGAGGAATTGGGAGATAAAAAAGGCCGGATAATCTGTAGGGGCGGGGGCGGTGAAGGGATGGGTGGGGACCCTTGTGGTCGCCCGTTGGGGGGGTGTTCACCATGATTCAAGCACAATGAATAGACACGCGGGCGGCCTTAAAGGCCCCCTCCACCCATCATCATCCACCCCCGCCCCTACGGATAATTGGAGTTCTATGATTCTTGTAGGTGTCCCATATTCCTCTGCTGTTGATGTATATAACACATAGGAGGTGGGACACCCACAAGGGGCATGGCTATTGCCATTCTGGCGGGACGGGTGGGCGCTGCTGCCTGCCCTGTGGACCATTGAAACCATTTCCGTTATTACCGTTACCGTTGCCCTGCTGGTAAGGAGGATAGGAGGGCGGGTAGGCGGCGGGATTGCCGGGAGGTAGCGCGGTCCTGTTGCGGTTCTGGTCGGCGGACTGAGCCGTCGCTGTGACGGTGCGGAAGACGCCGCTGACCGACAGGTAGTTTTCTTGCTGCTCCTGCGGGGTAACAGTGATGTTAGCGGGCGCGTAATAGTTGAGGTTATCGCGCAGTTTGAAGGCTTCAACGGAGGCCAGCAATTGCTCGGCCAGGCGCGCCAGGCGTTCCATGTTTTGCGCGGCATCGCGTGTGCTATGGCTACTGCGCTGCGTCGAGTCGGAAACGCCATGCATAATTTGCACAATGGTATTGGACGACTGGAGCTGCTGGGTCGCCATCTGGTTGATACTTTCAATTTCGCGGCCCTGCCGTTCGACAACCGAGAAGATCGATTCGAGCGCGGTGCCTGCTTCCTGCGCCAGTTGCGCGCCAATTGATGTTTCGTGTTCGGTGTCCTGCATGGAGATGGCTGCCGCGCCGATGTCTTCGCGGACGCTGCGGACGATACGCGCGATCTGGCTGGCCTGATCTTTGGCGCGTTCCGCCAGCCGCCGGATGTCTGCTGCTACCGCGCCGAAGCCCTTGCCGTTATCTCCCGCCATAGCTGCCTGAATTGCGGCGTCCAGCGCGAGGCGGTTCGTTTGATGAGCGATGTTGGCGATAACGGTCACGATACTATCAATTTCGCGCGAGCTATCACCCAGCGCCTGCACCTTCGTGGAGGTTTCCTGCACATAGGAGTTGATGCGGCCCATACCTTCGACCGTCTGCAACACCGACTCACGTCCGGTTTGCGCGGTTTGTCGCGCCTCACGCGCAACGGCGTACAGCGATTGGGCGCGTTCCGCCACCTGTCTGCTTGAAGAGGACATGCGCTCGACTTCAACAGCCGCCGCGCCGATCTGTTTGATTTGCATATCGGCGCTTTCGACCAGTTGGCTCATGCGTTCAAAGGTCATGGTAGTGGAGTTTTCAACTTCTTGCGCCACCATCTTCACGCGCACCACCAGGCTGCCCAGTTCCTCTACCATATAGTTGAAGGAGTCGGCCAGCACGCCCAGGGCATCAGCCGTCACCTCTGCCTGCACGCGCAGATCACCTTCACCGACGCCGCTCACTTCGCTGACCAGCTTCTCCACCTGTCCTTGTAGCGAGTCGCGCTGTGCCTGCGTCTCCTGGATCAGGTGAACGATGTTGTCCAACATATTGTTCATAGCGGTAGCCACTTTGGCTATTTCGTCGCTACTGACAATCTTCGAGCGCGCGCTGGTATCGCCTTTGGCAATACGGCGCGTCAGCATCGCCAGCCGCCGCAGAGGCTGCGTGATGGTGATGTTCACGACCCAGCCTGTCGTGATAACCACCAGGAGGGTCAGGATGAAAGCCACTACGGTAGAGATCAAAATTGGCTGCGTCTGCGTTCCCCCGACCGCTGTTACCGCTTTACCCATCGAAACGGCTGAATCTACCACCTGTTGCCAGCTATTCTTGAGATCGGTAAATTTGCTTCTCGCCTTAGCCAGTTGTTCATAATCCTGGTTGTAGCTTTGCTTCACCCCGGCCTGGGTGAAAGGAACATTGCTTTGCAATTGAGTCTGCAAACCTTTGAGGTCTTTTAACACCGCGTCCTGGTATGTTTTGTACTGGGGCCATAGTTGTTGGGCGCTATCGAGCGCTGCCTTCTGCGCGTTAATAATGCTATTGCCGTTCGCGGGGTCATCACCCGTCAAGATACTTTTAATGTCGCTCATATTGGGGGAGCTAATGATCTCGTAGTTGCCTGGATAGTTCGTTATGGCCTGGTTGAACTCTGCTTCATTTTGCAAGGCTTCCTGGCCGATCAATGCTCCTGAATTGAAAAACGACGGATCGATAGAGTTACCATTCAGGACTCCAAATAGCTGTCCGTATACCTCGTAGTGGAAAGCCTCCAGGTCCGCATTCATGCGCTGTAGATTCGTCTCTTCCTGCGCAGCGACACTCTGGGCATCGAAGCTAGTTCGCACGGCCTGGCCGCGCGTGTTCAGCGAGCTGATATAAAAATTACCGAGCAGCACAATCACAATACCTGGGATAAGAGCCGCTATCGCAAACGCTATGAAAAGGCGGCGGAAAATAGGTATGTTACTAATGAATCTCACCATGTCAGCTTAATCCCTTCTCATGCAGCAAGCGATTACTTCCTGAAGCGCCTCTTAAATATGCTGCGCAAGCCTTCCTAAAATGCAGTACAACCACACTGTAGTGTACATCACTACAACCCGAAATGGAACTTTTGGGTAGGAGATTCACCTGAATCTCCTACCCGCGCCCCTTTATTTAAAAGCCGTAGTTATCGAATTCTGGGTTTTCCGCCGCGACAGACAAAGGATACACCGGAATAAGCTGCCCGCCCTGCCACTGGAACAGGTAAGCCAGTCCTTGCGTATTATGCCCATCCGCAGCGAACGACGCGGTCCCCTGCACCGTGTTGAACACATCGCCACTATGCAATTCGCTTATCAGTTTGGCTTTATCGAGACTGCCAACTTTTTCGATGGCCTGCTGCGTCACCTGTCCTACCGAATAGGCCTCGGCCACGTCGGCATTGACCTGGTTCGCTGTGCCACCGTATTTAGCAATATATGCCTGCACCATTTCAGCATTTTGAAAGTTGTTAGCCTGCGGATACCAGCCGTTGGGGACGAATATCCCTTCCGTATACTGCTCGCCGCCAATAGCCCTGATAAAGTCACTGCCCAGGTCAGGTCCCGCCGTCGCAATCAGCGACTTAGGTTTGAAATGCTCTTTCTTAAAGACCGCGATTTCCGCCTGAATATCCGGCAGTAGCGTACCCAGCACTACTATGTCTGGATTGGCCTTGACAATGGCTTCCGCATTGGCAGTAGCTTCAGCAGTAGCATTGTTATCGCCCTCACCATATTCATACTGCGGACCATATTGAAATTGAGGTATATCCTTACTGTAATACTGCTTGAAGTTGGCAGGAGTGGGAAAGACGGTCTTGACGCCACCCTGCGCCAACAATTGCTCCGCTCTGTCAATCTGCGGGAAGGTAAACGGGTCGTCTGAACTCAGGTAAGCGACCGTTTTGGGGCGTTGCGAGAGCGGCAGCGAAAGAATGTAATACGCATAGGTGTCCAGGTTATTCACAACCGGCACAGAAACAGCAAAAATGTTGGTCCAGCGAGGATTTTTCCCAGTATCAGGATCGGTAAAAACCGAAGGAGCGCCGCCCGCGCCTTCAACGAACGGGTAAGCACTGATGCCATTCGCGCCTTCCGCCGCTTTAGTCAACAAGGTGGAAAATGGCCCAAACAGCAGATCAACTTTATCTTTTTGAATCAAAGTCGTATAGCCCTGTGCGGTGGTAGCCTCGTCACTCTTATCGTCAAGATATACTAGCTTGACAGGCCGACCAAGTATCCCACCACTGTTATTAATGCTATCCGCCCAGAGTTGATAGCCCTGCAATATCAACTGGCCGTCCTGAGTAAAGTCCTGACCCTTACTTTTTGCTGTTAAAGACACCGTGAACCCGATAGTAATAGGGTTCGGGTTGGTAAAAGCAACAGGGCCTGTACTCGTTGAAGTGGATTGGTCCTGCGCGCACGCGCTCAACCCCGCAAGCAGCAGAACCATGCAGGAAACGATGGATAACCATCTAATACTTCTCACTCTATGCGCTTTGAACATGTCGTTGCTCCTCCTTCTCACGTGAACCTCAACGTGATATACGGATACCAGGGTAATGCGAAATACATTTATCTCAATCAATCTTGCGGCGAAGGGAACACCCCGAAAAATACTGCAACTCTACTTTACTCTATTTTTCTGGAAAAGCATACTTTTGGGTAGGAGACTAACCTGAATCTCCTAGTGCTGATGACAAAATCCGTGCTATACTTGTCCTGAGTACCATAATCCGTAGGGGCGGGGGATGGGCGGATGTGGGGAGGGGACCCTTGTGGTCGCCCGAACAGGTAAAGATGTGAGTGTCGCCCAGATTTGAATACACAGGTACGCGGGCGACCACAAGGGTCCCCTCCCCGCATCCACCCCTCCCCCGCCCCTACAGACAC
>JBOGTO010000502.1:0-8426 GCA_050695155.1 Ktedonobacteraceae bacterium
CCTTTGTGCCACTCTCACCCGACTTTTACATCGCTCTTGCCTGTAGGAAGTCTTATGGTATCTACCCGCTTTTCTTTGCTATCATATGCATTAAGATGGCACTGTCGTTATTACGAGCAAGCCAGTGAATGTCAATGCGCTCAGGAAAGGTACTATTAAATGAACAGGGGTTCTCTGCGTGGTACTGGCCTTTTCCTGCTTTGTTTTCTGGTACTTTTGAGCGCGTGTGGATCGGATGCTGGTAGAGTTGACAAGAGTTCCGCGAGTCCCACTGTAGCCGTTTCAGACGCGGCCCATGCTACAATTGATGCCGTAGCTGCGACCAATGAAGTCGTCTATCTTGCCGGGTCTGATGGAAGCCTGACAGCGCGACAGGCGGAAAATGGCAAGGTGATATGGCATCAGACGAACCTCGCTGTGCTATCGGGGGAATATACTGATCTTGTGCCGGCAGCGCAGACACTCTATGATGCATACAATACTACAACTACAACTGCTCGTGTCGAAGCGCGGCAGATCAGCAACGGGCAGGTTGTATGGAGTCGGGATATTCCTCACCGGCTTGGTCCCGGCTTTGTTGCGATGATGGTTGATGCTGGCATGATCTATGTCAATACAATCTTCCCCCCAAATCATGGTTTGCTCTATGCCTTGCGCGCCAGTGATGGTCAAATACGTTGGCAATACCCCTTGCAAGGGCTGCCAATGGATTCGTCAGTCTCCGTCACAAATGGAGTAGTGGCATTAGTGGATAATATGGCAACCGGAAGCATCCGTATATTACACGGAGATGATGGCTCTCCGTTGCTCTCCTATACCTGTCCTCCAGGCTCAAGCTGGCGTCCTGCGGTCGATCAAACTAGCATCTATGTTTACTGCCCGCATCGTCCATTGCAAGCTTTCCGCATTACCGATGGGACATTGCTATGGACCGCCAGTAACAGCAGCCAATTCGCCGATTACTGGCGAGAAAGCCAGGAAATTATCTACAGCAATACCGGTTCTATGCTCAAGGCATTTAGCGCCCGGAACGGTGCCTTTCTCTGGCAGACTACGCTACCGGATTTTGCCTTTGGACCATCAATTCAAAACCAGCTTGTCGCGGTGATTACCCAGGACCATGTTGTTATGGCCTTCCATGCCAGCAACGGCACCCTGATCTGGAAACGCCCACTTAACTCTGACCCGCTAGCGACCAGCAATAACCCGGACTATACCGACCTTGATGCCAGTGGATACTTTCTTTTCGGCAATCCACAAACGATCAGCGTCTGGCGCAGCAGCGATGGCCGGGACATCTGGCACGGCACTACCACCTCCCGCATCATCTGGCAACCCCAGGTTGTCAACGACCGTTTGTATCTCTGGCAATTCAACGGGACACTTGAGGTAGTAGATCTCCACAAAGGAACCATGCTCTGGCGTTATATCGCGTAGAAAGCCTCTTGCTTAAGGCAAGTTTTCCTACATTATCTACAAAATCCGCAACATTTTGCTAACATTTCCCCATACATATATCTACATTATTTAGTATATGTGTTTATTTATGTAGCAGTTGACAAAAAAAACAAATATGATGTATACTTGAGTTATTCGCCGAACCCTCGCTTCCCACGCACCCATCCTTGCCAACGGGCAGCAATCACCTGTGGATATTTTGTCAACTTTTTCGAGCTTGATCGGGGGATTACAAGCATGGAAACAAACAGCGACCACGACCAGCATACTCTCACTCATGAACGCACAATCATGAACGAATGGAACTATTTGCAGCAATCGCTCTTCCACTTTGTTCCTACAACCTTACGCGCATCGATTACAACCAGACGCCAGGCATTCCAGCAGTATATCGCGCAACTCACTGAAACACGGGCGCGCATCTGGTGGGAAGTCTATCCCGAAGGAAGTAAGGCCATTGGCTCTCGTCTCTTGGAAATGTGCCACCAACAGGTTCACTATGGCATTCTCGAACTGACCGATGGCTACCTGGAGTCTGCACTCATCCCTGGTCTACCTCAACACTTCGCCGATCTATGCGCGTTACTGCTCTACACTGCTGAGCATGAGCAATTTGTAGCATACCGCCTCGCACAATTTCCTCCCTCTCTTGCTAAAGGAGCAAGAATATCACTAACACCACGCGAGAAAGATGTCTTGTTCGGGCTGATGCGAGATGAAACTGAGGCCGAGATGGCTTTGAGACTTGGAATAGCGGCATCAACTGTCCATACACACCTCCGACGACTCTATACTACGCTGAATGTTGATAATGGACAGCAGGCGATATTTCGGGCTTTTGAGTTGCGGTTAGTAGATTGGCTGGATATGCCCGAAAGACACGAGAACTCTCAGAAGTAGCGGGAAATGCATATTACATCTTGCTCAAAGAGTAGAACAAGTGTTTTTATCTTTTAGGATGAAAAATTGGGGTGAGAAATTCATCTGTGGAGAGGAAGATTGATAGCTGAAAAGTAGGTAATATATATCATAGGGTATATAGTCGCTTCTAATACCCTCAAGAAGTACTCCGTGAGAGCATTTTCCAGATAATACTGGCACAATGCATATGAGAAAGGATTAAGAATGTGGCACGTTCCATACGCTTTATAGGTCCTCTTGCTCTTGTGGTTCTGGCCCTTATAATTATAGTACAAACCAGCACCACAAATGCCAATGGCAGACCCACGCACATTATTGATGCCTCTGTTACTCCACAGGGTCCTATACATAGTCCTGTTCAGAGGTATTACGCCACAGGAATACCTGCAATTCACCCTCGTTTTACTTCGAGTTCATCTAGCACGCCGGGATTCACTGTGGATGATGTTAAAGCTTATATTCCAACTGCTCCCTATCCCATACTTGTACCCATTCAAGGAACTCACCTTACCATAGAAAAGGTTTTGTTTGTTTCTTCTCAAGAAGCCACTCAGTTGATGCATGGGGAGAGTACCGGGCTTCCCGATAGCGCTTTAGTGTGTTTTGTGCTGCTAAAAGGTCCCTTTTATGTGCAAATAGACCGCCCTCCAAACGATCCGGCTGGCGCTGCTCAGACAGCAACAGAGATCGCGGAGGTGTTTGATGCGCATACGGGTAATCTTCTCGTATGGGCAGTAGAAAGTTAAAACAAGGAGCCATTAGGAGGATTAATTATGAACAAGGCTTTCACAAATTTTCACAATGAAAACCAGTCCACTCTTGCTGAAACGCGTTTCCTTCTTACGCTTCTTCTCATATTGTCAGCGTTTTCAATCCTATTGATATCTATTACGCCGCCTGATCACACATATGCACAGGTGTCCAGTCCGAACATATCTTATAACTGTAACCCTCGCTGTTGGGGAACAAATTATTGGCCTAATACAGTAAATGGCGCATATTCTTTCCTGGATTGGGGAAGCGCAAATTTTAATTATGGAAACGGTTTTGTACAAAATACTATGTGGCTACTGGATGAAACCCATCCAAATTCTTGTAAACCTCTCCCATCGGATCTTCCAGGAGATTGTTATATAGAAGCTGGTATTAGAGCATATGCAGGCTATGGAGGACAGAATGTTGTCACTCTCATTTGGGCAGATGTGCGCCCCGGTTACAGTTACGCCTTTCATACTCAAGGTGGGCCTATAGATACTAATGTCACTCAAGCCATTGATATCCAGATTTTTAAAGCAGGTACCGTTTCCTGGGCCTTACCGTGGTGTCCTGTAGCTGGCTCTGAATGGTGTGTATACCTTTATTCCCATCCAACAGGGCCTGTAATTGAAGGTATTTCGGGAGCGGGCCATACGAATACAATGGTGGTTTCTGGCTATAGAGAAGGGATGGAAATAGAAGGAACGAGCGGAGCACATGCAGACTATGCAGACTTCATCGCTAATCAGTATCAGGATAAGGGCAATAATTCTTACAATTACCAAAACAACCCTGGTAACTATAGCAAGTATTTTGACAATCCTCCGGCAGACTCTTTCTGGACTACTGTTCCTGGGCCGGGACAAGACGGGGGAGATTGGACAACATGTATTACAGGAGCAGGATGCTAATGTTACCAAAAAGCGAAGATAATAAGATTAGTCTTTGCCCCTCTGAAAGGTCCACCTGAGAAAAGTCTTTGATCGAAAGGAGAAAGACAGATAGAATACAGTTAACATTGGTAGTACTCTATCTGCTTTTCTTCCATCACTCAATTTTCTATGTTTGTTACATCAGCTCCTGTGAGGTCCGCATTCGTGAAATCGGCTTCTCGAGTGAAAGCTCCTTTCAGGAAGGCTTTGCTCAGGTTAGCCCCAACCAAGTTCGTTTTGTAGAGGTAAGCATTGCTTAAGTTCACCTCTCGCAGGTCTGCTTCACTCAGATTTGCTTCAGCCAAATAGGTCTTTCTAAGGTAGGCTCTTTGCAGACAGGCCTTTCTCAACTCTGCAAAATAGAGATCTGCCTCGCTCAAATTGACTTCACTGAGGTCAGCGTGCGAAAGTTTAGCAGCAACCAGGCTCGCCTTAACCAGAAGTGTACCCTTGAGATCCATGTTACTTAAAATAGTTTCATTGAGTATAGCATGGCTCAAGTTAGCGCCCGTTAGGATGGCTTCCTCGAATTGTACCCGAAACAAATTCGCCCCTCTTAGATTAGCATTTTTTAGATTTGTGCCTCCGAGGTTCGCTTGATTCAAGTCAATATTCTCGAGATCCCGTTCACTCAGATCCTGACCAGATAAGTTTACACCCCCCATAAAAGCACCTCTTAGATCGACATTATCGAGCTTTGCTCCTCTAAGGTCGGCTCCAGTAAAACCTACATGATCCAGGGTCGACCCGCGGAAATCTGCCTCACGAAGATCTGCCCCAGAAAGATCTACTCTTAGGAGGGACTTGCTCAAATTTGCTCCTCGAAGATCTGCATTTTGGAAATTTACGGCTATCCCTTCTAGCTCTGTACCGATCATATCTGTTGCAGTGAGATCAATCCTGCTCAAATCGACACCACTTAAGTCTGGTCGGATGCCAGGGTGGTCTTTTCTCCACGTAAGCCAGACATAAGTTCCTTGCTTGAGTATATTGAGATGAGAGAGATCCGCCATTTGGGTCGCCTCGTTGTATCAACTTACTGAGATGAAATAATCGGCAGTCACGACACCACTATCGAGCCACCAAATCTGGAATTTGTCAATAAGACACTTTGCTAACATCTTCCCATTCATTGACCGAAGCATTTTCTGTCTCTTTTTGAAGCTACCTACGGGATATTATTCAGCAAAATCATTCAAAAAGAGCATACCCGCATAATAGAAGCCACAGCGCAACATGTCAAGCGCTCTGCTCATCACTTCCTGATTCTTCCTACATGATCTACAAAACCCACAACATTTTGCTAACATTTCCCCTATATATCTCTATATTATTTAGTATATGTGCTTATTTATGTAGCAGTTGACAAAAAACAAAGATAATGTATACTTGAGCTATCAGCCAAACCCTCGCTTTCCACGTACCCATCCTCGCCAGCGGGCAACAATCACCTGTGGGTACTTTGCCAATTTTTTCGAGCTTGATCGGGGGATTACAAGCATGGAGACAAACAGCGACCACGACCAGCATACTCTCACTCATGTTTCTTGATTTGAAAGGAATAACATATGATCAACCCAAGGGCATTAAAAGGGTTCCTCTTCTCGTTTCTACTGATTCTTGCGGGAGGCCTGGTTTTTATAGGAAGTGCTGTACTATATCTTTCCACCGCTGCCGACGCACATAATTCAGGCACGGGAGCAATCATGCTTATTGGGTTAGCTCTCATCCTTCTTGGCTTAGTTATCGGCTTAGTCTCCTGTGGAGCTTAGCCTGGTATTTTCGATACCCAATGTGTAATGCAAACCAGAAGGTTCTTACAACCTTCTGGTGAGCTTTGTTTGCTCTATCTCCATTAAAGCGACCTGGAATAAGAAGTGAAGAGTTTTACTTCCCCATCCCTTTCATACTCAACTGCACCCGCCCGCGTTGCCTGTCCACACTCAACACGCGCACCTGTACTACCTGGCCCACGGCGACCACACTCAGGGGGTCCTTCACGTAGCGGTCGGCCAGTTCTGAGATATGCACCAGGCCGTCTTGTTTGACGCCGATATCGACGAACGCGCCGAAGTCTACCACGTTGCGCACTGTACCCTGTAAGATCATGCCGGTTTGCAGGTCTTCCATTTTGAGTACGTCGTGGCGCAGGATGGGCGCGGGTAGGGCGTCGCGTGGATCGAGGCCGGGCTTCTCCAGGTTTTCCAGGATGTCGTTGAGCGTGGGCAAGCCGACGCCGATTTTTTTAGCAATGTCGGCCCACGATGTCTGCTCGCCGTCATTATCGCTGAAGCGGTTGCGATTGCCGCGCCCCAGACTGCTTTGTAGCTTGATGAACTGGCGGAACTGCGCTACACGTTCCACAGTTTTTGGTGTCTTACCCTTCGTATCGTTGGCGGCTGGTAGCATTTCGAGCAGGGCGCGCGCGGCGGCATAGCTTTCGGGGTGAATGAAGGTATTGTCCAATGGTTCGCTGCCGTTGGCGATCTTGAGGAAGCCCGCCGCCTGCACGAAAGTAGCGGGTCCAAGTCCTGACACTTTTTGGAGTTGTTCGCGTGACTTGAACGAGCCGTGTTCCTCGCGGTACTTGACAATGGCGTTTGCTACACGCGCATTGATGCCTGAGACGTGCTTGAGCAGCGCGGCAGAGGCGGAATTTAGCTCGACGCCCGCGAAGTTGACGCAAGAGACTACCACGCGCTCGAGCATGTTCGCCAGTTCTTTCTGGTCTACATCGTGCTGGTAGAGGCCCACGCCGACGGCTTTGGGATCGATCTTGACCAGTTCCGCCAGGGGTCTTGCAAGCGACGCGCAATCGAGATGGTGCCGCGCTGCGTGGCATCGAGCGTTGGAAATTCCTGGCGCGCCGCTTCCGAGGCCGAATAGACCGACGCGCCCGCTTCGTTGACGATCACATAACCGATCTTGCCCTTCACGCCCGTTTCGTCTTCCAGTTCGCCAATCAACTCCGCTACCATCTGCTCCGTTTCGCGCGAGGCGGTGCCATTGCCCATAGCGATCACATCGATGTTGTGCCGCGCCAGCAACGCCCGCAATTGCCGCTTCGCTTTTTCGGACTGGTAAAGGTACATGGTATCCGACTCGATATATTTGCCATTCTCGTCAACGACCGTCAGCTTGCAGCCGGTGCGAAAGCCAGGATCGATGCCCAGCACTTTACGTCCTCGCAATGGCGGCTGCAAGAGCAAATTACGCAGGTTGGCGGCAAAGATATTGATGGCATGTTCTTCGGCCCGCCGCGTCAGTTCTACGCGCACCTCGCGTTCCATAGCGGGCGCGAGCAGGCGCTTGTAGCCATCCTCCATCGCTTCGGCAAGATGCTGCGCAAAGGGCGAGGCGGATTTGACCGGGTAGTGGTGGGTGATATGCGATTGCGCCTGTTCATACGGCAGGGCTATGCTGACGCGCAGCACATCCTCGCGCTCGGCGCGATTGAGCGCCAGCACGCGATGCGGCACCAGTTTGGTAACGCTCTCGTTGAAATCGTAGTAAAGTTGATAGACGCCGTTGGGGTCTTTTTCGGCGATTTTATCAGCATCGGCCACTTTCGCGCTAATGGCGGACTGCTTGAAGAAGACAACGCGCATGTCGCCGCGCACACTGGCTTCTTCGGCGATCACCTCGGCCACAATATCGCGCGCTCCGGCGTAGGCTTCCAGGCTGGTATCAACACCCTTCCCGGCATTCAGGAATGGTCGCGCCTGTTCTTCGAGCTGTTTTTCGGCGTTACCTGACAATAGCGGTTGTTGCAAAATAAGATCAGCCAGGGGTGCAAGTCCCTTTTCGCGCGCAACGCTGGCGCGGGTTTTGCGTTTGGGACGATAGGGCAAATAGAGATCTTCGACTTCCTGCAAGGTGGTCGCGGCTGTGATGGCGGCTACCAGTTCGGGCGTAAGTTTGCCCTGCCCATCGATGAGCCTGCGCACGTCGGCTTTGCGCTCGTGCAGCGCGCGCAACGCACCCGCGCGGTCAGCAATAGCCTGTATCTGCACTTCGTCCAGGCTACCAGTAACTTCTTTGCGGTAGCGGGCGATAAACGGAATAGTGTTGCCCTCGTCCAGCAGCGCGACGGTACGCGCAATCTGCCCGCTATCCAATTTCAGTTCTATATGGAGCGCGCGAGCCAGTTCTGTAAGCGAAAGCGTCTCTTCATGAGTGGTTGTGGTGAGCGTGCTATCCTGATTCGTCAACGATGTTGCCTGCCTTCCCTGATAGTTCCATTATGGATGTGACAAAGAAGATAGTATCATAGCGGGTCAAGCATGGGAGGAGCCAATAAGCTTCGAGGGCGACCGCAAGGGTCCCCACCCATCATCCCATCCGCCCCCGCCCTTACAC
>JBOGTO010000503.1:0-1740 GCA_050695155.1 Ktedonobacteraceae bacterium
CATCTAAGGAGTCAAGCTGGCATGTTATTGTCCGACAAACGTATTGTGGAAGAGTTGAAAAACGGCAACCTCGTTATCGAACCATTTGACGAGCGACAACTAGGCACCAATTCCTACGATTGCCGCCTGGGCGAATGGTATTTTCAGGGGGATATGAACGTTGATGTCATCCACCTGGATAATCCGCTCGATATTCGCCGCTACTGGGGAGAGCCGCGCAAAGCTACTGGTGGCAAGATAGCTATTCGCCCCGGCACCACTCTCCTGGCGCATACGCTGGAAGTGATCGGCGGCCATAACGGCTACCTGGCGAAGATGTATTCGCGCAGCACGGTAGCGCGCTCCGGCCTGTCGGTGTGCCGTTGCGCGGGCGTTGGCGATGTTGGCTACATCAGCCGTTGGACAATGGAAATCAGCAACCATACGCAAACCACTATCTGGGTGCCGGTGGGTTTTCGCATCTGCCAGCTTACCTTTGAATATGTGGGCGAAACCCTCAAAGAGTATCACGGCAAATACGGCAAAGCTGACCAGCATTGGACACCCGAAGACATGCTGCCCAAACCCTACTTCGACTGGGACTATGAAACGTATCGCACCGACCGGGGGAAATAGCCTGTGAGCATGTTGAACAAGGGACGCCTGATCTCATTTGAAGGGCTGGACGGCGCGGGCAAAACCACCCAGATGCGCCTGTTAGAGCAATGGCTACAGGCGCGCGGTATTTCTTACATTCGCACACTCGAACCGGGCGGCACTCCCCTGGGCGTCGAAATACGCCCGCTGGTACTCAACCGCCCCGAACTGGCAATCGTCCCCCTGGCGGAATCTTTTCTCTTTCAGGCTGACCGCGCCCAGCATTTCGCTACGCTGGTCATTCCCGCGCTACAGGTCGGCAAACTCGTTATCACCGACCGCTGCTACGACGCCAGCATTGTTTATCAGGGCTACGCGCGCGGCGTCGGCGTCGAACTGGTTGAACAACTCTCCATGCTGGCAACTCAGGGCATCGAGCCAGACCTGACCATCCTGCTCGACCTCGATCCATCCCAGGTACACAGTCGCACCGGCGTTGCCGCCGACCGGCATGGTCAGCGCGAGGAACGCAACCGCTTCGACGTGGAAGCCGAATCATTTCATCAAAAGGTACAGGAAGGTTTTCGTATGCTCGCGCGCAAATACCCCGCGCGCATCAAGGTCGTAAATGCCTCAAGAACGGTTGAGGAGATTCACCAGGAGATCGTGGGGTTGGTGGAGTCTGTCGTTATGTAGTGACGCCCCTTGCGGGCGTCAGGGGCGAGATTTACATCCCTAGCCGCTTTTTCCGCTTAATTGCATCAAAATAGTCAGGATCAAGCTCCAACGCACGATTGACGGCCGCTAACGCCTCATCGCGCCTGCCAAGTATGCCCAATGTCCACGCCATCCCATCCCACGCGGGTGCGTAAGCATCATCCATTGCCAGCGTATGCTCAAAAGCTGCCAGCGCTTCGTCATACCGCGCTACCATCGCCAGGTACGTGCCTTTTGCATACCACGCCGCTACGCTCGTATCATCCAGCGCCAGCGAGCGTTCCACCGCAGCCAGCGCCTCGCTATAACGAATCGTTGCTGACAATTGCTGGCTATACTCCAGCCAGAATTGCGCCTGTTTTTTCTGCTCTTCTGTTATCATCTTGCTGCTTTTCCACCTCTTTTCATTCTCACAAGTATAAGCGCACCTGGTGGGAGATACAATAG
>JBOGTO010000504.1:0-7994 GCA_050695155.1 Ktedonobacteraceae bacterium
CTATGCGAAGCGCGCGAGATCTATCCGAGAAAAGATACCCCAGGCTACTGAACGTAGAGCCATTGGTGGCAATATGAGCGACTTTTTCACACTCGTCATTTACCCTTTGCTTGATAGCCTGACCGAAAAGCACGCTCGTCAGGCATTTGAAATGCCGAGGAAATCCTCTCGAGGGCGAAAGAAACATCGGAAGAGGAAAAAGAGATAATTATATGCTGATGTTTTTCAGCCGGAACGCATTTGTGGTTGCTGGTTATCTGGTACTGGACAGAAATACAAAAGCAATCGGGATGCACCGTTAGTTATGATATATTAAAGGTCGTGAGTGTTTATCATGAGTTTCTCCCAGTTAGTGCAAAATGGTATGTGCATAGACCTCTGTGATCTGCTGTAAACTTTCCAGGTCTACCCACTCACCTATGCCAGGTACACTTCGTAAGGCTATACCATACCCGCAGACCGTCGGCGTATTTCTCGTGATGAACATCCACCTTTCGCAGGTCTCCGCCTTTTTCATGTGGCCTGCCATCTGTATAATCGGCGAGATTTGGCCACTTTATTTGAAAACATCCCACATATGAGTAGGAAAAGGAATGGGATTATCCTGGGGAAGAAGCCCCTTATCATCAGTTCTCACCATTCTATGTCTCGTCATTTATCACTGTTATTTACGCAAAACAAATCAGGATTAACCTGGCTCATTGACCTGTCGCAAACTTAGCCCGATGCGGCGGCGTTCAGCGTCAATGCGTAGGATGCGCAGTTGAAGTTCCTGACCCACCTGCAGATCCGTTTCAGGATCCATGCCAGGCGTCAGCTCGGAGATATGTATCAACCCTTCAACCCCATCCTCCATGCGCGCAAAGGCCCCAAATGGTGCGATCTTCGTGATGACGCCAATGACGATCTGACCAGAAGAATAGCGCTGCTCCACAGTCGTCCAGGGATCGACTTCGGCCCGTTTGATGGACAGGGCGATTTTCTTCGTCTCTTTATCAACACTCAAGACCTGGACTTCCACTTCCTGACCAATCTTGAGCACTTCGCTGGGATGATTGACACGGCTCCAGGCGAGCTGGCTGATATGCACCAGGCCGTCGGAGCCTCCCAGGTCTACATAGGCACCGAAGTTGGCGATATTGCTGACGACACCACGCCGTACTTCGCCCGCTTTCAACTCATTGAGCAGTTCGTCGCGGCGGCGCTGCCTCCATTCCTGGTTGGCCAAGCGCTCGGAGAGGATCAGGCGGTTGCGCGCGCGGTTGACCTCAATGATCTTGAGTTGGAGCTCTTTCCCCTTCATCGTGGTCAACTTGGCGAGAATCTCCTCGTTCTCGCCACCGGCGCCCACTTCTTCGCGAGTGAGGCCGAGAATTTGTGAGATGGGAACATACCCTCGAATGCCCGCGACATCGACTATCAGTCCACCCTTGTTGTAATCGATGACCTTGGCCGTGAGCAACTCGTTTTT
This sequence comes from Ktedonobacteraceae bacterium, assembly GCA_050695155.1. Taxonomy (GTDB): domain Bacteria; phylum Chloroflexota; class Ktedonobacteria; order Ktedonobacterales; family Ktedonobacteraceae; genus CF-113. Next base: position 1,472 of record JBOGTO010000504.1, read on the forward strand.
GCGATACTGCTCTTCGGCGACGCGCCATTGGCGCTCAGCCGTGGCTCTTTTAAGGGAGAGCAACGCCGGTCCATCGGGTGTTTCTGGCTGGATGACGTAGACGAGGACTTTGTCGCGCAGGTGCAAGTTATCAAATGACCACTCGCCACTCGCTGGTAACTCTCTGGTCGAGAGGACGCCCTCGGATTTGAGTCCGATATCGATCAGGATCTCGTCCTGGTCGATACGCACGATGACGCCATCGACGACATCGCCGCGCCGAATTGCAGAGGGTGATGCCGAATCCGTTCGTGTTGCTACCAGGGTCGAAGAGCCTGGAGCGGCTTCAACTTGCATTCTGACCAGCAGTTGCTGCTTTTGGTAATGGTAGATGTCGTCGTGAGAAAGGTGAATAGCTTGCTCATACGAGGCGAGTGCCTCTTCGTACTGTCCGATGTTCGTCAAGGAATCGCCTCTGCCCGCATAGGCGGCTGCGTTATCAGGGTCCAGAGCGATGGCGCGATTATATGAAAAAAGCGCCTCTGCATACCGCCCCATTTGGACCAGGGCATCACCCTTACTCGCGTAGGTGGCAGCGTCATCGAGGGCCAGAGTTATGGCACGGTCATAGGAAGCAAGCGCCTCCTGGTAGCGTTTGAGTTGCGCTAAAGCATCGGCCTTGCTCGCATAGGCAGAAGCGTCACCGGGATCTAGAGCAATCGCCCTGTCATAATCTGCGATCGCCCTTTGGAACTCTTCCAGGGCGATGTACGCATTGCCCCGATTTCGATAGATGATGGCAACGCGGGTAGGCTCTGCTTGGGTCGCTTCAACCTGCTGTATCAATGCTAGGGCTTGCTCATAAAAGTCAATGGCGCGACGGACCTGTCCCTGCGAGGCATACACATTTCCCAGGTTGCCAAGAGTGATACCCTCAGCCCAGGCATCACCCATCTGGCGAGCCGCGGCGAGCGCTTGCTCGTAGAAGTCAGTCGCGCGATCAATCTGTCTCTGTGATGCATAGGCATTGCCGAGATTGCTGAGTACGGCCCTTTCAGCTTTGCGATCACCGACTTGACGGGCGAGGGTAAGCGCCTGTTCGTAGAGTTCAATCGCGCGCGAGATTTCACCGGTGTCTTTCCATGCTAAACCCAGGCTGTTCAGGATATTCCTCGTGAGTTTCGGGTCTTGAAGTTCGGTGGCGATGCTCAGGGCCTGCTCGTACATTGAAATAGCTTCTTTGTCCCGCGTGGATGCCGTGTACATATTGCCTAGCTTTCCAAGGATACTCGCCTCGTTCTGTCTGTTTCCAAGACTTCGCGCGATGTCTAAGGCCTGTTCGTAAGACGCCAGGGCATTTGGGAAATCCTCGGACGCGGCGAAATTATCCCCCAGGTCATTGAGCAGGAGGAGTTCTAGCTCGCGATCCCCTTTAAGGCGGGCTTGTGTCAACTGATGTTGCAATAATGCGACCCGATCCATCTGTTACTCTCCCTTTCGCGGGATGAAAAAGGCAATGACTCCCAGAACGACACTGGAAGCGATGATGACCCATCCTCTCCAATCTGATGGCGATGATGTGACGACATTCACGCCAAATCCGAGAATAATGGCGGCTGCGGTCGAAGTCGCAAATCTGGTGAGCGAGGTCTGGTTCGATTCGGACAGTTTTTGTTGCGTGTGGTTCAGCTTCAAATCAAGCGCTTGCCTTTGCAGTTCTAATTCGTGATTCTGTCTTGTCATGGCCTCAATTCGCAGCTTGACGCCTTTCACCTCTCCGTCGAGCGCTTCTTTCTCATCAGCGAGCTTCGCGATTACGGTAGATGCCTCGTGTAATCTCAGTTCCAGTTCTCGTTTGAGCAGTTCCATCTGATGAAGGCTGAGTGTGACAGCTTCCAGGTGGCTTTTTTGTTCCACGATGGCTGAGTACGCGCCATTCCTTTCCGCATGGAGTTTGCGTATCATGGCAGGATTCTGCACATATTCCTCCATGTCAAATTGCTGGACTTCATCAATAAAGATGAAATCATAGTTTGAAGTCTTCTTTCCCCGGTTACCTCTGGTTTGTGCCATCACGATAGCCTCGGATCAAATACCTACGCGTTCGAGACGTATCTGCATAGATAGACGCAAGATCGATCTATATATCTCGTGAGAATGTCAGCAATGAAAATAGTATATGATTAGCAGTCTCAGTTTCGGTAAATATAGTGTAGCTTATGCAGAAACGTGATGCAAGTGAATAGATTATGCCTTCTTCAGTGAACTCAAAGGTAAGAAGTTCAATCGCTCCGACGCATCATCGAGGGGGATGGAGCCAAAATATCAAAGCTCTTGATGGCGCGAAGACTCCTTCCCCCCATCACTCCAGGAAACATCGCGCCAGCGAAATTTGGACAACCAGGGGTTCGGCTTTCCTTCAACGGCATCGGCGATCAGTCCACCCAGGATCGGCGCGAACTTAAAGCCATGTCCGCTATCGCCGGTAGCCACGGTGAGACCTGCCCGTCGAGGATGACGATCAATCCAGAAGTCTCCATCGGGAGTGTCAACGTAGAGACAGCGGCGCGTCGCAACAAGAGGTGCATCGGACAATGCGGGCAAAGAAGCAGCCAGGAATGCTCGCAACTGTGCTTCATCGCTATCGGTTACCATCCGCTCATCCTGGTCGGGATGGAGCACCTGCCCTACCCCGTGGTTGGCTATTTTGACTACGTGTTCATGTGGGTGATAAGGGAAGCCATACCAGCCGGACTGCGTGATATCGGCATTAAAGACGACAAAATCAGGTGGGGTAAAGAGTCCGGGGTTGGTCGGCTTGAGGTGGAAGATAGGATGCCCGGTTATCTTCACAATGGGTGCCAGATCAGGCACTAGCAGTGCGGTCCAAGCCCCAGAGGCAACGACGACATGTTCTGCATGAAAGCTGTTCCCGGTACGAGTGCGTACCCCGGTGACGTGTGATCCCTCTTCGATCAGGGCATCGACCGTTTGATCAGGATACAGCATGACTCCCTTTGCCTGGGCAAGGCGCACGAGAGCGGTGACTACGCGGCCACTTTCCGCGTAGCCTCCCTGCGCGTGAAAGAAGCCATCCACATAGGCCCCCAGTTTCCAAGCAGGGAACCGTCGAGAGATCGCATCGCCCGTGAGGCGCTCAGGAGCATGTCCTCGTTTGCGTAGCAGGTGATAACTCTCGTGCTCGTGTCCGCCTGAGGACATGGGAGCGCGAGTAAGGATAAGTACCCCCACATCATGGAATAACGTCTCGCCAAGCTCCTCATTCCATTGGAGCCAGCCCTGATACGCCAGTTCTACCAACGCCATATACGTTTCATCAGCGCCATATTCCATGCGCACCACCTTGCTAATATCGGTAGAAGCCGCTAAGGGATGCGGCAGTGGGCCAGGATCAAGCACGGCAATATGATACCCACGTGCCTTTAATTCTAGTGCAGTCGTGATCCCAAAGATACCAGCGCCGACCACAAGCATATCATAGGCATTCAATTTGGACATCTACAGGTTTGTCCTTATCGAATAGGAACCCGTCCGTTCGAAAACGCTCTCCAGTTGTTGCTCACCCACTCCGCAAGTATAACACAGTAAATCCAGTGTGTATTGCTCCGACGCTCCCATCAATCTTTTTGCACATCGCTGTGAGGTAACCTTGATGAAGATTCATCATGCATCTGTTGCTTCAGGACCAAGTATTGCGCGAGCACCGCATCTTTCACGTCAGCCCGCCCCGTTTTCTGCAGGAGATCAGCGTAATTATTCAAAAGGATCGCCGCGTCAGGATGATTGATGTCGTGCGTTCGCAGCAGAATTGCCAGGGACTGCTGGTAGAGGTCTTCGGCCTCCGTGTATCTGCCCCAGTCTGTATACAGCAGGGCGAGGTTGTGAAGGCTATTGGCGATGCGCGGGTGTCCAGGTTCCAGCACCAACTTCCAGATGGCCAGTGCACGTACATACAGCTGCTCGGCTTGCTCGTACTTCCCCTGGATGCGGTAGAGTCCCGCAAGGTTATGCAGAATGACCGCCGTTCGGGGATGTTTCGCTCCTAGCATGCGTTCCTCGAGCGCCAGCACATCGTGCATGATCCGTTCAGCCTCCTCATATTTGCCTTGAGTCTTATACAGGAGCGCCAGGTTGCTCAGCGCGGCCATCGTATCAGGATGTTTGTCGCCCAACACGTGCCTGTAAATGCTGACGGCCTGCTGATAGAGCGGCTCGGCTTCCTCAAACTTTTCTTGCGAACGGTAGAGGTCTGCCAGGTTGTTCAGGGTGGTGGCTGTGTGAGGATGCTCGCTTCCCACCGCCTGCTCATAGATGGCTGCTGCACGCTGGTAGAGTGGTTCCGCTTGCTCGTACTTCCCGCGGGCGCTGTAGAATCCAGCCAGGTTATTGAGCGTGGCCGCGACATCGGGATGCAGGGGACCCAGTCGCCGCTCTCGGATAGCCAGTGCCCTCAGATAGAGTTGCTCCACCTGCTCATACTTGCCCTGGGCCTCGTACACGACAGCCAGGTTGTTGAGAAGAGTGGCGACCTCCGGGTGCTGTGGACCAAACACTGTTTCGTAAGTTGCCACGATCTCTTCGAGAAGAGGCTCCGCCTGTTTGTACTTTCCCTGATGGCTATACAGCCTTGCCAGGCCATCCAGGCTCGCCATCGTCTCCGGATGATGCCGCCCGAACTGCTCTTCGCGCATGGCGCAGGCCCGTTGATAAAACTGCTCAGCCTCAGGATATTGACCCCGGGCAAGGGAAAGCTCGGCGAGATTATGGAAAACCGTGGCGGTATCGGGGTGCTGCGGCCCGAGCAGCTGCTCGCGCAGCCGCAGCGCCTCCTGGAAGAGTGGCCCGGCTTGCTCGTGCTTGCCCTGCTTCAAATAGAGTCGCCCGAGATTGTTGAAGCCGGTGGCCAGGTTTCTGTGTTCGTTTCCTGCCTGCTGCCAGATGGCCAACGCGAGCTGATAAAACGACTCGGCCTGCTCGTAGTGTCCTTGCTCCGTATAGACAAGAGCCAGATTATTACAGCACGCCGCGACGTGAGGATGGGTGGAACCCAACTCGTGCTGCCAGATCACCAGCGCCTGTTGGTAGAAGGGCTCGGCATCGCCGTAGCGGCCGCGAGTGCGCAGGTAGGCCCCGGCCTGGTTCAGGAGTCTCGCGGCATTGGCAAACACGAGTCCCCACTCCCCGATCAACTCCGCGCATCTTTGTGCCTGCAAGAGATAACGCTCGCACCGGGACCATGTGGCAAACTCGACGCCGGGGAATATCTCATTGACGGCCTGCACGGCCCGGATCGCCCATAACAACTGCACACCTTGTACCATGGCGCTTTGAAACACGGCCTGGACGAGACGGTGGATGGTGAGCGTCTGCGTATCGGGGTCGCGGTAGACCAAAGAAAAGCGCAGGAGTTCTTTGAAAACGCCGTCGAGCCGCAGGGGATCGGTCGCGATGGGCTCAAGCACCGCCCCCATATGCACCGACGCTTCGGTCACGACCTCTTCAGGAATCGCATCCGGGTAGAGGAAAGCCAGCAAGTGAAGCAGTTCGGCCGCGGCGGGATGTTGCCGGGCGACCTTCTCGAACGAGAGGGACCAGGTAGTCGCAACCGAGTCGGGGTAGGTGCTCTCGGCGCTTCGCTCTTTGAACAGGTCGGTACGACGCGCTTGATACAGAGCGAGATACGCCGCAAGGGTACAGGGCGTTTCCCGGATGTAGGCCCCGGCCTGGTCAAGCGCGAGAGGGAAACCGTCCATCTCCTGTGTGATCTGTAGCGAAAGAGTCCGATCCTCGGCGAGGGCGTCTTCAAGAGTTGCTGCCAGAGGAAGGATGCCTGCTCTGCGTAAGAGCAACAAAGCTCCTACCTCTAGCTGCATTTTTCCGATTTCGATACGCTGAGCCACCCCGCCCAGCGCTCGCGCTCGTGTCGTCAGCAGGACATGTCCCCTGCTGGCTTTCGGAAGAAAGGGCTCGGCACTTGCCAGGTCCTCGACGTTGTCCAGGATAAGCAGCCAGTGTGAGTTGATGCGCAGCCAGCGTATCACGGCTTCGACCACGCGTCGCTGATCCTGTTCGTTCCGTTCAGGCAAGCGCAAGAGAGTAGCAATACCTACAAACTCAGCCGTCAGTGTACTGGATGAATCGGCGTGGACCCAGAGTACAGCCTGATACTCTGAATGATAGCGATATGCATACTCAAGAGCAGCCTGGGTCTTGCCGATGCCACCCAGTCCAGTCATCCCATGTGCCTGAGTCAACCAGGCGGCACTATCCGCGCGCAGCGCGTCATGGACGTGCTCCAGTACCTCCTCGCGCCCGGTAAAGAAGGGATTGCGTCGATAAGGAATGTTCCAGATCGGAGGATAGGTAATAAGATCTGTCATAGGATAGACTACCCTCCATCGAGTTTCTCGCCTCTTTATATGCAAAAGATCAGCTACCTTGTCTGATAAAACAGTATAAGACTGTCGAGTTACGGTATCAACACGTTCTGGTTATTTGCCAGCAAAAATGGTATTGTCAATGT
>JBOGTO010000505.1:0-16412 GCA_050695155.1 Ktedonobacteraceae bacterium
GGACAACCGCGCGGTTGTCCTGCCTGCCGCATTTTTGGCATCGACTCTTATGCCTGTCATGGTTATGACAGTATTCGATGAACCTCTGGCACAGTATGTCGATTACAATCAATATGATGTTAGAGCATCAATGGGGAACAGGGACAGCTATACTGATTGTGCTGAGAGGGACAACGCGATGAACGCCAACAGACTTCATCCAGGACATGGACACAATACAGACAGGTACCTGGGCAATTACCGCATCATGAGGCTGTTAGGAAAAGGGGGCTTTGCCGCGGTCTACCTGTGCAAGCATCAGTATATTAGGACGCTGGCCGCGATCAAGGTGTTGCGCAGCGGCATGGATGAGAGTGAAGAAATCAGCTTTTATGCCGAAGCGCGTATGGCCGCCAGCCTGATCCATCCTCATATTGTGCGTGTGCTGGAATTTGGCGTGGAGGGTCACAGGCCATACCTGGTAATGGACTACGCGCCAAACGGCACGCTGCGCCAGTTGTATCCCTTTGGGTCTCGCATGAAGCCGCGCGCGCTGGTGAAGTACGTAGAGCAAATAGCCGGTGCTTTGCAATATGTCCACAACAGAGGGCTGGTTCACCGCGATATAAAGCCGGAGAACCTGCTGCTGGGAGACAACAATCAGGTATTGTTGAGCGATTTTGGCATCAGCATCAACGCGCATAAGACGGCGTCTCGCGCCGAGATGATCGCGGGAACGGCGGCCTACATGGCTCCCGAATTGATAGAGGGCGAAGCCTGTTTTGCCAGCGACCAGTACGCCCTGGGTGTCGTCATCTATGAATGGCTGTGCGGCGTATGGCCTTTCCAGGGCGACTCGGACGAAATTCTGGACCAGCACCTTTACGATTTTCCGCCACGTTTAAGGGAACGCGTTCCTACTATCTCGCCGGAGGTAGAAGAGGTCGTGCTAAAAGCCCTCGCCAAAAACCCGCAAGATCGCTTCGGCAGCGTGCTGGAATTCGCGGCTGCACTGAAAGCGGCCTTTGGGTATAGAACGGCGATGCACAAAGCTCAATCGTATGCTCCCGCCAGCCGCTCAACGTCAACGTCTGGCAAAGCGACTGCGAGCAAAAAGCAGCAGCCAGAGCCGGATGTCTGGAAAGAAATCTCGGCTCTTTTCGCCTGCGATATATTCGCCGGATGCACTGTAGGCATGATCTCGTATGCGTTTGGCATGGCGCCACAATTATTGTGGATGCTGCTGTCGCTCGGCCTGGTATTGTTCGCGCTGGTAGGCGCATTGGTGATGAGAAACCGCGTGCTGCTCTTGTTGACGTGCGGGCTGACCATCATAGCTGCGCTACCCGGCATCATCTCCCATTCCTTCGCGCTTTTTGTCGTGCTAAATGCAATCCTGTTGCTATTGGTCGCGGTGGTAGCCTTTGCGACGAGTATCAACATTGATGACCATAGTATAAATTAGTAACAACATCTCTGGACTGGCCTCGATTCACGAAGAGATTTCTGGCACTAAATTGTCACGATTCGGGAAACTACTCAGGTTATAATTAAGGGAAGCGTAGTAGCTTTATGCACAGGAGGTTTTCCATGCAGAATTGGCCACCAAACCCCTACATTCACATGACAGCCATGCGTAGATCGGGCATGTTCTTTGGGCGAAAGGCATTGCTCAGAAAATTCTACGCGGCTGTTGCCGGTAGGCAATCTGTCTCGCTGGTGGGACCGCGCCATATCGGTAAGACATCCTTTTTACTGTGCGCGGGCTTGCCTGAGATCCAGCAACCGTTTGAGTTTAACGCGAGCCATTACCTCTTCGTCTATCTGAATCTGCGTGAATATTTGCGTAAAACCTGTGAAGATTTCCTGCTGGCCGTCAGCAAGGCTCTTCTTGCTGGCTGCCCCGACTTGCCCGAACTCAAGCTGCAAGTGGAGCAAGACAGCGCCGACGAATTTAGTCGTATCCTGAAAATAATAACAGAGCGCGGGTTTTTCCCTGTCCTGTTACTGGATGCCTTTGATAATGTCACGCGCAATAAGCATTTCGACGCGGAGTTTCTGGCTTTCTTGCGGGCAAAGGCAACCATCGGCCAGGTATCGTATGTGACAGCCTCAGTTGCTCCATTAGCGGAGGTGTCCCACCGCGATATTGCCGATTCGCCTTTCTTCAATATTTTTTACAACTATGACCTTGGCCCTCTCGCCCCGGAGGAGGCGCACGGTTTGATAACTCTTCCGGCAATGCAGGTTGATTTGCCTTTCACAGCGTCAGAAACAGCCTTTATTTCGCATATGGCGGGTCGGCATCCGTTTTTCATCCAGCGTGTGTGCCACTGCGTTTTTGAGGAGAAATTGTCGCATAACACTACTGATGAGCAGCACCTCAGGAAGCTCGCCTACGAGGGTCTCCAGCTCCATTTCAACGATATATGGGAACGCCTGACAGAAGCCCAGAAGTGGGTGTTACGAGAAGAAGCTCAAAAGCAGAAAAGTCAACTGCGCAAACAGCCTGAATTAAGCGAGAGCGAACTTTTTCGCCAGTTTGTGCGCCAGATTAGTGGTGCAGTCGTCTTTGAAATCACGCCAGGTGAGTTGGAGAAAGCGCTGGACAGCATCGATGATGCCAGAACTTTAGGGACTACCAATCTCAGGTTGATGAATCTCGTGGCACGCCGTCTTGAAAATGCTATTGCTCCCTCGACTGTTGAACGAGGTATGGTCATCCGTAGCATTCTCCGGGAAGCCTTTGAACGATTGCGCGGGTCTCAGCTACGCACTGATACCGACCCTGCCTTGCAAAGTTATAACATCCTGTACTACCGCTATTTCAAAAACCACCTTAAAAACGGGCAGATAGCGGCTCGCATTGGCTTCAGTTCGCGCCAGTATTTTCGCTATCGCAACAAGGCTATCGCGGAACTCCTGAACGTTCTCTTAGAAATGGAGAAAGCATCCAGCATAGCAGGATAAGACAGGGTAGGGCAGGCCGCTCCTTTCCTAAAAACCTCCCCGTCCAAGTCCCCGGGACTTCCTCCCCTGGTCGTGTTGGTGACGCAAGTTACTTGCGAGCATCGCCTTCGTGCTGCACCTGTTTGACCGATTTATGCCTGCGCAGCCATTCACGAATCAAGCCCACCGGAAGTCTGTAGCGTTCGTATGAAGAGGTACCGGCGTTAGCGTGATCCTGTACTTTTTCGACAACTTCGCGCTCTGCCAGGTTCGCCAGAGCTGCCAGAACGCTTTCACGTCTGTAGAGAAGAGAGTAATGTTTGTATTGCACTTCTATCTCTATCAGTGAAAGAAGCCTTCTCTCATCCATACCCAATTCCGCCACGATTGACAAAACGTAGCGTTCCTCCTCAGTGCTCTGGTTCCAGAGCCATTGGAAGTGATTCTGTTTGCTTTCCATAATTTCTTTCAGGATGGCGTTCACATCGTTTATGGTAACATAGGCTTTTTGGTGTTCATTACAATAATCAATGAGAGGTCGGCATATGAGATTGATGAGGTAGGGTTGATCGTCGGTCAATTGACGAATCTTTTGCACGGCGTAGGGATCATATTCAAGGAAATCCTCGACGGGTTTGGTGATGAGGTTGGTCGCTCCCCGTTCGCTCAACTTTGAGAGCCGGTACTGATTGGCAATATTGAAGAAAGGCGACCAGTATCCAGAGGTAAGTTTCTGAATGGTATGTACGCCCGCCAGGAGGAAGGTTATATTTTGACGGCTCTGCACCATACTGCGCAGGTAATCGAACACTTCTGGCGCGAGCCTTTTTTTCTTTACCAGGGACTCGAGTACCTCAAACTCGTCGATCAAGACAACGAGCATACGATCTTTAAGGTTCTCTTCAACCACATCGAGGAAGCGATTGAGGGAAAAGCTCGAATGCTTTTCAAATTCTTCCCTCTGGCTAAGTGGCACACGAATTCCTCTTGTCGCCAGCGCTGCCTGGATATAGTAGGCAATATTATAGAAAAATCTGTTCTCTCTGAAATCATGCGCCTCATTCTGCATATCGATAAGCAGAGAGATATGTGGCTCCAGGATGGGTGTCTTTGCTAGCTGGAAGAGCAGGGTTGTTTTGCCAGAGCGCCGCTCCCCATGTAGAATAAAGAATGTCCCGGCGTTTCTGCGCGTTAAATTCTCCTTCAGAAATTTCAGGTTCTCTTCACGTCCATAACACATGTCGGGTCTGGGTACGCCGGTGGAGTAAGGATTGGGGATGGGTCTAAATGCTCGTTGCTCTGTGCGCGTATACAATTCCAGTTGACCATCGAAGAGCAGCGTCTTTTCACTTCTCTCAGTATCAACGTAGACAATTTCGAAGACCAGGTTAGGCGTGAGAGTAGAAGGTTTGATGGTAAACTCGGCCATAACTTCATCTCCGGCAAAGATGGCCTCTGTTTGAAATGTGCTTTTACCCACCACCTCAAACTGGCTGCTGGCGAGCAATTCCATATAGACGCTGTCAGCTGTACTACCGCCAGTGTTCCGCAGCATCACCCAGACAACCACCTGCTCTTCGCGGAAAGCGCGTTTCGTCCGAAATTCCGCTTCCAGTTTAGCCTCCCCGTTCAATTTCAGGAGTTCGACGCTAATGATGGTTTGCCAACGTTTCAAGATCATCTCCACCAGGACCTTTCTGTCTGGAAGCCTTGACAGGGGCTCATTAAGAGACGTTTTCAAGTATTCTTGCTCGGCATATTTACGCACATTCTCAAATTCTTTAGTGGCCTCTAGCAGACTATGCACCCGGTCCTTGATGCCATCTCTTCTTAAATACAACCTCAAGGACCGCGTGATGAAATTGAGTTGCTTGAAGACATTTACCGCAGCGGGGAAATGCGTATTGGTTGGCGTGAACACATCATTTTGCAGAGTACACTGATAGGAGGCGATGTCTTCGATAGTGTTCAAGCCAACGAGGCGATATAGCTCCTTATAGATGCTCAGTATGTCTTCGCCATATTTGAGCGCTTTTGTTTGCTCAAGCGTATTGACGGCCATAGCTAAGCGTTCGGCAACGTTCGTCTCGTCGAGATCGATCATAAAAGTGCCGAGGTTCTGAAAAACGTCCCGGATAAACGAGCTTGTGGCATGGTAGGCGATACGCTGTAGGATTTCAGGTTTCACCTCTCTGGCGACCAGCAGATTTATATACATTATAAGTTCGTTATGATGCAGGTCCAGGAAATGGGCCAGCGTTCTTGCAGCCTCGAAGTTTACCCACTCTGATGCATTTATCGCTGACTCTGGCTCCTGGAGACCCGTTAATAGCAATCCGAATACAGCGCGTTTGCGGCCCTGTCCACCATAAAAATCTTCCACGAGCGTATAAAGCTCTCGCATCACGGCTCGCCGCACTACCCGATCATTATTTTTCGCCAGGCGCTGGAGAAACTTGAAACCATCGTCCCAGTGATGCTCTCTTTCATTCCTTCTGGAATTTCTCATGAGGATACCGATATGCTTGACCAGAGTCAGCCGAACATCTACCACCGAGTCCATGATTAACTGTGAGAGAATGTACTGCGCTTGCTGAGGATTGATCCTGTAGCAGCTTACCACCGCCTGGATAAGAGCTTTGCGTACCTCAGCCGAGCCATCCTTTACAAAGGTATCGAACACTTTGAAGTCGTTCTCATCTTGTATCGCGTGTTCAGCAATTTTTTGTATGGCAAACGCGCGTAAGGATGAAGATTGATGGTTAAGGAATTCCTGGAGAAAAACTTCACCCTGTTTCTGCTGTTGCAGGGCCACCCAACACTCATTAATGAGATCAAGCAGTCGCTTCTGGTTTACCACTTGCACCACTTCAAGCTGGTTCTTGGTGCCAATAATGATCTCTACATTTTTGTCATTGTCAATATCGTCTGCGCGAATGGTAAGGATACTGCCATATGCTTGATAGGTCCAGAAAAGGTCTCCTTCCCTGCCAAACACATACAATTGTCCATCGTCGCACCCGGCCAGCACTTCTAATTTGCCATCTCCATCTATGTCGCATACATCAACCGTTGAAACAATATCAGGGAAGTAGTAACGCCATTTGAGATTTCCATGCTGGTCCAGGACATGCACATTGCGATCTTGAGAGCCAACAACGACCTCTAATTTGTCGTCTGCATCAATGTCTTTGATGCACAGGGCTTCTACTCGCCCCCTGGTCTTATAGGTCCAGAAAGGCTTTGATTTATTGCGTGTGTAAGCATAGATTGTGTGATCGGCATCCCCCTCACTTGCGGCGACAATGACCGGCGTATCATCCTCGTGAGAGATACAGGCGCTTACTACTCTGATGCCCTGAGGGGGCTTGATGGTACGAAGTGGTTGAGCAAGGTCGCGTCCATAAATTTCTATCTTTTTGTTCTTCGAGCCAATGACAATCTGGAAGGGTCCGCGCTTTCCGTCTGCATTTACATAAAGGCTAGAGAGATGTTCATCAATCTGCAATTCTGGCTTCACCTCGTCGCTTACCTGCAGGTGCTTTTTGAGTTTATCCCTCCAGGCGCTTTTGATGATAGAGATGCGGCCATCTGCTGAATAAGCTATGATGTCGGCCCATTTGCCAGAGTTGAGATAGCCCGTCTGCACACCCAGAATTTGCTTTCCAACAGAGAGAGACCATAATTCCTGCCCGGAAAAGCTGAAAGCATGAAGCCGTCCTTTGTTTGTTCCTACGATGATTTCTGATTTGGCATTAGTGGAACTATTGTCAGGGCAGAGGGCATTGATGAAACCAATTTGTCCCTTCTGCCATAGCTGCTGTACTTTTTGTTGCTCTAACGTCAACGCGATTGCTAATGCCTGCTCATATTTCTTGCCGGCTATCAAGTGTTCCGCTTGCTCTAACGTAGCAGTTTTAGAGGTTGGCCTTGCATCAGCTAAGAGGGTTTGCAAAAGGGTGCGTTGACGGGGTATGAGTTCTTCAAGAACAGTGGAGAGCGGGCGTTCTAAATCATGATAGAGAGAATGTATTTTTTCATTGAGTTCTCCAATCGGGCTAATACGCAGGATATGTACCTTGTTGTCGTGCGCGCCCACGATTACCTCGAACTGGCCGTCATTATCGATATCAGAGGTATATAAACTCGAGATGCGATACCCGATCAGATGACGCCAGATCTCGCGTCCATGCCTATCAAGGATATAGAGATATTTATCCTCTGAACCAACCAGTATCTCGTTGACTCCGTCGCCATCCACATCGGCGGCACAAACCGCCAGAAAACGATTGAGGAAAGGACGACGCCAAATCACCTGCCCTTTAAGGGTATGGAGCGAAAGAGTATTTCCATCTATGCCAAGCAAAATTCCCGTCTGGCCCTCCTCCCCCAGGTCTGCAGCATAGATGGTGTGAATCTGGCCTTGCACGTCATCTTGCCGTATGCAATATCCGCTCGCGTCAAGCACATAGAAGTGTTGATTACTCGTGCCAAACAGGGTTTCAACCTTTCCATCGTTATCTATATCGTAGCAGAATACAGTGCGCACCGCGCTATCAGCCGGGAACGCCCAGCCAGGCTCTCCTGTAATATAGTCGAGCGTATGAATATACTGGTCTTCTGAGTCGATAACGACCAGGGAGGATTTTTTCAGATCAGTGGCAAGCTGGCGGATCTCATACCCTGAGCTATGCCAGATCATATTTTTCTCCTGTTCTTTCTCAGAAGCCAGGGAACTTTTCTTAAATTGATGGAGTACCTGATGGTCTTTGCTGATCGCCAGGCCACCTTCATTAAGAGCATACACCTTGCCATCCTGCGTCCCGACCAGTACACTTACCGGATGCTGCTCGTCCTCAAAAGGGGTGACACCCACTACGGCTCCAATCCATTTCTTACTTCCCACAACGCTTTCCCATAGGCTTTTCCCGCCATTCGTAAGCGCATAGACCCGGCCATCCCGCGAGCCTACCAGTATTTCCACGTCTCCGTCATTGTTAATATCCGCCGCGTGAATGCTGGTCACCCAGTCCTTTGCTGGATAGTTCCAAAGCTCGGTAACTACGGAAAGCCCACGTTCTAACGCTTCTTTAAGATCGGAGAGATCTTGCATACCTTTATCCTTTTTGCTCTCAGGGTGTGTTGTATCAGAGTATACCATCTTAGCTCGACAAAATAATGCCAGAATGTGACAAAATCGTGTTATCCTCCAGTATTACTGTTTTTCTCTACTTCTCATCTTTGTAAAGTAAACATGTGTGCTCTTGCCTCTAGCTGCGATTGTTGCGAGCAAGCCACACTCTGCTGCCTGGACACCTGAGTAGTTACGCTCAAACGAGAGAATAAGCCCTTGAAGAACTACTATTATATTTGGTTTTATCGAACAATAAACGTCCTTAATCTGTAGAAGCGATAATCAGCTAGCCCGGTAAAAACAAAATGAAAGAGAACACCGAAGTAATACTCCGCCTGATAGAACAATATTATTTACAGGTCAGGCAAAGCGAAGATCAGCGTGCAACAATTACAGGTGTGGTAGTATTGATAGCCTCAGCTATTCAAGGTGGGTTAACACAAACAGGTTTTCATAAAAACGCCCTTACCCTTACAATGACATTGATTATTCTTGGAGTGTTCGGCATGTTCGCAAGTGAGAAACTTAATGAAAGACGTGTCTATTATCAAAAGAGAATTTCCAAACTCTATCAAAAGCTCGAAGAATTAGTCCCAGGAGCCGAATTACGAGAGATGAAGGAAAAGGCCGATAGCGAACACTTTACGAAGTACAATAAAATATTCACCAAAGTAGTTGGCAGAAACACTATCTGGGCTACTTTACATTTCATAATTATCACATTAGGTATAGTATACACTTTAATCATTTTAATATGAGTTTTCAGCACACTGCGTTTCGGATCAGCGAAGGTAATATGGCACAATTCTGGCACAAAGATATACGCGCAAACATTGACAATATGATATATTTGGTACGGTGAAATAAGTGCTATACCCGACATTTGAGCAGAGGTCTGGCAAGCTCCTTCAGAAAACATCTCTCGTAGCAGATTACACGAGAAAAAGTATTGACCGGGGCGGAAAACAGGTGTAAACTAACTCACGGCCTCATTTGACCGCCGCCTTGTGGAGTGAGAGCGTTCTGAAGTGCTTGCAGTAACCCTTTTTAGAACTCGAAAGTTCTATTGTACATTCCCCCACCCAGGTTAGGAAATAGTACATTTGAGTTATTACAGGGCGCTCTCGCACGTTGGAATAGTAGTAGTATACTCTACAATAGAGGTCAGGTTGAATCGAAGGCATAATTTTAAGGGCGAGTAATACCCGAAAAAAATGGCCTGGTAAGTGTTAAAGGCGCTCAGGTATAATGAATACGCATGAACACTTATAAGAATTCGTGATAGACGAAAGACTGTTCGATTATGAAGAAGATAGTACCGAAGCCGGTAGCAGCGCCGACGCTGGTCCTCATGGCAGGACTTCCAGGTGTAGGGAAATCTACGCTCGCTTCCAGGTTAGGTCTTGATTTAGGATGGGTCGTAATCGATAGAGATAGCTTTAAGGATTCGTTGCTCGAAGATGCTCTGCTTAAAGAAAGAATTGCCGAGGATACAGCGGGTTGGGCGTCATACGAAGTTTTTTTTAGAAATGCCCACGATCTACTTGTCAATCAACACCAGTCTATTATACTTGACACCTCTACGCTTCACCGCTTCATTTTTGAGCGCACCAGGGATTTAGCCAGCGCCGCCGGAGCCGAATTTAAAGTCATTCTTTGCGAAGTTGATGAAAAAACACGACAGCATAGATTGCGCACCAGAAAGAAAAGAGTTTCTCAAGTTCACGACCATCTTGTGCCTGAAGAAGCAGCCAGGCAATTTGACGAGTTCCTGCCAGGGCATACATTAATAATTGATACAAAGGACCCGCTAAAAAAATACGAAGAGAAAGCTTTAGCCTACATAGCCGGGCCAGATTTGATGGTTAGTAGCGTTGCTTCGACTAAGGTGGATGCTTTTCATGAATCGCCAATCCCCAGGCGTGAGCATTTTAAATTTTTTAGCACGCGGTCTTCATAACCAGTTGCCTCTTCTGGATAACACGCGCTCTCTGGCTCAGTCCTCCATGCCTTTGCCTGTAATCCCATGCTGAAATGTATGGCGGTGTCTCCTAAATTTAGAAATTCCCCTTATTAACGTCATAATAGTATGGGACTTACTATGGGTGCCTTTAAGTTTTCCCTGTTAGCCAAATTAAGGGGTGAGATATGCCTACCATCTTATTGATCCGGCATGGCGAGAGCCAATCGAACGTGGGCTTGCCAACAAAGCATCCAGAAGGCGTAGAACTTACACATCTTGGCATGGGGCAGGCCGAATGTATTGCCGACTATCTTGAGGTGCATGTTTGCCCTGACCGTATTGTTACCTCGTGCTATCTGCGGGCCAAACAGACGGCTATGCCGACGAAGTCTCGCTTTTCATCTGTGCCTGATGAGGAATGGCCGGTACATGAATTTACCTATCTCTCCCTGACCGACTTTCTCATCTGCTCAACTGTAGAAGATAGAAAACCTCTGGTAGATGCCTACTGGGAACTCTGCGATTCCGCCAGTATTGATGGACCGGGGTCAGAGTCTTTTGAACAATTCATCGCTCGTGTGCGCGGCGTGATGAAGAAGTTTGAAGAGGTTGCCAGGGGCGAAACTGTGGTAATTTTTAGCCACGAGCAATTCATTTGCGCCGTCTACTGGTTATTAACATATAACCCCGTACATATATCTTCACGGATGATGAGACATTTTAAGAATTTTCTCAAGGAAAACTCCATCCCCAATGCTGGTTTGTTGCGGCTACAGCGTCATGACGACCAGAGTGACTGGCAACCAGAGGTGATCTGGCCTCTTGTCACGTATATGTAAGGCTGGGATGCCCTCGCAAACGCCTGGTTCTCCCTTATGAATATTACCGGCCAAAACCGGTAATAGGACGAAGGACATACGCCTTACCGATTTTGATGGGTAATGTTCAGTAAGGGCGATAAGCCCTGAATTACCAATAGTTAGAAGACAACCCACCTCTGTACAACTTCTTATGTAAGTTTCTCCTCATCTCACACGAACAAAGCAACCAGGCGATGGTACTTTCGTCTTATAGAAGCCGATTGAAAGCTGCATGAAAGAATGCTTCAGTATACTCTTATCTGTGAGGCACACAACTCTGGGGGAAATAGTTCACTTCGCTTCATACCCTCTAAAAGTGAACTCCAAAGGAAGAAAGGATCTACATGATTTCGCGCAAACTTTTTGTGCGGCTTTTTGCCGCGCTCAGCGTAGTGATGATCGGGGCGCTGGCATTCAGCGTTTTTTCCATCACCGCCGGCGCTAGCCACGCCGCAGGCACCTCCGGTGGCGCAACGCCGCGCTACTTCGCCTTCCATCATAACTTCGCGGCCACGCGCAACTCTGGTGGCGCTGGACTGGCAACGTGGTCGTCATCATTCGTCTCCGGTGGCACAACCTATCCGTACACAATGGTTGGAACCAACCCATCAAAAGGCTCCGCTACTACGACCGTTCCGACTACTATTGTGCCGCTTATATTGAAATTCTCCAATGGTACCGTATTCGATGGCACGCAGAAGATATCGAATACCACCAGCTCGCCCATCTTCAATAAAGCAAAGTTCTCGAGCGGCACGACACAATACGGCGATGCCATCCAGCGCGCCGAGTTCTGGAAGACCATCCCGACCCCCAAAAATTATCATGTGCTGGTAGGAACGCCCACCATTGCCACAGCTATTACCATCACAGTTCCGGCGGCGGATGGTAATACCGCGAAGGACTCCAGCACCGGGAAGACTATTGGCATTATCGACATCAACTGGTTCGATCCAATGTTGCAGAACTTGCTGGTCTCGCAGCATTTTACCGCTAATATGCTGCCCATTTTCCTGGCGAACAACGTCTACCTGTCGAGTGGCGCGCCCGCCCTTGCTAACTGCTGCATCGGCGGTTATCACAGCGCGGTGCAGAACAGCGCCGGGCTGCAAACCTACATCTTCTCCGTCAATGCCGACGCGGGTATCGAGGGCGGCTTTGGCGAAGATGTCAGCGCCCTGAGCCACGAACTGGCCGAGTGGCTGAACGATCCTTTCACCAACAACACCGTTCCCAACTGGATTTCTCCCATTGCGCCACAATATGGATGCAACAACTTCCTCGAGGTTGGCGATCCCCTGGTAGGCGTCGTCTTCACCGTTACCGGTTTCACCCAGCATATGCAGGACGAAGCCTTCTTCTCCTGGTTCGCGCGCCAGAAGCCATCTATCGGCATCAATGGTCGCTATACCTACCTGGGTACGTTCAAAGGTCTTTCAAAAGTCTGTTAAGTCGAGCGTATTCACTCCTACAAGAGAGCAGGTTCCCCTATGGGACTTGCTCTCTGCTTTTATAACTATTCTTGAGCTAACACATTCTCTATCACCTACAAAACCACCTCCCCATGCACCGCTGATTCATACGCTTCGGCCAGTTTTGGTACAGTCTCGAAACTGGACAGTTCTGAAGGGGCGATCCAGCGCATCTCGGTGGCTTCCCAGTCATGTTGGATGGCGTCGGGCGCAAGGGTCTCGAAGAGGTAGGGATGGATCATCCAGCGCCGACCCAGCGCGGCATCCTCGTATTCAATGACCGCGCCGCGCCGCAGCATCCGTACCTGGTCGCGTTGCAGGCCGGTCTCCTCGCGGATTTCTGTAAACGCCTGTTCATCGGGCGGCACACCGGCTTCGACGAAGCCGCTTACGCCTGCCCAGCGCGCGTTATAGCTGCCAACGCGCTGGCTACGGTGCGCAACCAGGATGCGAAGCTCCCCACTATCATTGCGCGTGAGGAAGCAGGTAACGACGGGCGTTTTCTGTATGCTTGACATGAGCGTCACTACTCCTATATAGTAGGCTAGGCATATCGTATACTTCTGGCGACACGCCGCCTGGAACACATATGCATTATTATACCTTTTTTACAGCTATAAAGGCCTGTTCGCCTTTACTATATGGAGGTAGGCCGACGTGCAATCGGGCATTATCATCATTGCCCTGGTCATTTTGCTGGTTGTGGGAGCGGGTATTGCTCTCTATGCTGGCTATCTGATCGGGGCTACACGCAATAAACAACAAATCGCGGAACGCCTGCGTGTTGAGAGGGAGACCAGCGAGCAGCGCTTGATGGAACTCCAGTTACAGCAGCATGAAGCGTTGCGTGACGCGCGTGAAGAGTCTGAGCGTTTCCGCTCAACTCTGGAACGCGACAACGCCGAGCGACGAACCGAGTTGCAGCGCCAGGAACGGCGTTTGCAACAGAAGGAAGAAACGCTCGATAGAAAAATTGAGGGACTGGACCAGCGCGAGCGCAAGCTGGCAGGACGCGAGCGCACTTTGGAACAGAACCGCGAAGAGGTCGAAGCGATCAGGCAGGGACATCTCAAAGAACTTGAGCGTATCGCTCAAATGAGCGAGGAACAGGCTAAAGAGGTGCTGCTTGAGCGCATTGAAAGCCGCGTGCGTGGCGAAGCTGCGCGGCGCATTCGTATGATCGAGGAACAGGCGCGCGAGGAGGCCGATGCGCGCGCGCGCGAGATTATCACGCTGGCGATTCAACGCTGCGCCTCCGACCAGGTAGCCGAAGCGGTAGTCTCGGTGGTGCCGCTGCCCAACGACGAAATGAAGGGGCGCATCATCGGACGCGAAGGGCGCAACATTCGCGCGCTCGAGGCCGCGACGGGCATTGACCTGATTATTGACGACACACCTGAAGCAGTCATTCTCTCCGGCTTCGATCCCGTGCGCCGCGAAGTCGCGCGCCTGGCCTTGACGCGCCTGATCCTCGATGGTCGTATCCACCCGGCGCGTATCGAGGATGTGGTAGCAAAAGCCCGCCAGGAAGTGGATATGATTGTGCGCGAAGAGGGCGAGCGAGCCGCGCTGGAGGCCAACGTGCATGGGCTGCAGCCCGACCTGCTCAAATTGCTGGGTCGCCTGCATTTCCGCACCAGCTACGGGCAGAACGTGCTGGCGCACTCCGTGGAAGTATCGATTCTGGCCGGGACTATTGCGCACGAACTGGGAGCCGATGTAAATATCTGTAAGACGGCTGCTCTGCTGCATGACATCGGCAAAGCCATCGACCAGGAGGTCGAGGGGCCACACGCCATTATCGGCGGCGAGGTTGCGCGTCGTTTCGGCAAATCGCCCAGAGTGATTCACGCGATGGTCGCGCACCACGCTACCGAATCGGAGCCACAGAGCCTCGAAGCTGCTATTGTGCAGGCGGCGGACGCCATATCAGCCGCTCGTCCCGGCGCGCGCCGCGAGACGATTGACCTGTACATCAAACGTCTCGAAGCCCTGGAATCGATTGCCAACTCCTTTACCGGTGTTGAGAAATCGTTCGCCATCCAGGCCGGACGCGAAGTGCGCATTATCGTCAAGCCCGAAGAGATCGACGAATACACCGCCAGCCAGCTTGCCAGCGAGATCGCGCATAAAATCGAAGAAAGCATGGATTATCCCGGTCAGATCAAAATAACAGTCGTGCGCGAAACCAGGGCAGTCGATTTCGCGCGCTAAGCAACAAAGCGTATAATTTATTAATGAATTGGAGGAAAGCACAGGACAACCCCGCCGGAACGCCGCGTGGGGCAACCAGGGCGACCGCAAGGGTCGCCCCTACCATACACGATACGAACGCTATGACACTGCCTCGTTGTATGGTAGGGGCGACCCTTGCGGTCGCCCTGGAAGACTGTGCTAAAATACTATGACCAACTATATTGACCTGCATACCCATTCCACCGCGTCGGATGGCGTTTATGCGCCGACCGAATTGTTGCATCGTGCTAAAGAAGTGGGGTTGCGCGTGCTGGCTTTGACCGACCACGATACTTCCGATGGATTGGAAGATGCAGCAAAGGCCGCCGCTGCGCTGGATATTGATTTCATTCCAGGCATCGAGATCAATACAGATGTGAGCGGAGGGGAAGTGCATGTGCTGGGCTACTTCGCGGAGTTCCAGCGACCCGCGTTCCAGGCCGTGCTGAAGGTGCTGCGCGACGCGCGCGAACGGCGCGGGCAGCGCATGGTGGAATTGTTGAACGAACATGGTATCAACGTTTCGTGGGAGCGCGTGCGCGAATTGGCGCAGGGCGCGGTCGGTCGCCCGCACGTCGCCAGGGCTTTGCTAGAAGCAGGCTATGTACAGACCATCGGCGAAGCCTTCGACAAATATATTGGCAATGGATGTTACGCTTATGTGCCGCGTTATCGTCTCACACCGGACGACGCTGTGCGCCTGATCGTCAGCGCGAACGGGCTGCCCGTCATCGCCCATCCCGCCGACCTGCCCGGCCTCGACGAACTGCGTAACTGGCTGCCCGGACTATGCGCAGCCGGAATGGTGGGACTCGAAACCTACTATGGCCCCTACACCGCAGAGCAAGAGCAGGCGTTACGCGCCCTGGCCGACGAATACCATCTCATACCCACCGGCGGCACCGACTTTCACGGCCCTGGCATTCACCCTACCCCTCTCGGTGGTCGTCATGTACCATACGAATCTGTAGAGCGCCTGAAAGCCGAAGCCGCCAGACGCCGGGGCCAGATGCCTCCCACCTTTGAACTACCGCCGCCCGTACAAGAAAAGTAAGAGACACTGAGGAGAACTTGTGAGCCAGCGAAAAGATTTTGAGCGGCGCTATCGCCTGCTGCGCGAAATCATCGAAACCATCACACTCACCCTCCTCATGTTCCTCATTATTCGGTTCGCCGTGCAAAATTTCCGCGTGGACGGCATGAGCATGGAACCAACCCTGCACGACCAGGAATACATTCTCGTGAATAAAGCAGCTTACGTCTTTCACTCACCTGGACGCGGGAATGTAATCGTGTTCGAGTACCCGCTTGATCCGCAGGTGGACTACGTAAAGCGTATCATCGCCATCCCCGGCGATGTTATTAGCATTGTGGGAGAGAAAGTCACCGTCGATGGCGTCACACTGCGCGAGCCATACATCAACCCGGCTGATCCCTTCAACCCTTTCTCGCCCATCGTCAATCGTACCGTTCCCCCCAATGATTACTTCGTCATGGGCGATAATCGCGGCAATAGCTCGGATTCGCGCCAGTGGGGCTTTGTGCCGCGTCAGAACATCATCGGCCAGGCCACATTCGTCTACTGGCCTTTCAATGGAGGCAATTTCGGCTTGCTGCCCGATTCCTCCAGCGTCTTTGCTGGCGTGCATCAGTAAAACTTTTTTGATCTTCCTACGTAGTGTTTATGACGATACTTGACTATCGTAATGTGCGCGTTCCCTTGCCGCCTGCGGCAGTAGGCTTACACTGGTAGGTTTTAGGAAAGGCCGCAGCGACGTAGGAGTTGTCATTCCTCGCAGGCGACCGCCTGCGAGGAATGA
>JBOGTO010000506.1:0-5720 GCA_050695155.1 Ktedonobacteraceae bacterium
CCTTGTGGGCGTCCGGGGTGGGGCAAGCCGCTCGATTTTTCAATCGCCCTACGGAATAGCTTTTCGCACATTGACAATTCCGTGCTTTGCCTGTTACGCTTCTATCAATGAACAATCCCGTCTATTAGCAAGGAGAGCCAACTATATGACCCAGCCCCTCGATGGCATGCGTATTCTTGACCTCTCGCGTCTACTGCCGGGCGCTTATGCGAGCCAGATGCTGGCCGATTTTGGCGCGGATGTGATCAAGATCGAAGAGCCGGGCAGCGGCGATTACGGGCGTTTCATGCCGCCACATGGCGCGGGTGGCATGAGCCTGTACTTCCTGGCGATTAATCGCAACAAGCGCAGTATGACGCTGAATTTGAAGACGGACGAGGGACGCGCCATCTTCCAACGAATGGTAAGCCAGGCCGATGTGGTACTGGAGAGCTTTCGTCCGGGGGTGATGGAACGACTGGGACTGGGCTACGAGCAACTCAAGGAGATCAACCCGCGCATCGTCTATTGCGCAATTAGCGGTTACGGGCAGGATGGCCCCTACCGCCTGCGCGCCGGACACGATCTTAATTACGCGGGCTACGCGGGCCTGCTGCATTATAACCGGGGTTCGCGTGGCGAACCCGCTATGCCCGCTACGCAGTTTGGCGATCTGGCGGGCGGCAGCTTCATGGCCGTCATCGGCATTATGACTGCGCTGCTGGGACGCGCGCAGAGCGGCGAAGGGCGTATGGTCGATGTCTCGATGACCGAGGGCGTGATGTCGCTATTGCCGCTGTTCGCTACCGCCTACCTCAATACGAGCCAGGCTCCCATTCCGGGCCGTTCCTCGCTGGACGGAGGTTTGCCTTGCTACAATATCTACGAGACACAGGACGGCAAGCATGTCACGCTGGCCGCGCTCGAATATAAATTCTGGCACACCTTCTGCTCGCGCATCGGGCATCTTGAGTTGCTACCATTCCACTTGCCCGTCGGCCCTGGCGAGCGCGAAGAGGCTATCAACATGTTGCAAGCTATATTTAAGACGAAAACACGCGACGAGTGGATCGCGGAACTGGCCGACATCGATGCCTGTTTTGGACCGGTCTATACTCTTGACGAAGCCCTGAACGATCCCCAGGCACAGGCACGCGGCGTGAGCGTCACGGGTAAAACAAAGGGCGAGGACAGCGAGGAGACCACCTTTCGCACACTGCCCAGTTTCCCGCGCATCTCAGGAGTCGAGCAAGAACAACGCTTTGCCGCGCCCGGCATGGGCGAGCATACGAACGGCCTGCTACGCGAGGCGGGTTATAGCGATGCGGAGATCGAGCAATTCAAGGCAGGAGGAGTGATATGAGCAAAGCAAATCATCCCGATGTGACACGCGCCGAAAACATGCTGGACCCCTATCTTGAAGACCTCAAGGCCATCGTGAATATCGACTCCGGCACCTTCACCAAGCCTGGTATTGACCGCGTGGGAGCCTATCTTCAGGAACGTTTCACCGACTTTGGCTTCTCCACATCCTTTGACAGGCAAACCCAATACGGCGATCACCTGATAGCGACGCACAGGGGCAGCAATCCCGACGGGCCGCGCCTGCTGTTCATCGGGCATATCGATACCGTTTTCTCCGAAGGCGAGGTGGCGCGGCGGCCTTTCAATATTTCGCGTAGCAACGGCAAAACGATTGCGACCGGCCCCGGCGTGCTGGATATGAAATCGGGCGTCCTGATCGGCATGTATGGCCTGCATCTGCTGATCGAAGCTCAAGAGGCAGCATACCAGAGCGTGACTTTCGTCTGCAACAGCGATGAGGAGATTGGTTCGCCCAGCAGCCGCCCACTTATACAGGAACTGGCGCGCCAGGCCGATGCCGTGCTGGTCTTTGAGCCAGGCCGAGCCGAGGGAACGGTGGTTTCCTCGCGGCGTGGCTGCGGGCAATATCGCGTCGAGGTGCATGGACTTTCCGCGCACGCGGGCGTCGAGCCACAGCGCGGGCGCAATGCTATCCTCGAACTCTCGTATCAAGTGCAGAAAATGCAGGCTCTCAACGGTACCATCGCCGGTACGACGCTCAGCGTGGGCATCATTCACGGCGGCGAACGCACCAACGTGGTACCCGACTACGCCTATTGCGAAATGGATGTGCGCGCCAGCGATCAGAAGGCGGCGCGCGCTCTGGAAGCCGCTATGCGCCAGGTCACGACCCAGAACAAGCTACAGGGAACAACCATCACCCTGAGCGGCAGTATGCTGTGCCAGCCCTTTGAACGCAACCAGGCCAACGAACGCATGGTCCAGCTTGTCAAAGAGGCAGGCAACACGCTGGGTCTGAAAATTCAGGATGTGGGCAGCGGAGGCGCATCCGACGCCAACACCACCGCCGCGATGGGCGTTCCCACCCTCGATGGTCTGGGAGCAGGCGGCGGCCTGGCACACAACCCTGGAGAATATATAGAACTCGATTATTTACCGACAAGAATTGCATTAGTAATGGCGCTACTAAGGAGAATATAGGCTAAAGAGGCATTGGAAGCCTTTTTACGGATACAGTCGATTCGACAAGACTTGCCCAATATGTTACACTCTCAATAAAATGAGAGATCGGGGGGGTCTTATGATATGCCGAAACCGTATGACGATGCAATGAAGAAACTGGTAGGAGGAAATCCAGGTATCATCGACAGGCAGAGAAATTGTCCGTTTTCATTATGACATCATCGAGCTACATAAGATAACGGCAGAAGAGATACAAGAAACAGCGCTGTTGGGTTTGTTGCCCCTGTTGCCATTAACCAGAGATGGGGCAAAGCATGAAGTTATTGAAGAAATGATTACACGGCTGGTTGCAGCGGGGCAAACTGAATTACTCTGGATAGGTTATGCGTTAGCCGCGAAAGTCATGAAGCACGAACTGCACTGGCTCAGAAGGAGGTTCTCAATGTTAGGCGATTTCTTGCGTGACTCACCAGTATACCAAGAAGTGTTGGAAGAGGGAGTTGAGAAAGGTCGCCAGGAGGGAATGATTGAGGCGCAACGCCAGATTCTTCTCGATGTTGTCTTTGAACGCTTCCCAGAAATCATGCATCTGGCAAGACAACAGGCAAATGCTGTTCATGATCCAGAAATTTTACACCGTCTAACGGTTAAAATGAGTACTGTACAAGATCCTAAAGAGGCTGCACAGTATCTTTTGACAGCAACGAGGGATACCCTGAAAAACTGATATGTGGGAAGAGTTCAGAGTGATGACACTTGATATTCTATGAAAACTGGTAAATCCAACATTCACAACCTGCCCGTCAATGACATCACCAACTTGAGTGTATTGGCTCAACAGGTGGTGCAGGAAGCGGAGGCGCGCGGCGAGACGCTGCCGCTAGCCGCGCGTTTGCACATCGGCGAGCCGAGCTTTCGCACGCCGGAGCATATCCGGCAGGCCGCTATGGAGTCGATAGGGCGCGAGCCGTTGACGTATGGCCCGGCGGCTGGCTGGCCCTGGCTGCGCGTATTGCTGGCGGATAAAATCGCGCGCGTGGATGGCTACCATGTGGGGCCGGAAAACGTGGCGATAGCGATGGGTGGTACTGGCGCAATCCAGGCTGCTTTTACCGCTACGCTTGGTGTGGGTGACGAGGCGCTGATACCCGATCCGCACTGGCCGCACTATAACATGCAGCTTGCGGCATGTGGCGCGACGCTGGTGCCATATCCGCTCAATCCAGAGCGGGCGTGGTTGCCCGACATCGCGCAGTTGGAGCGACTGGTTACGCCGCGCACGCGCCTACTGGTCATCAACAGTCCGGGCAATCCTACCGGCGCGGTCTTCCCGGCCTCGCTGGTGGCCGACCTGCTCGACTTCGCGCGCCGCCATGATCTCTACTTGCTCTCCGATGAGTGCTACGACGAAATTGTATTTGAGGGCAGGCACGTCAGCCCGGCCTCACTCATGACGCAAGACGAATTTAACGCGGGGCGCGTGATCTGCGTCTATACCTTCTCCAAAAGTTACGCCATGACCGGCTGGCGTATTGGCTATGTTGCGACCGGCGCGGAACTGCTGAAAACTATCGTTTACGTGCTGGATGCTGGCACAACTAACATCAGCACTGCCGTTCAACGCGCAGCTGCGGCGGCACTGTCCGGCCCGCAAGATTGTATTAGCGAGATGCGCAACGCTTATCATCGCCGCCGCGATCTCGCGGTGGGTCTGCTCAAAGAGCATGGGCGTTACGTGTATACGCCACATGGCGCGTTTTATATCCTGGTTGACATCACCAACCCCCGCTATCCGCAACGCCATGCGCGCCAGTTCTCGCTGGACCTGCTGCGCGAACATAACATCACGGTTGGACCCGGCAGCGCCTTTGGCCCGGCAGCCGATCATTACGCGCGTATCTCGCTGGCGGCTTCGGACGAGGAGATCGCGCGTGGTGTAAGCGAAGTGTGTTTGTTCGCTGATAGATGACACGCGAAGCAAGGGCGACCGCGAGGGTCGCCCCTACCATACCGCCCTTATTTCGCCTGCCACACCTGTATTGTGTTGTCCGTGCCGCCTGATGCAATCTGTTTGCCGTCGGGCGACCACGCCAGTGTATCAACCTCCTGCCCGGAAGTGAGATGGCCCCAGTAGTAGTCCAGGTGGCCGCGATAGGTGTACTCGTGGCCGCCGGTTAGCGCGTCCCACACCTGCACGGTGGCATCCGCGCCCCCCGATGCGATGCGTGTGCCGTCGGGCGACCATGCCAGCGTGAATATATCGCCTGTATGCCCATTGTAGGTGTATACATTGGTATGCGTAGCAACATTCCATACCTCTATGGTAGTGTCGTCCCGGCCAACGGCCAGGTACGTACCGTTGGGCGAAAAGGCGACGGCGTGCGACTCGCCACCATTGGGGCCATAGTAGCTGAGGGCTTTAGCGGTTGCTGTACTGATGAGGATTGCCGGGCCTGTACCCCCTATGGCGAGAGACTGTCCATCAGGTGACCAGGCGACGGCATTCGAGGCTGTTGTGCCGCCCCTCAGAGAAGATGGACCGGTGTAGGTGACAACATGCTGGCCTGTCAGTGCATCCCACATCTGGATAGTGCCGTCGCTGCTGACCGAGGCAATGCGTTTGCTATCAGGCGACCAGGCCAGATCAAAGATAGCGCCGCTTTGTCCCCGGTAGGTATAGAGCGTTGCTCCACTGGTCGCATTCCAGACCTGCACAGTATTATCAAGACCGCCAGTTGCAATATAGTGACCATTGGGCGACCATGCCAGCGTCAGGACATCGGTAGCATGGCCGCGATACGTGAGGACGTGACCGCCGTTGCTGGCATCCCAGACCTGCGCGGTATGATCGCCACTGGACGAGGCAATCCGTTTGCCATCGGGCGACCATGCTACTGCGCTAATATAATCCGAATGCCCTGAATAGGTGAAATGCTGTGGAGGCGTCACAAAATGCCCGACAAAGGCTACATCATTACCCACATTGGTAAATAAAAAGAGGGCAGCGATCAGGATAATCACAATGCCGAGAATAATATAGAGACGCCTGTGCGAGCGGCGCTTAGGCGTTGGCGTCAATTGCTTATCTAATATAGACATGAAAGTGAGCCTCCTTTTACTATAGAAGAGATGCAAGTCAATTATATACTACGTGGAGGTTTTTATGACATTCACCATATTCAGGGCTATGTAAAAGTCGAGTGAAGGCGGGAAGGCGACCGCAAGGGTCGCCT
>JBOGTO010000507.1:0-16948 GCA_050695155.1 Ktedonobacteraceae bacterium
GGCTCGTTCATAGTAGAGGCGACCCTCGCGGTCGCCTTCCTCCCCCCAGACCACTTTTGAGAAGCCCTGACGAGAAAAAGTGCGGGAAATACAACCATCATTCTATTGCGCGATACCACTAAAGCTCACGTTATTGGCAAGATGAAACTTTAACGGTATATCCGAATTATGCTCGTTCATCCGCTCGCCCTAACTGCTCCAACTGAATCCGCCTGTCAGCCAGCGCAGCGAGTTGTGGATCATGTGTCACCATAATCAATGTCTGGTTTCCTGCTCGCTGCAATTCACGCAGCACTTCCAGTACCTCTTCACCGGTTGCGGGATCGAGATTGCCTGTTGGCTCATCTGCCAGCACGATTTTTGGGCGATTGATAAGGGCGCGAGCTATAGCTACCCGTTGTTGTTCTCCCCCCGAAAGCCGTGCGGGAGGATGTCCCTGTCGATCACCGAGGCCAACCTGCTCCAGCAGTTCCTGAGCGCGTTTTTTCAAATCAAAACGCAATTTGCGGCGATATGGCAGCAGGGGAGCCATCACGTTCTCTAAGGCGGTGAGGTTCGGCAGCAGGTAAAAGAGTTGGAACACAAACCCGACCTGCTCGCGCCGAAAATCCGCCGCCGCCGTTCCTCGCAGGCTATGCACTGCTCTCTCCTCAAGCCAGATTTCTCCACTGTCCGGGCTATCCAACGCGCCTAAGAGTGAGAGCAGAGTAGTCTTGCCTGAACCGGAGGGGCCAGTAATAGCGATAAATTCGCCCCAATCCACCTGCAAATCGACATCGCGCAATATCTGTAGCCTGCCACCGGGAATACGATATGTTTTGCTCAGATGCTCAACGCGCAGAAGTTTATCATGCCCTGCCGCTTCCTCCGCTTGATTTATTGTGTCTTGTATGTCTTGCTCTGGTTCCATCTATCTTTCCTTCGCATTTTCTCTGGAGCGTAAATAGTCTGGCTTCTGATGTACTCACTCTGCTCGTAGTATATCATTGACCTGCATACGATTGATCGTACGCAAGGCAGGAATAGTTGCCAGTGCAGCTACCAGCGTCATCAGTACTATTGCTCCCAAAGCGACAAGCAATGGTGAGACAAGTTTCTGGCTGGTGTGCTGTAAGACTAAAATCCACGTCGCTACCAGCACACCAACCAGCGAACCAATCAATGCCACCGTGATTCCCTCTTGCACAAACAGACGTTGTACCATCCCCGCTCGCCAGCCAAAAGCTTGCAGGAGGCCGATTTCTCGCTGCCGCTCGCGCACCTGAAGCAGTAACAGATCGGCGATGCTCAGAAACGAAAGAAGCACGGCAAATACACATCCGGTAATCTGCGGTATAGCCGTCTGTAGCAGCACGAAATTGCCTAACAATGTGCCAGTGAGCGTCTGACGTAGCGCAAGAATGCCGCTGAACATCAGCATCAGCAGCGCAGTCGAAAGGAAAAGACTGCATATCGTCAGCAAAGTGCGTGGGCGCGAACGCGCCAGGTTGCGCACTACCAGCGACCATAGTGGCGAAATGAATGACCAGAGAGGGAAGCCCCATATCCGTCCAGTTCTGATAGGAGAAGGAGAGATTGACGCGCCAGCCCGTAGGATATGCGCGGGCCGGATATGCCAGATGAGCCAGAGCGGATAGAGCGAACTCAATAAGGCCAGCACAAGCATTGCGGGCAACAACCAGATTACTATCAGCCAGATAGGTGTAGCGCTTAGTAGCGTGGCGATAAGCAAGGCCAGGCCCAGACCCAGACCCCCTCCTATCAGAGCCAACAGGAGGGCCTGTGCCAGAAAGAGCCGTACCGGTTGCCAGGGTCGCCAGCCCAGCGCACTAAGTACAGCAAATTCGGTACGCTGGGCCGTCACCAGCGAGCCAAAAGATACGATGAGGTATCCAAGACAGACGGCCAGCACAGCCCCGATCAGAAGCAAGCGAGTCGCCCCCAACTGTGCGAGATAGAGGATAGAAGCGCCTATGGCGATCCAACGCTCCTCTATCCATCCGGTAGGAGCAATGCTCTGTGACGCCCCAAATTGACCTTGTTTCACCCCTGGTACATAGACGAGCGTGGGCCGGGGCGACGAGCCAAGCGTCACCAGTACGCGCAAATGTGTGCGCTGTTCGATCAGTCCCGCGACTTGTTGAATGCGTTTCCAGCTTGCAGGGTTGGCTGAGTCCACCCCGCTGACACGAATACGAATAGCGCTGATGATATTGTTCCCCCGCAGGCGTGCAGCAACGTCAAGTGTCGTGAGCGCGAGCGGCGGCTGGAGGAGAAATCCGGCGGGATTAGTGGTTGGCAACAGATGCGTTGGCGCAATGAGATTACCTTGCGCATCATAATGCAGGACGGCAGGAGGAGATGTATAGGTATTTTCAGGCAGCCAATTCAGCGGGTTGCTGAACTGCGCTTCCAGGTTATTCCCAGTGAAATAGCCAACCGGATCAAAAAAGTAAAAAGCTTTCGGCGTGAATCGATTGGCCCCCTGTGAGATATGCAACGGGGTGAGCGCGCGAAAGGCCGCTTCTGGTCCTTGCCTGCCATCTGGAAGTACGACATAAGCGGAACCCGTCCCATCAGGGCTGGTAGCCGGTTGATAGGTAAGACCCGAAGGGGTATACAAAAAATTGATACTGTAATAACGAGGGTCTTTACCGAAAAAAGGGACAAATGGCTGCCATGCATGACCATCCCAGAGAATTTCTCGCGTTGAGAAACGCTGTGGATCATTTTGGACCAGGGGAACTTCTCCATCAAATATCACCTGTAGGGGAGAAAATCGCGCCAGGTACGAGGCTCCGCCCTGCGCAATAACTGTTTTCGGGTCCAGTGTAGCAGGCGCGATGCGAGCAAACCTGCCTCTCAGTGTGATCTGTCCAGGAAGCTGTGTATGGTATACCACAGGTATATCATAGTTCGGCACTTTACTACATTTCGAAGGGTCTGGCTTTATTTGCCCCTTCGGACAGGCAAATTCCTGACCCATCTGTGGATCGGTGTTGAAATGCATGTGATCCTGCGCGGTGAGCATTCGCCCGCCGGAAAGACTTTTATCGAGCTGCACCAGCTTGTTTTCTGCATTCGGGTCTATCGCCGCCAGCAAGAACGTTCCTGTATCCACCGTGTTGAATTCCGACCAGGGTACGTTCGAACTACTACAACTAAAAATGACGTTCACTTTATCTAAAGCATCGAGGACACTGGCAGGTACAGGTAAGCTTACATCACAGTTAGAGATCTGATAAAAATACGTCGTCTCTTTACGCTCCACTATCTCGCGTTGCCCGTTGAAAGCTGATAACGTCCAATCCAGACGGTAGTAGCCAGGTGCAAGTGCGTGCTGAGAGAATACCACCTGCGGCACAGGCATCTGTACATAGCCCACATAGGCAATCGGTGCAGCAACTTCCACTCCCGGCAAGCCTTGAATCTGCTCATATTGCTGTATGCTGATGCCGCCATCATAACCCTCCAGAAGATCAGCAGGAATAGTATTTTGCGAGGGTATCCTAGCCTTCGGGGGTAACACGACCAGATCATAGCTCGAACGCCAGCTCTGGCCGATGATCTGATTTCCTACAGCGACAGTGGTCTGCGTGGTCGCGCTCAAGAGAATGAGAGCGCAGGCAGTCAGCAGAAAGCCACCACTCGCCAGCGTGCTTTTGCCTGGTTGTCGCCGGAAAAGAAGAAGAATATAAGACCACATCTGCCATACCTTTCAGCACTATACTAAAAAGATGTCCGTAGTACATTACGCAAAGGGCGAGAAAAGTATTGCAAAGAAGGCCGATTTCGGATCAATTGAAGTATATTATACCTTTTAATTCATCCACTCGCCGGGAGTGTTGCTGCGCACGCGCACACTGGCTTGATGGTTCTGCATATCCTGCGTGTCTCTGGCGATGCGAGCGCGTATTTGCGTGGCGGAGGTGCGATGCCAGAAGGAGACGGGAAAGAGGCCGATGCCGACAGCGATAGCCGCACCGATTTCGGCCTGGTCAAAGGGCAGGCCCGGCGGCAAATGATAGGGGAGATGCGTCAGGACGCCCACGCGGAAGAGCAACGCCAGGACAAAGACGCTCAGTTCAATCAAAGCGGCGGCCACGTAAAAGAGTAGTTCCAGTGGGCGTCTTTTGCGAAAGAGTACGGCGCACGCGACGTTGAGCAGAACCAGGAAGCCTGTGATACAGAGTGTTACCGTTACAAGTGTATTCGTTAAAAGATTTGTCACCAGAACCTCCTGATCGGGCTATTAACTCAATGTCAAACTTAAATTTGAGAAGGCAACTTCTGTTCCCTTCAGATTTACCAACATACCCACCTGGCCGCTTGTAAACGAGCTATCCTGCACAGACCAGACCTGCTTGCCGTTTACCGTCAACGTGAAATTCTTGCCATTGACCAGAATTTTGAAGGTATTACTATTCGCTGGTCCCTGCCCTTGATGAAACTCGCTGCCAAATGGGTGGTTCGCAAGCTGCTTCCAGGGATCGGCAGACGCGCCCTGACTGTTGTCATACTTCCAGAATTGATACGCGCCGCCTTTGTTATTGACCACTTCAAAGGTATAGAAGGTGATGATCTGCTTACCGTTTTTCATCTGCGTATTAAAACGGAGAATCATGCCAGATTCGTTGTTGACTGAGGTATCATCACCGCGTATCTCATCCATTGTCAGCGTATAGACGAAAGGCTGATTCAGGTTTTCGCCGGGCAGGATGGCGGTCGCAACTCTGGTAGGATCGTTATTGGTAATATGATACGCGCCATCCTTAAACTGGTAGAGGACGGGGCCATTGGAAGATTCGGGCCAACTGCGGATATTCTGTGATAGCGAGTCAGAGTAGATGGTATTGGCATCCACCGAGGCTTGCGCTTTGGCGGTGGCTGTCGCGGCGATATTGGGCGTTCCTCCGTTCGTTGTCGTCGAGCCGGTCGGGTGCTTCGATGACCCAATGTGGGTGAATACGAAGCCCAGAGAGCCACATACGATGAGCAATGCGGCCAGCGCAAAAATGGGTACGCGATAACGCCGTAACAGCGGATGCTTGACGGGCGCGGCAGGCATCCCGGCGACACCGGCAGGGAGGGCTGATGTTGGTTGTTGCGAAGCTGGCAAAATGCCCGTTACGTAGTGTCCGGGCTGGCCTGCTACCGGAATATTCACGATACGGGCAGGACCGGTCAACTTGAAGGTGCCTGTAGTACCGCTATCGTCCTGCTTGATCTCAGGCAAAAAACCTGTCTTGTGGCCGGGAGCCATCAATGCCTGCGAAGGCATATTCATGGCTCCGGTCGAACCCTCGTTCTGGCTCGCGGCAAGAGCCGTTCTGGAGTTGTCACGCCAGTTGGGGCCGAATAACGGCGAAGGGGCAAAATGACGCGCGCCAGTATCACTGGACGCGGCATCGGGAACAGCAGGCACAGGACTGGTAAACGCGCCACCAAAGAAGGCTGGCTTAATGGGCGCGGTATTGGCGGGTGCATTATTGGCCGGCGTGGGACTGGCGGATGCGAGATGAGTTGGCGCAGGGTTGATAGGCGCAATAGTAGTTGGTGCGGGACTGGCGAACGCGCTAAATCGCCTCTCTATAGGGGGCAAGGGCGGGAGTTCCTGCGATGGAATGTGTGGCATAGCAGGGCCATCGATAGCTTTTTGGAAGAGCAGAGACATATCCAGGATATTTGCAAAACGATCGGCTGGATTTTTCTCCAGAGCTTTGAGAATGGCCTGCTCGACGGCGGGCGGGAGGTCTGGACGCGCGGCGCGCGGCGGCGGCGGCGGCATTTTTAGGTGTTTGGTGGCGACCTTCATGAGCGTTTGCCCCTGAAATGGCGATATGCCCGTTACCATGCGGAATAAAATTGCGCCAAGCGAGTACTGATCGGCGCGACTATCTATGTGTTTGCCGACGACCAGTTCCGGGGACATATAATCGAGCAAGCCGGGCTTAGAGAGGCGCATCTGGGCTGTTTTCCCCTCGACCAGCATGGAAGTAAGATGGAAATCCGCGACCAAAACTTTTTTCTCTGGTGTTATAAAGATATTGGCGGGCTTGAGGTCACGATGAACAACACCCTGCGCATGAGCATAATTGAGCGCGGACGCGATTTGTTGCAGGTAGTTAGACGCTGTTTGTAAAGACAATGCCCCCTCACGAGTCAGCATATCCTCAAGCGTCTCTCCAGCGATATAGGGTGTCATGATATAGGCCAGCCCATCGAGATCACCATAATCATAGATAGCTACAATGTTTGGATGTTCCAGAGAAAAGGCACGACCCATCTCGTCACGAAAGGCTGCCAGAAACTCTCGCTGCTGCTGGGGTTCAAGTGTGGCGAGGCGTAAGAATACTTTGACAGCCACCTGGTGAGGGGGCTGCGTCTGATGCGCCAGGTACACCGCACCCATAGTCCCGGTACCAATCACACGTTGTAGTGTGCTGGTTCCCAGTTGTCGTCCTATCAAAGTTTCGGCATCCATCAAAATCTACCTCATATCGTCTATCATGCAGGCAAGCACAATCGACACGACCATTAACATAGTTTAGAGAACACGATAAGCGGAGCGGACGCGCTAAAGCGCGTCCTACAATCCCCATGATGCTATCTTAGCCAAAGGAGGTCGATCTGACAATGCATCTACCCTGAAAGTATGACCAAAGTACCTATTATTTAGGGGTATTGATGGGATCGATTACCAGATTTGAGAATGCAACCTCTGTACCCTGAAGGTTGACAAGCATACCAACATAACCTGAAAGATAGCCTTTATCGGTGATGGGTTTGCCAACCAATTTGCCGTTGACCATGAAGGAGAACGTGCTGCCATTCTCAAGAATCTTGAAGGTGTTGGTACTGTTGGGGGCGTGTCCTTCGTGAAATTCGCCGCCGAAGTTCTGACTCCACAGGGGTGTCCAGGGATTGGCCTTGCTACTGTCATACTTGTAGAACCAGTATTTGCCGTTGTCGCCGGGGGTATTGACGACTTCAAAGCTATAAAAGGTGCTGACGCCTTTAGCCGTCTGGTTATAGCGGAAGATCATCCCAAAGGAGTTGACCGGCGAGGTGTCATCTCCCTTAAACTCTTGCATGGTGAGCTGGTAGGACATGGCCTGATTGGGCAGCGTATACTGCACGACGACAGCCACGCCTTCTTTGCCCAGGTTGGTGATATGATAGCCGTCTTTCTTAAAGACATACGCGCGGGTGGCGCTGGTTCCTTCCGGCAAATTGCGAATGTTGGTAGTCAGCGGGTCCGATAGGATGCTGTTATCCGGCATGGCAGTCGTCTGCGTGGTAGGCGAGCCATGCGTGGTGGAAGGAGTGCTGGTACCCACGTTGCTTTTGCTGGACTGGCTCAGATGAGAGCGCACTACCAGGAAGCCAGCCGTGCCACCAAACAACATAAGAGCGACCGCTACCAGTATGGCTATCCTCTTGAGCATGTTGAGACGCGGATTAACTGGCGCTGGTGGTGGCGCAGTCGGCGGCACGGGCAGGAGGCCAGTAACAAAGCGGCCAGGAGCAACAGGTACCTGCACCACTTTGACGGGACCGGTCAATTTGACAGTCTGCGAACCTTGCCCGTAATTAGGAGCCATCAATGCGCCGGTGGTCGTCCTCATGGAAGGTGACATCTGATTGATGCCCGATTGCGCATACGGGTCGGCTGAGCCTGCCGGAGTGGAGCCAATCATATTGCCCATAGCGGCATAAGTCGATGGCGAGAGTTCTCGCACTGCCGGCTGAAATGCGGCTGGCTGCGCACCTGTCGAGGCGGATAAGCGACCGGAAGGCGTAGTGGGATGCTGCATAAAGCCGGCAGCCGGAAGCGCGCCGGTGTTGCCCGTCCCTACCCTGGGAAACATGCCTGTGCGCGAGAGCAGGCCGGTTGAACGCACGGGCGCGTCTTGCGGCGGTACGGGGATACGCGCCGCCGAGGGACTTCTATCTTGCTCACTGAACGTAGCTGCTGGCAACGCGGACGTTTGCCATTTGGGATCAAACAGGCCGCGCTGCGAGTAGATGCCCGAACCGCCGATACTGCTATCCGCGAAAGAACCGATCTGCGTGACGCTGGCCTGTGGCTCAACGCTGGCGAATGTGAGGCGGAAAGCGGTGGCAAGCTCCAGGCCATTAGCAAAGCGATCTGATGGGCGTTTTGACAAAGCTTTGAGGATGACTTGTTCGGCGGCGGCGGGTAGATCGGTGCGGAAACGGCGCGGCGAGGGTGCCTGCGAATGTAATTGTTGCGCGGCAATCTGCATGGGCGTTTCGCCCTGAAACGGCGTGGTGGCCGTCAACATCTGGAACAGGATGATGCCCAGCGAATAGAGGTCAGCGCGTCCATCAACTTCGTGTCCCATGACCTGCTCAGGCGACATATAATCGGGAGTGCCGACGGGCGCGCCCGCGCCCGTGAGCCGCACCTGGGCCAGACCCTCCTCGCTGACAATCTTGACCAGGCCAAAGTCGGTAAGCAGAAGGCGACCTTCCTGGGTCAGCAAAATATTGGCCGGTTTGATGTCGCGGTGGATTACGCCGCGCGCGTGAGCAAAATCCAGGGCGGCGGCCAGTTGCTCCATATAATTAATGACTTTTGGCAGGATAAGCTGGCCTTCGCGCTCCATAACGTCGCGCAAGGTGCCACCACTGATATAAGGCATGACCAGATAGGCCAGTCCATCGCGCTCGCCATACTCGTAAACGGGCATGATATTGGGATGTTCGAGGGAAGCGGCAGCGTCAGTCTCGCGCCGGAAGCGTTCGAGGAAAGCGGCCAGGTGCTGCGGTTTCATAGGAGTGGCAGGCAATAACACCTTCACGGCTACCTGGCGACGGGGGCGGGACTGCTGGGCAAGATAGACGGCACCCATTCCTCCCTGCCCGATAAGTTGTTGGAGTGTGCAGGTACCCAGTACTGTTCCAACTAAAGCTTCAGCGTTCATTAAAAACTACCTCTTCTCGTTTCCTGTTGCTCGTGTCTATGCGTATGGCTCCGGCGGCGTATGGATACGCATATGCGACATGCTTACGGTTTTACATGTTAGTCAATTTCTTGCCCGATAGCAACCGATACAGCCCGACAGCATGACTATAGTAATAGCGCGTGGTTAATGTTTCTTAATTTTTTTTCATGCAAGAGCGCACTCTATGCCCTATCACGCGCAACCCTTATAACGGCAATAAACGAATAAGAACCGTCGATTTGATGAGGATAGGCCAAATGGGGGAAGCTACACGTCCACAACGTCCTGTGGATCGACATCTTCTTCGGCATCCAGAGGAACTTCTTCGTCGCCGACGCGCGCAACCATGGAGGGGAGCGTGCGGCTTTGTATGATGATGCCGCGCAACAGGGAGATGGAGGCTTGCGCGAGTATGGGACGCAGGCGTTCCAGGTGTTCGCGGTAGAGGCGCAGTTGGGCGGCGCGTTTTTTCTTGTGCTTCACTTCGGTCTGAGCTTCTACCTCGTCCCAGAAATCGCGCGCGTCAAGCGCCTGCCCTACGGCGGATTGCACCTGCTGCAAGAGATCGATGGTCTGGTTCAACAGCATGAGCAGATCGCCCTCGGCCAGGTCAATACGTTGCAGCAGGCCGCTGAGCGACATGCCACGCGACCATGCCAGGGCGACGCCATGAAATTCGGGCAAGATACCAGGAGAAGGGCTAATATTGGCCTGATCTTCGATGGCTCGCACATGCTGTGTAATGTGCCAGAGTTCGCGGCGCACACGCGCTGTATTGCCGTTCAGGGTATTCTGGTTGCGCAGGCGGCGATCATGGTCGAAGGTGAACCAGCTACACACCTCGGCCACTTCTCCTGCCGTAAGGTCGTCCAGAATGCCCCGTGTCAGCATCTCTACCAGGAAGATGCCTGCCGGATGAAAAATGTTGCGCAGCAAACGCCCTTTGAGCGTCAATTGTTCGCGCTCGTCGATATAGCCAAGCACACGCAGCGCGTAGATGGTACCCTCTAGTTCGGCAGCTCCAGCGCGACTAAGCGGGTACGCGCCAATCTTCTTGCGCCGCTTCTCCAGGGCTTCGATAGCCATAGCAGAGGTCGCGCCCTTCTTTTTGGGCGATTTGCCGCCGCCCTTTTTCGCTTTCTGGGCGCGTGCTTCCAGCTTCTCAAGGCGGGTCAGTTCGCGGCTTTCCCATAAGACGTAGCGTTGATACTCGCGCAGGCTGGAGGCACAGATGCGGCGCAAATGCTTGACATCGCCCGGACGCCATAGATTCAAGACCGAGTTATAGCGAATAATGAAGGAGCTTGTCACCGGCAATAGTTCGGCTGTGATGCGCTGGAATGACTCCTCAAATTGCTCCCAGGGCGAATAGGGGATGACCGCCGCGCCGCGCACATCCATGCCGCGCCGCCCGGCTCGCCCTGTAAGCTGGCGATACTCGTTGGGCGTCAACAGGCGCATCTCTTGCCCGTCAAATTTGCTCAGGCTGCCCACGACGACGGCGCGGGCAGGCATATTGACGCCCAGCGCGAGCGTATCGGTAGCAAAAACGGCGCGTAAATGCCCGCGCGCGAACAGTGTCTCGACCAGCACCTTCAAGCCCGGCAATAACCCGGCGTGGTGGTAAGCGATGCCACGCGGCAACAGTTCGGAGAGCGTATGCGCCTGGCGCAAATTGCGATCTTCGCGCGGCAGTTGCGTGAGCCAGACGGCCACCTCTTCCCGGATTTGCTGCTCTTCTTCAGGAGTGGTAAAGCGGTGCAAGGCCGCGCCAATGGCCGCCTCTTCCACCACTTTGCGCCCCGGCAAGAAGTAGAGGCATGGCAACAAATCCGCGTCGCGTAAGGCAGTAAGCACTTCGCCGGGAGTGGGTGTTTTATGTTCTATAGGACGTTTTGGCGCCGACGGGGGCCGGACACCGGCAGACCCCGCCACATTTGCATCGCCATGCGGGGGCCGGACGCCCGCGAGGGGCGTCCC
The DNA here is from genome assembly GCA_050695155.1 of Ktedonobacteraceae bacterium. GTDB lineage: Bacteria > Chloroflexota > Ktedonobacteria > Ktedonobacterales > Ktedonobacteraceae > CF-113. The sequence continues at coordinate 10,953 of JBOGTO010000507.1, forward strand.
TACATTCCCATTTGGCCCCACAACACCCCCATCGTCATCGTCATCGTCATCATCGAAAGTATAGACGCGGTTACGGCCTTTCATCATGGCGATGCGGGCTTCGCCGCCGGTGTTGGGGAAACGCTCCATACGGTTGCCGTCGGCATCCTGCACAAGATGTAGCTTTCCATCGAGGAAGTAGTAATGTTCAAGAGGGACGGCGCGTTCTTCATGCACGACCAGTTCGATAGGGCGATGCACACGGCTAATCCAGTCGGCCAGGTCTTCCGCGTTGCTGACCGTCGCGGACAAGCCAACCAGGCGAATATGGGGCGGCGAGCAAATGATGGCCTCCTCCCAGACCGGTCCGCGCCCGGCATCGCTCAAGAAGTGCAGTTCATCGAAGATGATGTAGCCAACGTCCGCCAGTTCTGAAGGAACCACCAGTTCACTTTCATCGGAGCGATCTCCGCTCTCCTCCAACAGCATATTACGGTAGACTTCCGTCGTCATGACCACGATTGACGCGCTGCTGCGCTCCACAATATCGCCCGTCACCAGCCCGACCGCGCTTTCGCCATACAAGACGCGCAGGTCACGGTACTTCTGATTGGAAAGTGCCTTGAGAGGTGTAGTGTAGATGACGCGCTGGCCCTGTTGTCGCGCTCGCCAGATGGCATACTCGGCCACCATCGTTTTACCGGTGCCGGTGGGAGCGGCCACCATCACAGACTGTCCTTTCGCAAGATAGCCAATAGCCTCAAGTTGAAAGGCGTCCAGGGGAAATGGGTAACGCGCTACAAAAGTTGCGATATCGTCGGCGGCTTCAATCTGAGGGTTTACCTGCGCCACCACCTGCTCTTCCATGTATTTGTTCTCTTCACCTGTCTCGTTACAACGTTTGTTTGACCTATTGTAACATGAGGTGCAATGAGGAACAAGCAGGATGCCAGGGCGACCGCCAGGGGCGACCCCGCACAGACTAACAGATAGCTGACTGTGAATGATGTTCCAGATAATGTTTGATTCTTAGAGAGAGGGAGGGGTGCAGATGTAATTGTTCAATTTCTTCAGGGGAAAAGAAACCCACTTCAAACGATTCCGAACTGATCTGGATTTCTCCACCAAGGAGCGTGCAGGCAAAACAAAGAGAAAATTGTTGTCGGACTTCCCCATCAGAAAATGCGATCACATGATGTGGATTCGTGTAGACACCGACGAGATAATCAACCTGAATATCTAAACCTGTTTCTTCTTTGACTTCTCGCACCACTGTCTCACCAATACTCTCTCCGATTTCCATCACACCTGATGGCAAACCCCAGCGAGCATTATCACTCCGCCGCTCTAACAGAAACTTTCCTTCTGCGTTTGTGACAATTGCAGAGGCAGCAGGCACAATACTGTTCGCCTTTGGTGCGTTCGGGTCATTGAAATAATCAATGCGAGCCATAGTTAGAGATTCCTTTCTGTTCTGTCACAGGTGCAATCCATCCCTGGCTTTTCGTCTTCCCTCTGTGATAAAATAGATATCTAGCTAGAACATGTTTTTTAGTCACTCAAAAAGAGGGGATTTTATGAGTTATCAAAAGAATCCGAGAGACTGGCATTTACTGGCTGATAGATTTATCTGGTATGATGATCTAAAGGCTTTATCGTTCATACCAGACGAAATATCAAATGAAGAGGTACAACAGCATCTTTATACGTTTCATGGCGACAACATTTCTCTGGAAGAAGTGGAGAATAGAACCTTTGCAAGACCATTAACTTATATTATAGTCAGGTCATTATTTACCCCATATGCATATTCTTAAAATCTTTTATTAAGGGATGCTCACCAAATTGCGCAGATATATCAAATAAATGTTCTTTTATACGCGACTCTATGTGCTTTGTTTTCATGCTATGTGTTCTTTCCTCAAATTGCCCTAAATATTTGATGCTCTCTTCTAATTCATTTGCTTCCATATATGCCTGAGAATAATCTAATGGAACCCACATGTTGAGGTAAATGTTTTGTTCTATATCTATTTGTTTTTCCACTAGTGGTAAGATTTCTAGCGACTTCTGAGGAGTATCGAGCATAATGTACCCACTACTTACTTCTAGCATTAAACCTGATAAACTATGAAATACATAGTCATGCATATTCAAACGTTCATTTTTCAGGCTTGCTCCTAAGGAAAGAGCAACATTATATGCTCGTTCAAACTTCAGTAAGTCTCCTTTTTCTGCATACGCGCGTGACAACATGGAATGGACTAACGCGGCCAATTCTTTACTGGTATGAAAGGTATAATCTCTGGACTGCTCTAAATGATCCAAGCCTTGATCCAGCTCTTTTGCCCGTAACAACTCAATCCCTATCCCCATATTTGAGAGAGCTAACGAGACAGGGTTATTATCCTTTTTTGCAATAGTCAGCATTTCCTGGAAGAGTGTCAGCGTCCGCGAGTAGTTTTTATTATCATATGCCCGTACTGCTTGTAAACGCTTTATTTGCGCGTAAAGTCCATACATATCCTGGCGAATTAAAACTCCCTCTGGATATAAAGTAAATATTTTTTGGAAATGGTCCTCTAATAGCCGTATATGCTTATCTATATCTATCCCGCTTGTGACTTTTGTTACCCATATTTGCTTAATGAATGAGTTTATCAAATCATAGTCATTGGCTATATTCGTGAAGGTTATCTCAAGGTTGTTTTGATTAAAGGGATCATATTCACTCAGACCCAATTTCCACAGAGGAATATGTAATACTGCCGCCAACTTACGCAGGATTTCCACATCTGTTATGCGCTTCTTGCCCGCCTCCACATCTATAACATAACGAATATTCACCCCTGTTTCTTTAGAAGGCCATCTGGATGCTAACTGTTCTAATGTCATTTTACTAGCTATTCTGTACTCTTTTATCGTTTGTCCATAATGATAACTCATGTATTACTCCATTTCTGTGCGGCTTATGTACCTATTGGATCATAAAACCATGTCATTACATAGCCTTTATTATGACCCTATACGCGCATTCCCTCATATCTACTAGTCGGTTAATATGTGTATTGAAGAATACCATAAACCAGAGGAAAAAGTAAGCTAAGTGTTGAATAGAAAGGACATCTATTATGGACGAAGCAGGAGGGAAGAGCGAAGTAGCGCGTACAGTGCATCAGATCGACCTGGAACGGGAAGCAGCCGGGTGCGTCTTGCATGGGTTCGCCATCACCGCCCGGCACGATTTCATCAACGCACGAATGCAGCGCAGCGGCGAGTACCTGCTGCACCTCATCGACGAGGGCAAGCACGAGGAAGCACTGGCGCTCATGAATAGCGATGATTGGGGTGGAGACCATAAGCAAAAGACGAAGCAACAACGCCACACGAAAAAACAGAAGGGCAGCAAGAGGGGGTAATATCCTATGCCAGTTGATAAACGATTTTTACGAATGCTGCGAATCGGCGACATCATCGTCTATCTGGCACGGCCCGAAGATGGACCTGTTAATCCGAATAAGGAATGGCGCGGCACTGTACTGCGTGTCTACATGGATGAACCGCGCCTGCTCGATCATGTCGGTGTGGAGAGCCTGGAGCCGGGCGAAGAAGGGCTGACCGAGTTCGTCTACCCACAGCAAATTCTCAGGAAAGAATGCGGGCAACCTACAGAAAACGAACCGACTCTGCCTTCGCCCTCAAAGCCGCCACCTCTATCATTCCTTACAAACGACCGCCTGGGGAGGACTTGAAGAATCTCTTGCACATTACCGGTAATTCACGAGGCAAAAACTATTTACTTCATCGTATAACTATGGTAAGATTACCTTGATAAACTGAATATGGCAGAAGCGAGACATGTCCCTCCCCGGAGGTTTTCAGAGAGGATGCGCCGGCGGCTGAAAGCGCACCAACCAGCAAGGAGTGCCGGTACCCCTCGCCAGCCTATACTGGTAGGGATGCGATGTAGAGCATCTCGAAGGTATACGTCTCGACCACGTTAGCGGTCGCCAAAGCGCATTCGTCTCATGAAAAATGGGACAAGGTTTGCTTGCATGGGCGATGCGGAAAACGGGTGGAACCACGGAAAGTCCATTTGCCTTTTCGTCCCTGGTGAGGGATGGAAAGGTTTTTTTATTGTCGTTTTGCCGAGTGAGGAGGCTATTATCATGTCGGTTGAAGCAGAACTGGATGAATCGCTCAATTATACGCCGGTTCAGCGTATGCGCCACTCCGCCGCGCACGTCATGGCGGAGGCCGTGCTGGAGATTTTCCCGGATGCCAAACTTGCCATCGGGCCAGCTATTGAGGACGGTTTCTATTATGATTTTGATCTGCCGCGCAACCTGACGCCCGAAGATCTACCGGACATTGAGGAGCGTATGCGGCACATTATCGCGGGCAAGTTTCGCTTTATACGCGACCGCTGGCCGCGCGAGCAAGCGTTGGAGTACTTCCGCGCGAAGGGACAGTCTTACAAGGTTGAGCTGATCGAAAACCTGCCCGATGCCGAGGTCGGCATCTACACGCAGGACACGTTTCTTGACCTGTGTCGTGGGCCGCATGTGGAGAATACGGGTCAGATCGGACCGATCAAGCTGATGAAGATAGCCGGAGCCTACTGGCGCGGCGATGAGCATCGTCCCATGTTGCAGCGCATCTACGGCACGGCGTGGTTCACGCAGGAGGAACTCGATCAATACCTGTGGCGCCTGGAAGAGGCACAGAAACGTGACCATCGCAAGCTGGGGCGCGAACTCAAGCTGTTCGTTATCAGCGATGAAGTACCAGCCGGTGTGCCATTGTTCTTGCCCAACGGCGAGACGCTGCGCTACCTGATGGAGACGTATGTACGCGAGACGCAGGAGAGATACGGCTACCAGCATGTCTGGACGTCGCACCTCGGCAAAGTGAAGTTGTACAAAACGTCGAAGCACTGGTATAACTACCGCGAGAACATGTTTCCCGTTATGCAGGGCGAGCAGGAAGCTTCGGAAGACGAGGGGTATATCCTCAAGCCGATGAACTGCCCGCACCACATCACGCTTTACAAGTCGCAGATGCACAGCTACCGCGAACTGCCGGTGCGTTACGCCGAGTTTGCCACGCTCTATCGCTACGAGAAGGCCGGCACGCTAACGGGTCTGGCGCGCGTGCGCAGCCTGACGCAGGACGACGCGCACGTCTTCATGCGTCCCGATCAGATTCAGGAAGAGTTCAACCGCGCCATCGACCTGACGCTGGAGGTGTTCAATACGTATGGCCTGACGGACTACTGGATTTCGCTTTCGCTGCGCGACCCCAACAAAAAAGAGGATTACACGGGCAGCGACGAGGTCTGGGAGACGGCCGAGCGTGTGCTGCGTGAAGCGGTCGAGAACAAGGGCATCAAGTACCGCGAGATGATCGGCGAAGCCGCTTTCTATGGTCCCAAGACGGACTTCATGGTCAAGGATGCGCTTGGCCGCGACTGGCAGTGTTCGACGGTGCAACTCGACTTTAACCAGCCGAACAACTTTGAACTTGAGTACATCGGCGAGGATGGTCAGCCGCATCGCCCGGTCATGATTCACCGCGCCGTGACGGGTTCAACGGAACGCTTCATGGCGATGCTGATCGAGCATTACGCGGGAGCCTTCCCGGTCTGGCTGGCACCCGTGCAGGCAATGGTGATCCCCATCGCCGACCGTCACAACGAGTACGCCAACAGCGTGCAGGCCGCGCTTAAAGCGGTCGGTGTGCGAGCCGACGTGGACACGCGCAGCGAGCGTATGAACGCCAAAGTGCGCGACGCCCAGATGCAAAAGATTCCTTATATGCTCGTCGTCGGCGACAGGGAAGCGGCAGACAATGCCGTCTCCGTGCGCCTGCGCACGAACGAAAATCTCGGCGCAACGCCCCTCGCCGCCTTCATCGAGCGTATTACGAACATCGTGGAATCGAAAAGTCGAGAATTGTAGTCAGGGCTGTTGCCAGGCCGTAGCAGGAAACTTGCCGACCGCCAGGGTCGCCACTAC
>JBOGTO010000508.1:0-4651 GCA_050695155.1 Ktedonobacteraceae bacterium
CTACTATTCTCCTTGCGGTACATTTCTGGCCCACTGGCGATGCAAGCGAGATCGTGAATGCCTGTAGTTCTGGCGGAACGCGAGGTATATCCTTGCCAGGTACGCAAACGCCGCCGCTCTATCTCGGCCTTGATGCTTATCGCAACCTGGACAAGCTATCGTACCTGGAATTGGGAGATCGGGTTGAGGGCGCGTCTACGGCTGATACGGGCGGCAGCAATGCTGATAATACGCATGTCGCGCGCGTCTTGCCAGATGGAGAGCGTGTGCTTTTTGATCAGGCGGGGCCGGGCATCATGACCTTTATGCGTATGCAGCAAAACTATGGCGGCCCCTGGCATCTTTCGTTAGATGGGCATGTCGCCGCGACCCTGAATACGAGCGATCTTGGACAAACATCTCCAATCAATAGTCCCGACAGTGCCTTCCCTTATCCGCTTTCCCTCAATCGGGGGGAGAGCCAGGGCAGCAGCGTCGTGGCGGCGTCCATACCGTTCCAGCAGCGTATGCAATGGACAGCGCAATACGCCAACGGCAACTTCTACGCGCTCTACCGCAAACTGCCCTATGGCAGCAAGCTCTCAACCTGGAACGGCCAGGAGCCGGTAAACGATGTGGTGAACCTTTTGCGTTGTCCTGCCAGTGCTGTTGCGACACAATCGATGTCTCAACAGCAGGGCGATCTGACGCTTGCAGCCTCCGGGGAGTCGCCGGTGGTGACGCTCAATGGCCCGGCGCAGATTCGCGCGCTGGAGTTTCGGGTTTCCGCACAGGAAATGGTGCGTTTTGGCAACGCGCGCCTGCTGATCTACTGGGATGGTGACAGGCAGCCAGCAGTTAATGCGCCCATCAAATTCCTGGCGGGAGATGGCGCGGGCATCTATTTTCCGCATAATCGCCCCTTAGTGCAGGGCTGGATGGCGAGTATGACTGCGGATAAAACGGGGGCTATGATCTTTCATCTTTCCTGGCCGATGCCTTTTTCCTCACGCGCTCGCATCGTTATGCAGGCCGATGCCCCTCTTAGCGGTATTCACTGGAGAGTATCCTATGAGCCGTTCCGCGACCCGCCGCAGTGGTGGGGAACGTTCCATGCCACCTATACCAGCGTAGCGCATCCGCAACCTGGACAGGATATGACCTTTCTGGATGTGACAGGGAGTGGCAAGCTGGTTGGCACCGTCATCAACTTTTCCGCGCCCGGCAGTACGCTTGAGGGCGATCCACATATCTATCTCGATGATAGCCAGACTCCGCAGATCGCTGTTACGGGTACCGAGGAATGGGGCTTAGGTGGCAACTACTGGAATAACGGACAGCAGGTTTCGCTGCCCCTGGGCGGTCTGCCGAGCAGTATCAACAATCCGTCCGGTAGCAATATCGACGGGGCCGCGCTCTACCGTTTCCTGATTGCAGATAGTATTCCGTTTAATCGCCATCTTGTTGCGCGCTGGGAGCATGGCGGAAGCGATGAAAGTACGCTGCCCTATCGCGCCACTATGCTCTGGTATGGAACGCCAGAGCAAACCGCCTTACTCAGCGATGATATGTTGCCAGCAGAGCCTGCCAGCGCGCTTGCGCACCATTACACAGCAACGGGCGAACAGACTTACCAGCTCAGCGCTGCGTATGAATACACGGTACATAGCCCGCTAAGCAGCGCAACAGGAAGCGCGTTGACCGGGGCGGCCAGCTTTACAATGCAGCTTGACCCACGCAATGTTGGCGCATTCTTGCGCCGCACCTTCGACGATTGTGTTGCCGACCAGCATGCCAATGTCTATCTCGATGGGAGTTTCGCGGGAACATGGTACGATGCTGGCGCATCAAATGGAGCGGGTGTTGATGGACACAAGCGCTGCTGGCGCGATGAAGATTTTCCTCTCCCGGCAGCTTTGACCGCCGGAAAAACATCGGTGCAGGTGCGTATCGAGTTCATGCCGACAACCGATCCCAAGAATAGCGATTGGACAGCTTTTCGCTACTCGATGTTTAGCTTCGTGCTGCCCCATTGAACTATGAGATCGTTTTTTCTTCGTCTTCGTTGGCGAGCGCTTTTGCTGCCGCCTCTTGTTCCCGCTTCAGGCGTTGTCGTTCGGCGCGTTCCTTGCGCCGCCGCTCCTGCTCCTCGGCTTTGCGCTGTGCCTCTTCGGGGTCGGCGTTGACAAGGTTCATCGTTGTGCCGATGCCCTGTGTGATGACCAGACGGACAGCTTCGACGGCGCGGTCTTCGGCTCCGGCGATCAGGATGCCTTCATCGATTGATGGGACGCCCAGGACATGATCTTTGCCCTGGATGTGGGCGTTGGTGGGATGACCGACGCCAACGCGCAGGCGCGGGATAGCATCAGTGTGGAGATGATGCATGATGCTTTTCATGCCGTTATGCCCGGCGGCGCTGCCATTGGGGCGCAGGCGCACTTTGCCGACGGGCAGATCAAGTTCATCATAGATCACCAGCATATCTTCGGGTCGCACTTTATACCAGCGCATCAGTTCGCCGACCGCCTCGCCGCTCAGATTCATATAGGTGATGGGCTTGACCAGCACTACTTTCTCCAGGCCGAGAGTGCCGCTTGCCAGAACTGCGCGACTGCGCCTTTCGTTCCACTTCCAACCCTCTTGTGCCGCCAGTTTATCCACCACGCGAAACCCAATGTTATGCCGCGTGCGCTCGTATTCCGCGCCCGGATTGCCCAGACCAATAACCAGTTTCATGAACTCTATTCAACGACCAAATTGCAGACGCACCGCCAGGAATTGCGGCAGGCCAGCATTGATGATCTTCTCCTGTGTTTTCTCAAAATTGTAGGGAATGCGATAAAACTCGAAGCCCTTCTTTGTATCGTAGATCATGAAGGCGGCGCGTGGGTCGCCATCGCGCGGCTGCCCGACCCCGCCGGGGTTCACGATGGCGCGATAGCCGACTGGCGTTTCCCAGTGTCCTTCTGGTGGTGTTATCATTACATTCGTTACGGCGATCATGCTCTGACTCAATCCCAGCAGCGTCAGCAATTCCTCGATTTCACCATTGAGTCGTTCTTCTGCCTCAGCAATCTCGCTCTCAGGCGTAGTCGCTTCTACATCGCCCTCTTCAACCAGATACGTCATATAGTCATCAAAATCAAGTTGCTGCATGAGTTCGTCTGTATGCTCGCCCGTAGAAGTGTTCTCATTTGCCAGCTCAAACTCTGTCGTCTCATCGTCGTCCTCAGCCGGGCTGTTATCTTCTGTAGTCACTTCTTGAGCATCTTCAGCGGTCACATCGACGGGAGGCAGATTATCCGCTTCCAACAACGCCAGTTGTTCAGCTTCCGGTTCTGGTGAAGCGAGCGACTCCTCTCCATATTCCGCAAAAAGAGGTTCTTCATTCGCCTCATCCTTGTCAGTATGAGCATCAGCCAACGTAGTAGGGTAGGGGCGACCCTTGCGGTCGCCCTGGCTCCTAACACCCTTGCCCCCGCCCTGGCTCCTAACACCCTCGTAATCGCCCTGGGGTGGTAGGGCATATTCTGTGCTATCGTCGTCGCCTTCATCCTGTTGCGTGTTTCCATTCTCAACGGGCGTGGAAGCTACCTCTGATGGGATTTGGTCTGGAGCGGTGATACTTTCCTCAGTCTCAACGTCGGCGTCGCTATGCTGCTCGTCGCCTGGTTCTGTAAATGCGCTTGCGGCCTTTTCATCGCTTGTTTGTGCTGTTAGAAGCTGCTGCGCTTGCGAACGCACGGCGGCCATCTCGGTAGTTTCGTCATCATCGTCCGCGCTCTCACCCGTTGGGTGAACATCGACGCCATTGGAGCGGAGGTGGCGAATGGCTTCAAATTCGCCGGTATCCCCAAGTGGTATGGTGGGCGTGTTGGCAACGTCGGGCTGCTGGAAGATCACCGGCACATGGGTATGTCCGACAAAGCAATAGCGACTGGTGAAGTACTCAAAGCTGCGTTCCGCCAGTGACTCTTCGGTCAGATATTCCCAGAGCGGGCCGTAGGGGCTGCCATGCACGAGCGTACAATCGCCTATTTCCAGGCGTTCGGGCAGGTTTTTGAGAAATGCGCGGTGTTCATCGGTCAATTGTTCGGCAGTCCACTCCGCCGAGATACGCGCGGCAGGGCTGAAATCTTCCAGGTCGATTTTGCCTACAGCCGCCCAGTCGTGATTGCCAGCAATGATGACATCGGTACGCGCGCGCAACTTGAGGATACATTCATTGGGGTCCGGCCCGTAGCCAACCAGGTCGCCCAGAAACCAGATTTGATCGATGGGTTCCTTTGCGGAGATGGCATCGATTTTATTCAGGACCGCATCGAGCGCTTCCAGGTTCGCATGTATATCGGTAAAAATGGCGTAACGCATAATCTCTGTACTCAATTCGATGAAGTAAAAAAATCATAAATAGGCAAGGCTATTTTATCATGTTTCTCGAATGGTTGCTAGTAGGCGAATATCAAGCAAGAGACCGTTTATTTTGAAAGCGTATCCTCATTATTTCAAGTCTTCGTATGTTTTGTTTCAGAGAAAGGGGAGACATGGATTTACGAAACTGGTTCAACATTCGTCAATCGCGCCGCAAGGCCATGCGCAACCTCGGTATGCTGGCCGGCGCTGGCCTCGCGATTGATGCAGGCGTGGTGGCTGTCGAGCGGGCGACAGC
>JBOGTO010000509.1:0-6116 GCA_050695155.1 Ktedonobacteraceae bacterium
GGTATGCGTTGTGGCGCAACAACATGCGCTTCTCCCACCCCTACACCCGCTACCTCGTCTTGAATATTATGCGCCTGTGACATCTTAACCCCCTCTGATACCTGCTAAACTAATTGGAACTCTACTATCATCCATACAGTTTGAAGAAAACAACGATAGCTACGCTCTCTCGGCATACACGCGGCAGATAAGCTCGGCAAATGTGGGTCAGTCAATCACAATGCGAAGAAACATATCCGCAGCGCACGCCGCGAGATGGAGAGCAAGGAAGAGGGGTAAGAGGTATATTCCGTTCAGACGGACATTGTTACTTGCATATAAATGCAAGTAACAATGTTAGTTAGTATGGTGCCACTTCCTGCCGCGTAGCCCGGCGTGCTTGCTTACGCGGCAAAATCTGACATTTGGATAAATTGTGGGTTGAGCATTTTCATATTCCAATGGTAACATACCCACCAGCTATGCGTCAAGCTTAGAAAGCCGCCTTTTTGTTACAATTGAATACAGGGTAAAGGAACTTGCGCAGGAACGATTAGTAAATGGGAAGCAGCATACTATGCAATTAACGAAAAATATCAAACTTCTCTCATGGTTTAACTTCTCATATTCCTTTAATTTGTATTATGGTATCGCCATTATCTACTTTGTTCAGGTCACGCATTCTTACGCTCTGGGTATAAGTATTCTATCCATCACACAGGTCGCGGATGCGCTTTTTGAAATACCAACCGGCATGTACTCCGATCGCATTGGTAGAAAAACCTGTATCATCGTTGGTTCTATCGCTCAGGTCCTGGCTGTAGTGTCTTATGCTCTCGGCCAGTTGTATGTAATTCTGATAATCGGCGCTGTGTTTGAAGGACTTGCTGTGGCTCTGTATAGCGGGAATAACGACGCGCTTTTGTATGAGACAGTGGCGGCTTCAGGTGATGAGCAAAACTATCATGATTACTATGGAAAGGTGACTTCCATGTTGTCCTTCTCCGCAGCTATAGCTGTTGTGCTTGGCGCAATCATCGCGTACTGGTCATTTCCTCTTGCACTATGGTTGTCTGTTATTCCGCAATTGCTATGCGTCTTCATCGCTTTTCAATTCGTCGAACCACCCATGCGCCGCAAACAAAGCGAGAGCATATTTACCCACATCAGGGAGGCTCTCCGCTATCTCGTCACGAATAAAAAACTACGACTGCTCAGTATCGCGGGAATTATTGACACGAGTGTTGGCGGTGTCTCGCTCCGCTTTCGCCCGGCCTTCTATCAGACTCTCTGGCCCGTGTGGGCGATTGGCTTTGCGAGAGTGATACAGTACTCAGGCCAGGCGATTAGTTTTCGAGCAAGTGGAAAAATACTTAACAGGTTCAGAGCCATCAAAGTGCTGATCTTTAACACATCGGTCAGTAAAGTGATTGCTATACTGGCTCTGCTTTTCCCCACAGTTGTTTCGCCTGTTCTCCTATCTTCATCGGGCATTTTGTACGGTCCTTCCGCCGTTGCAAGCAATACCTTACTGCAAAGGGAGTTCACAGATCGACAACGCGCGACGATAGCCTCTATCAATTCCTTTTTTGGCAGTATCTTCTTCGCAATCTTTGGGGCCATCTTTGGCATATTTGCCGACAGGATTGGACCGGCCATGTCTCTCTTAATCGCGCAACTCTTCCTGTTGCCCATAATTCTGCTCTATTGGCTGGTGTTCCACGCCGAGAAACAACACAAACCAGTTTAATTAAAGCATGATGAGTAAAAAGGCACCAGGCTAAACTAGTTCTGCCCGCAGCACTGTTACTGCCTGCCCGCCGAGATGCACGCGGTCTCCGTCCAGGCGCACCTTGACCACGCCGCCACGCGCCGATGCCTGGTAGCCCACCAGTTCGTTTCTGCCCAGCCGCTCGCTCCAATAAGGACTCAAAAAGCAATGAGCCGAGCCGGTGACCGGGTCCTCATTGACGCCTACCGCAGGAGCAAAGAAACGCGACACAAAATCATAGTCTTTAGAATCAGAGCGGCTGGTGACGATCACACCGCGTACCGGAATCTTGCTCAATAGCGTAATATCGGGCTGCATCTCGCGTACAATCGATTCAGATGCAACCTCAACCAGGAAATCAAACTGGTTGCGGCTTACGTTTGTCGCTTTTACGCTCAGAGCTTCAAGGAGACTGGCCGGTACCTCAGCAGGCGTGTCTGACCTGGCGGGAAAATCCATCTCGTACCAGTCACCTTGTTGATCCGTCGTAAGCAATCCGCTCAGCGTATGGAAACGCGCCTGTTCGCCCGCTTTCAACAAGCCTGTCTCCCACAAAATATGCGCGCTGGCAAGCGTGGCATGTCCGCACAATTCTACTTCGGCGGCAGGAGTGAACCAGCGCAGATCATAGCCATCATGCCCTTTGAGCAAAAAGGCCGTCTCCGATAAGTTCATCTCTTTCGCCACATTCTGCATCCACTGCGCATCCCGCTCTTCGGGCAAGATGTACACTGCCGCCGGATTGCCCGCGAAAGGTTTGTTGGTGAAAGAATCAACCTGGTAGATTATCTGTCCCATGAAATGTATCCTCGCTTCCCTGTATAACTCACAAGTCAAACAATGGCTCTTGAACGACTATAACATCTTGCGCGGGTTGTTCAGCCAGCCAATGCTTCTTTCCAATGTGAGCCAGAGGAATCGTGCCAGGATTCTCATTTGCACCGCTTTCTCCGACCTGTACATGTTCGGGCGCAAACAAAAATTCACTTGCTGGATCATGCGCTCTGTAGCGCTGCAAAGCCAGGTCGCGGTTCTGCACGGCATAGCAGTAGACGCAGCCATGCGGGCAGGTATCATACTCACCAATATCTCTTGAAGCGAAACAGCCGCACTCTTTGCGGTTGCCTTTTTGCCGCGTTTTCCCCAGAATGGCTTTGCCGGAAACACGCTCAAGACGGTCGGCGTCCACGCAACGCGCCTCCTCGATGACACCCGGAATGAGCAAGGCTTGCTGCGAACAGACGCGCAATTGCATTCCATGCGCGCTGGCGGCCTGCGCCAGTTCGCTTACCAGCTTGCGCACCTCATCCCACGTCATGGCCTCGTGTTCGCTCCACGAAAAGGCAAATTCACCCGCCGCCCACTCCATGTTTCGCCGCGTCTTTTTATAAATCTGACCAAATGAGATCACAACTTCATTAGTTGTGCCTTCTAATGATCGTGCCAGCGTCTCAAAATTGCGTCGATGCCAGTCAACGGGCGTTAAAGAAGAGATAATGATAGGGTCATAACGCCAGATAGCCACGTCAGGCCCGTAGTCATCCGCCAGCTTTTTCATATGCTCGATGGTATGCGTATAATTAATAACCCTGAACTCAAGCTCACGGGAATAGCCGTTGATAGTATGCTGCACAATGAATGGGTATCCACGTTGGCAGATTTCAGGAAGGTATTTGATGAACGGGCCAATATTCTTGGTCCAGAAGACAAAGCCATCTACCGCGTCGGGCGACAGGTCGATGGTATAAATCTGCCGCCCATACGGATTGACCATCTTGCAATATCCAGCCTGCAAACGGTTCATGAACCATTCGCTGTAAAATGTCGGTATGTCGGTTTTGTAGCTCGCTGAGATAATCATGGAATTGTATTCTTATACTTTGCGGTAAATCCGGTAAACAAACGGCGCATCTCTCACTACAGCTTCATATACAACTTTTTTAAACTATAGTATTGTCTATTTCTAAATTGCAACTCACTTTGGAGGATGCCTATCCTTTTTTTCTCGATTTAGCATGATTATCTCAGCCTATTGCAAAGCTGAGATAATCATGCTTTCTTATCTTTCGGACACATCACGTTTGCCCGACACTTCGTAGCTCTGCTCGGTCATCAGCGACCACAGGTAGTCGTCGTCCAGCAGTTTGAGTAGCACCCATTTATTGGTGTGGTCATAGACAATCATCTCTTTATTGCCGTCTTTGATGATCGACACCGACAGGTTGTTCTTCACAATCACTTTCTTGATATTGTCGATTGTCAGCCGCTCCAGGTAGGGTTTCGAGGCAATATGGTTGAGTTTTATCTGTTTCGCCATATTGGCTTCGCAGTCCTTAACGAAGGTCTCGAAATTGTGGATTGGCACGGCAATGCGAATCGTTTCCAGCGTCTCGCTGGCAACTTTGCGCACCATCTCAAAGAAGCGGAACATCTCGTGAAAATGCTCTTTCTTGAAAAGGAACATCATGCCGTCCTGGTAGACACAATCAATCATGTGATCGAAGAGGAACATAGGATCGCTCACACGATCGTAGATGCCATTGCTGAAGATCATGGCGAAGGAGCGCGAGCGGCTGAGCATCTTTTTGGGCGAATAGGCGCGAAAGAAGTACACAGCATCACCTTCCGGTGGCTGCGCCACAATCACATAGAAGCGCATACCAGCGACAAACTTCTCGTCGGCCTCGAATATCTCGAGATCCGCCAGGGTTACGAGCGGCTCTATCTGCCCGGCGATGCTCTCGTAAGCTGAGACATCCAGGTACTCAACCTCGTGCGTATCGGGCTTGCTTTGCAGGGCGTAACGATGCAGCAGCAGGTCGCTATTGCTGTAATCGCGCTTATAACGCGCCTGCGTAAAGCTGACGATGCTGCGAAATGTCTCGACCAATTCCGTCGAGAGCAGCAAGCGTTCAATACGCGGCCTGCTCTCATCTTTCAGGGCGGAGGCCAGACATACCGTTACTTCACATGTACTCAAATCGAGTGCGAGCATGTTTTCAAAGATGGCTTTTGCAGTTGTCATTTCGCGCGTACCCTCTTCTCAAGAAAAATTCCATCACCAATATCAATAATATGGATGGTCGAACCGAGCGCGACCCGGTTGTGTGTGATAAATGAATGCGGTACCTGACTTTTCTCTACGGTGATTTCGTAGAGATGATAGCCGAATAAATTCAGCATTGGATTAACCTGAATCATATTCGAGTTCACATATACTATTCCTAATACGCCGATAAAAACCAGCAATGCGATTGATTGCTGCCAGCCACCGAAAGGGATCGCCACAAACGGAATGAGATAACTGGCAACATAACTCATCACATCACCGTCGCGCCTTTGCATTCCCGTCACCTGCTCTTGAAATGAACCCAGGCGGGGCGCGAAGCTGAAGAAATAGAGTAGTAAAGTAGCCAGTCCTGCCAGCCCGATCACCAGGATGACGATAGCCCATACCGGGTATTGCACGATGTAGAGTACGAAAAAGATCAGCGCCAGTGGAAAATACGAACTGAGAAAGAGCATGAACCGGATCACTAGCGTGGGCATATTCGCTATCCTTTCAGCTTACGCTGCCCATTCTACAATAGTAAGACGCAATACTCATGGTAATGAGAGTTTTGGGGCAGTTTTCCATGCATGAGTATAGCAGAATGAAGGAGATTGTGGAAGCCACCCCGCCCCGGACGCCCACAAGGGGCGTCCCTACATTTGGAATGACCCCATCCCCTCCACCACAGACATCCAGGGGTGGGGGGTATCTTTGATATGTAGGGACGCCCCTTGTGGGCGTCCGGCGGGGACGCGGGCCATATTTTAATCCAAAGAAGTATAGACCACCAGCCGCAAGGTGGTCTGATGCTGGCCAGGAATCCAATCGCCGGCGCAGGTAATCAAATTGAGGAAGTCGCCAGTGTCGTTGCCGAAAATCTGCTGGATTGGCGCATCTTGCGGCGCGTAAAGCTGTATTTCTCTCACATGGAATTTCAAGGTTTTCCCGTAGGCGTCCATCACCATCACCTCGTCTCCCACGCGCATATTCCGCAGATACCAGAAGACGGCGGGAGATCCACCTGGGCGATCAAGGTGTCCATCGATCACCGAACTACCCCGTTCTCCTGGACGCGGACCCGCCGTGTACCAGCCTACATCATCCCACGGGTGCTGCTGCGGTACGGCCAGATCGCCGCTGAAGGTGACTCCTACGCCTTCAATAGTGGCACTGACACCTATGGCGGGAATGACCAGGCGCACCGGATTGGCATCCCCTTTCGTCGCTGGCAACACGACTGAACCTGTCGTGTGATGCGCAACGGGAGACGAGGCTGGTGGCGGATTCACCTTCAGCGATGGCTGAGAAGCTAAC